>NZ_QLJK01000005.1:0-220341 GCF_003950715.1 Sphingomonas sp. S-NIH.Pt3_0716 | reverse complement strand
ATTTGGGCTTCGCTACCGCCGAAGCGAAGCGGGCCGGACGACCGTCGAAGCCGAAGCGCACACCCGAGGAAGAGCGAGAACATCAGCGCGAGAAAAAGGCCCGGCAGCGGGCAGAAGCGAAGGCGAAAAAAGCCGCCTGACGAAACAAAAAAGCCCCGGACCATCGCTATCCTGGGCAAGTCGTAGTTTGAAAAGAAACAGTCTTAAAGACCTTCCCCTTATATCACATTTCGAAATTAAGTCCAAATATAACCAGAAATTCTCAATGATAAATAAAAGTATCAATCATTTTGGTGCTTTTGATTATGATTACCGTTACTGCATTCGGCCAGGCAAACCGGCCGACCACTTCCACCGAAACCTTCAAATCGATCCCTGGCTTCACCCGCTACCGCGTTTCCGACCAGGGCCGCATCGCTACCGCTTCCGGCGCGATCATGGCCGACTACGACAGCGGCAAAGGCTACCGGCAGATCGTCCTGATCGACGACAACGGCAAGGCCCGTCACATGTATGTCCATCGCCTCGTCTTGATGGCGCACGACAGCCTTCCGCCCTTCGAAGGCGCACAGGCCGCGCACTGGAATGGTCGTCGCGCCGACAATCGCCTGGACAATTTGCGGTGGGCCACGCCCCGCGAAAATTCCGCCGATAAGCGCCGCCACGCCGCCGAACGCCGTGCCGCCACCACCCCGACCACCCTGCATTGAGAGTTCCACACCCGTGATCACATTCGACCTTTCCACCCTTCTCGATTTCCCGTCGATCGTCACCGAATTCGCCGAGGAATTCTGCTTTGATTATGACATCGAAAACATCGGCGATTTCATCGCCCGCGCTTCGAAGCGCATCGGACCTGACCTCGACGCCGCCATCTATTCGACCGTCCAGGTCATCGACGGCCGCCTGGTTCTGCAAGCGTCACCGCATCGCCGTGCCCTTGGTCACTTCGTGCAGGTCCACCAGGATATGGTCCGGGAGGGCGCGGCATGACCCACGAAGCCATCCACCAGGCCGTGACGTTCGTCGCCGGTCTCTCGTTCATCGTCGGCTTCCACCTGCTCGACAGCCACATCGACCACCCGGATCGGACATGGCTGCGCCGCTGGGGCCGTCACTTCGGCAGCGCCGGGTCGATGATATTGCTGGCCGGTGTCGCGCCGACTGTCTTCGATTGGCTGACCAAGGGGGGCGCGGCATGACCATCGACCGAACCATCACCCACCGTCTGATCACCATCGAGACCAAACTCGACCGCGTCGAAACCAAGCTGGACCGGCTGCTGTCAATGCTCGACCCGGACGGTCCCGACCAGCAGGCGATGCACCATGATCTGGAAAGCATCCTGTCGTCGATCGGCCAGGCCGTGCTGACCCCGAAACTGGAGGTGAAGGGATGACCGGCAAATCCGTCCAACCATCCCCCGCCATACTGGCGATTTTCGGGTTCGGGCTGTCCACGATCCGCCTTAGCGAAGCCATGAAAGGAATACTGTCGCCCACGGTTGAGCAAAAGGCTGAATTCGAGCGGATGATTTCAAAGCCGTTCATCGTCCGGAGTGACGAGACTTTTGGTGTTCCCGACGACATGCGCATATGGTGTCGTCAGGCGGGCATCTGGTGCCGATTGATCAGCCCCGATTTCGAGATGTATCCGCTCGTCTTCCAGTTCGGTCGGGCCGAAGATGAAATTCTCTTCCGCCTGCGGTGGGGAGGACAGCCGGAGTGACCGACCGTCTGGCCCGCCTGATAGCCCTTGCGGACGCTGCCGATCGTGGCCTGGTCAAAACGGTGGACGTGACGGGCTGGCCCGACGATCGGGTGATGGCCGCCCTGACCGACCTCGATGTCGTCGTCCTGGTCGAACCGATCACCGAAGACTGGGCCACCCCGACCGGGACCGTCAAGCGAACCGTCCCGGCCGGAACAATCGGCGCAATCGTTGCGACCTACGCCGACGGATCGTTCGAGGTGGAATTTCCGGCCACGACCGTGCGGGTGACGGCTGGGCAATTACGGACGGTCGGACGGTCGGAATGACGGGGCGCGACGACGATAGCGCCAATCCGAAAATCTGTCGATTTAATTGATTTATCGGCGAAACGCGGTGACCCGGCTATGATCAGGCTTCAACAGTTTGAAACCATCTAACACCATGTCTGATTACTACCTGTCCCAGGCCGAAGCCATCCGTCTGACCGGCTTGTCGCGCACCACTATTTTCCGCATGCGAAGGGCGGGAGAATTCCCCCCGCCCCGACAGTTGACCAAAAACAGGATCGGCTATCTCGCAAGCGATATCACCGCCTGGCAGACCTCTAGGCCGCCTGCTTAATTGCTTCGGCTCGCTGGACGCTCTCCTGTCGGATCGCGTCCAGTTCGGCTTCCCAGACCAGTAGCGCGCGCTTCTTCTGCGCCCGGTAGGCCGCCCGGTTATAGACGCCTGCCACGTCTGATTTGACGCCACTGATGTGGTTCAGCGTCGCTTCCACGATGGCCGGTTGGATCAGCGGGTTACCGTCCTCGTCCGCCAGGTCGTTCATCATGGTGGCAACGGTGCGCCGCAAATCATGCGCCGTCCAATTCTCCAGCCGAACCCCCTCCGCTGTTGCAATTTCGACCGTGCGTCCGAAAACCACGTCTTTCGCCTTGCTAAATCCCGACATCGGCACTGTCGGCTTCGACACCGAATTGAAGACATATTCGCTGCGGTTAGGTGCTTTCAATCCGCTCAAATATTCCAGCGTGTTCGGCGTCAAATCGAGTAAGAGCGGCAGGCCATTTTTCGTTCGCTCGCCCGGGATGAGCCAGCTTCCCCCATCAAGATCGAATTCATGCCAAGGCGCTTCTGCTGCTTCATCTCGACGAACGCCTGTGGCAACGATCAGGCGCAAACTCCTCGCATAGGGTCCGTAGAATTCCTGGCTGTCGATCATTTCGTCTATGACGCGTAGGACGATTCCAAATTCGTCGCGGCGAAGCACCCGATCGCGCGAGACTTCTTTGGTCGGCGCCATGACATATTCGGCCGGATTGGTCGTCATTAGCGTTTGGCTGCGGTAATAGCTCAATGCGCGTTTGAAGATCGTCTTCGTCATCGAGAGAACGCGATTGGCCCGAACCGGCGCGCGCTGACGCACTTTCTCGACCATGCGTTCGACATCTTCGTGCCTGATGTCGGTCATTACCAGGGCGCCCAGCGCAGGCTGTATGTCGTTCCGCCACATTCCCCGCGAATTGGCTGCGTCGTCCAACACGTCGATAAAGCGCGGCTCGTAAATCGTCCAAAACCAATCGAGCGTCCGGCTGGCGCGATCAGAAGCCGCAGCCGCCGCCGCCGCCGCCTTTGCCTCTTCCTCCCGTCGAACCGCGTCGAGATCGATCCCAGCTTCGCGCGCAGCAGTCAGCTTGTCGGCCCAATCACGCGCTTCTGCCAAGCTGTGCGCGGGATACGATCCCAGCGTCTTCTTCTGGACCGCCGAAGCCCCTTTCGCCTTCCCGCGCCAAGCCCACGACTTTTTCCCGCCAGGCGCAGGCTGCACGATCAGATAAAGGCCGCGACAGCCAGGGTCTGAAATTTCCTGCCGCTTGTCGGTCGCCTTGACTGCCTCGACCCAACGGTCGGTGAATGCCTTTTTCGCTGCCATACTTCCCTCCGAATGTTTCCCCCGATACCGAAGGTCAAAATGCAGAGCAACACAAATCCGGGGGAAACTTGGGGGAAACTTTTGTCGAAACAGCGCAAAACCGCTTGGTTCGACATGAAACAAAGAGCGTGGAATAGATCGTTGTATTTTATAGGATTTTCTAGTTCTAGGCAGTTTCGCTCGGTTTCACCGAGAACACGGCTTTTCGGTTTTGTAAACCGAAGGTCGGGGGTTCGATCCCCTCAGCCGGCACCGACGGACTCTTGAACAGTGCGTTCATGCGCACTGGATGGCACTCGGCATCCCGGAAACAAAATGGGGGCCGACATTGCTGCCGGCCCCCACTAACGTCGATTCCTTTCGGCCACATGCCCTTGCAGGCTGCGCCTTCCGGTCCGGCGATGTGATGTGTTGCCACATCTTCGCGCGGGAGAACGAGCCCGAAGGTCTGTTCACCGTTGCTGACCTTTCATCCGAAGCCCGACGTTCACTTTCGCGCGTACCCGGCATCATCCTGAAAGGCTTGGATCCGATCGTCCCTGCCATCCTCGCGCATGGCAGCTTCCAACGGACCATCAGGGCAAAAAATCCTTGATTTCTCTTGGATTTTCCGGCTTTGGATCGCTCCTTGCCGAATGTCCCGATACGAGGATGCTGTCACGATCCGCGAGTCGCACAAAGCGGATTCCGACAGTTTGAAGACAGGCCGCGCCACAAATCTGTGGATAACTTTGGATAAGTCTGAAAATCGACGGAAATCTGCGCGCTTCAGGCGGGTGCCCAATCGGGCGGTGCCAGCGTGAATCCGGCAAAGTCGAAGCCCGGCGTGACCGTGCAACTGACGAGCGCCCATCCGTCGACCGGCCGCGCCGCCTGCCAATGATGCGCCGGGACCAGGCGCTGCGGCATCTGTCCCGCGGCGATATCCGGGCCGAGGTGATGATCGACGCCAAGCCCCTGCGGCGGAGCGATGCCCAGGACGATCGGCGCCCCCGCATGCCAGAACCACATCTCGTCAGCATCGACCCTATGCCAGTGTGATCGCTGATGCGCCTCCAACAGGAACAGGATCGCCGTGCCGGCCGCCCTCTGGCCCACAGCCGCCTGTGCGCGCCAGGTTTCGCGATACCAGCCGCCTTCGGGATGCGGGGCCAGGTCGAGCGCCCGGATCAGTGCCGCAGCATCCTGCCCGTCGCCTGCGTTCATCGCTTCACCTCAAATTTAATTTCCGCTGAAACAAAAACTTATGCCGTTGTCAGAGGTTCATGCAACCTAGGTCAATAGGCAGGGGTTCAATCGGCTGACAACGCAATTCGGAGGAGATATTATGCGTAACGCCCTGATGGCCATGGCCGCCCTGTCGCTGGCCATTCCCGTGTCGATGGCCGTTCCCACGGACGGCGCACAGGCCCGCAAACATTATCGCTACAAGGAATGGCGCGGTCGCGACGGGCGCACCTATTGCCGCAAGTCCGACGGCACGACCGGCCTGATCATCGGCGGCGTCGGCGGCGCGCTGGTCGGCCGCGCGATCGACACCCGCGGCGACCGTGCGACCGGCACCATCCTGGGCGCTGCTGGCGGCGCACTGCTCGGCAAGGAAATCGACAGCAAGCGCCGCTGCCGCTGATCCCGTCGTCAAGGACAACGAAAAAGGGCGGCTTCCCATTGGGAAGCCGCCCTTTTTGATGGCCGAGGCCAAATGGCTTAGTTGGTCGCGCCCGAAGCCGCGCCGCGCGCGTCATCGACCTTGAACGACACGGTCTGGCCGCCCGAGACGCCCGAAACCTTGTCACCCTTGACCTGCAGGTTGAAGGCGACGGCGTCGGGGTAACGACGGCCCGAGATCACCTTGCCGGTCTTGGTATCCTTGACGTCATAGACGTAGGTGTAGCCTTCGTGGGTGAAGCGCTGCTTGGCGGCGTCCTGCGCATTGGCGGGGGCAGCGACGGCAACGATGGCGCTCAGGGCGCCGGCGACAACAAACTTGGACAGCATTCGCATGGGTGTGCTCCTTGTGAATGCCCTCAAACACCTCTTGGACATTCTGTTCTGTTGCCACCCATATGTTGCAGCGCAAAAACTCATACAATCGCAAAAAACGGCGTTCCAGTTGCGCGGAACGCAATCGAGGCAGTCTCGTTTTTCTAAGCCTTTGACAAGGCGACGATATGCTCGAACTGCTGCGGCGTCAGCGGCGCGACGGACAGGCGCGATTGCCGCAACATCACCATGTCGGCCAATGCCGGGTCCGCCTTCATCGTCTTCAGCGTCACCGGGCGATCCAGTTTCTTGTGCGGCGCAACATGGACCGCGATCCACTTGCCGGTCTCGTCGGTGCTGTCCGGCGCCGCTTCCTCGACAATCTCCATGATGCCGACCGCCTCGACGCCGATATTGCTGTGATAGAAGAAGGCCAGGTCGCCCTTGCGCATCGCCTTCATGTGCAACTGGGCGGCATGGTTGCGCACCCCGTCCCATTCCGCCTTCCCCTTCTTGACCAGGTCGGCATAGGAAAAGACGTCGGGTTCCGATTTCATCAGCCAGTAGTTCATGCCGCATCCTTGCATCAGGCGCCAAGGACGATCAAGGATGGGAACCATGGCGGCTGATCGCTATATCATCTGCAAGCAAATCGATCTGGAGAATATACGTGTCGCAATCCGTGCTGGACCAGGTGCCCGTCCTGTCCATGGCAGAGATGAGCAAGGGCGATTTCGCCGCCGCCTTCGGTGGTTCCTTCCAACGCTTCGGCTTCGCCATGGTCAAGGACCATGGCATGGACCAGGCGCTGGTCGACAAGGGATGGGCGCTGGCCCGCGAATTTTTCGCCCAGCCAGTCGAAATGAAGCGCGCCTATGATGCCAAGTTCAATGGCGGCCAGCGCGGCTACACCGCTTTCGGCGTGGAGATCGCCAAGGGCGCGAGCGAGAATGACCTCAAGGAATTCTGGCATGTCGGCCGCGACCTTGCGCCCGGCGATCCGCTTGCCGAAACCATGCCGCCCAATGTCTGGCCGACCGAAATGCCGGCGTTCCGCGACGTGTTCGCGCCGCTCTATGCCGAGTTCGACCGGGTCGGCGCGGAACTGCTGTCGGCGATTGCCCTCTATCTGGGCCTGCCCGAACGCTGGTTCGACGGCCCGATCAAGGATGGCAACTCGATCCTGCGCCTGCTCCATTATCCGCCGGTGTCGCCCGAGGCACCGGGCATCCGCGCCGGCGCGCATGAGGATATCAACCTCATCACCCTGCTGCTGGGCGCCGAAGAAGGCGGGCTGGAACTGAAGGACCGCGACGGCAACTGGCTGCCGGTCGTGCCGCCGCCGGGCGCGCTCGCGATCAATGTCGGCGACATGCTGCAGCGGCTGACCAACCATGTGCTACCCTCGACCAGCCACCGCGTCGTCAATCCGCCGCCCGAACGGCGCGGCCATTCGCGCTATTCCATGCCCTTCTTCCTGCATCTGCGCCCCGACTTCATGATCGACGCGCTGCCGCAATGCGTGACGCCCGACAATCCGCGCCGCGAGGAGCCGATCAGTGCGCATGATTATCTGACCGAGCGCCTGATCGAGATCGGCCTGATCAAGAAGGCGTAAGAAAAGGCCCGCCGCTGCATCCGGCAGCGGCGGGCCTTTCATTCTCAGCGCAAGCTGCGCTTATTTCCGGCCGCGGCCCAGGGTGATGCCGATTTCCTCGCCCCGCTCGCTCAGCGCCAGCTTGACGATCTTCACCTCGACATGGCGGACCTTGTCGTCCTGCAGGAAGATGGTCTCGATGATATGGTCGGCCACGCCCTCGATCAGAGTGAAGTGCAGCCCCTCGGGCAGCGCGGTCGACGCGGCATGCTTGAGGTCCATGTAATTTTTCGATTCGCTGAGCGGCGTATCGGGATCATAATGGTCCGCAATCCGCAGCTTGGCCCGGATCGAGATGCGCAGCGGCTGGGGCAGATGCGTCTCTTCCGAATAGATGCCGGTCAATACGTCGACGTGCAGGTTGTTGACCTCCAGCGTCAGATAATCGTCAAAAATGCTGTCCATAGCTCGCCATGTCCGGTCGCGCGAAGGGCGCGGGTCCAGTTTGATCTTTCCTTTTGCGGCATGGACGCTATAGGCCCGCCGCTTCCGGCGCGGTCCATGCGCCATTGATGGCGGATCGGCAAGACATGTCAGCAATTCTTCCCCTCGACAGCCAGCCCGCCGACGCGATCGAGGGCCTGCTGGACGCCGCCTTCGGTCCTGACCGGCACGGCCGCACCGCCTATCTGATCCGCGATGGCATGCCCTGGCTGCCCGCCCTGTCCTTCGCGGTGCTGGACGAAAAGGGTGAACTGATTGGATCGCTGCAAAGCTGGCCGGTGGCGCTAACCCACGAGGATGGCAGCCAATTGCCGCTGATCATGGTCGGCCCGGTCGCGGTTGCGCCGGCGCATCAGAAGGGCGGCCACGGCCGCGCGATGATGGATGCGGTGGTCGCCGCCGCCCGCGCACAGGCCTGCGAACCGCTGATGATGATCGGCGATCCGGAATATTATGGCCGCTTCTGGGGCTTCACCGCCGACGGCACCGCCGGCTGGGATTGCCCCGGCCCGTTCGAGCCCCGGCGCCTGCTCGCCTTGTCGGTCGATGGCCGCCCGGTCGGCGGAACCGGCATGCTGTCGCCGCGAATCACCGTTACCGCCTGACCCGACCGAAAGACCTTTGCCAAGCGGGCCGGCCGCTCCTATCTGCTTTTCATGCCGATGGAGCCCCTGCCCGACCTCGCCGAGCTGTCGCTCGCCGACATTGCCCGCCTAGCCGCCGAAAAGCGGCTGCCGCCGGTCGAGAAATGGAATCCCGACCATTGCGGCGACAGCGAGATGCGGATCGCGCGCGACGGCACCTGGTTCCATCAGGGATCGCCGATCGGGCGCGAAGCGATGGTGCGGCTCTTTTCCACCATATTGCGGCGTGAGGGCGACGGCTCCTATGTGCTGGTCACCCCGGTCGAGAAGCTGAGCATCGCGGTCGAGGATGCTCCCTTCGTTGCGGTCGAACTCAAGAGCGAGGGCGAAGGCGCCAGCCGGAACCTCGCCTTCCGGCTCAACACCGGCGAACTGGTACCGGCCGGCCCCGACCATGCACTGACCCTGCGCGAGAAGGATGATGGTCCCCATCCCTATCTCCACGTCCGTGCCGGGCTCGACGCGCTGGTCGTGCGCAGCGTCTATTATGAACTGATGAACCTGGCCTTGGATGAAGAAGGCGAGCGGGTCGGCTTGTGGAGCGAAGGCAGTTTCTTTCCGCTGGACGGCGCGGCATGACGCTGGCCGAGCGGCTGCGCGCCGCCCTGATCGACGGGCATAGCCGCGACATCCAGTTGCTGCCGTCCGAAACCCGCGATCCGCGCATCGTCGGCGACATGGCGCTGGCGCCCGCCGCGGTGCTGGTCGCGATCACCGACCGGGCCAATCCCGGCCTGATCCTGACCCAGCGTTCAGAGACGCTGCGCAAGCATGCCGGCCAGATCGCCTTCCCCGGCGGCCGGGTCGACCCCGGCGATGCCGATGAGATTGCCGGCGCCCTACGCGAGGCCCGCGAGGAAATCGCCCTCCCCTCCGACCGGGTCGACATCATCGGCACCTCGGATCGTTATCATACCTTCACCGGCTTCGACATCGTGCCGGTGCTGGGCGTCATCCCGCCCGACCTGCCGCTGCGCGCCCAACCGGGCGAAGTGGCCGACTGGTTCGAACTGCCGCTTGACTATGCGCTCGATCCGGCCAATCGGGTGCGCCGCAGCCTGATGTTCGAAGGCATCGAGCGGCAATATTATGAAATCGACTGGCAGGGCCGCCGCATCTGGGGCGTGACCGCTGCCATCCTCGCCAATCTTTCCCGCAGGCTCGGCCATGACCCGCATTCTTCCTGACGCCCCGTGGCGCCACCGCTCCGGCCTTTCCGGCCTTCTCGCCGCACTCGATGCCAACCAGGGCCGTGCCCGCTATGTCGGTGGCGCGGTGCGCGACGGGCTGCTTGGCCTGCCGGTCAATGATCTCGACATCGCCACCAGCCTGATGCCGCAGGATGTGGTCGATCGGCTGAAGGCGGCCGGGATCAAGGCGGTGCCGACCGGGATCGAGCATGGCACGATCACCGCCGTGCTGCCCGACGGGCCGGTCGAAATCACCACGCTGCGCCGCGACGTCAGCACCGACGGCCGCCGCGCCACCATCGCCTATACCGATGACTGGCAGCAGGATGCCGCCCGACGCGACTTCACCTTCAACGCCCTCTATGCCGATCCGCTGACCGGCGCGATCAGCGACTATTTCGGCGGCGTGGCCGATCTCGACGCCCGGCACCTGCGCTTCATCGGCGATGCCAGCGCGCGGATCGCCGAGGATCATCTGCGCATCCTGCGCTATTTCCGTTTCCTGGCCCGCTATGGCGACAACGAAGTTGACGCATCGGCCTACGATGCCTGCGTCGCTGCTGCCAACAGCCTGATGGCGCTGTCACGCGAGCGGATCGCCGACGAACTGCTCAAATTGCTGGTGGTGCGCGATCCCGTACCGGCGCTGCGGCTGATGGTGGACGGCGGGATCTGGCTGCCGGTGCTGCCCGAAATCACGCACGAAGGCATCGACCGGCTGGCTAAGCTGATCGCACGGGAGAATGAGGCGAACATGGCGCCATCGGCGCTGCGCCGGCTGGCCGCGCTGGTGCCGGCCGATGCGGCGATAGCCGACCAGATCGGCGCGAGGCTGAAACTGTCCAACAAGGCACGCAAGCGGCTGATCACCGCGCTCGAAACCGCCTCCGCACCCGAAGGGCCGCGCGCGCTGGCGCACCGGGTCGGCATGGAAGGCGCGATCGACCGCATCCTGCTCGATCCCGCAGCGCCCCTGTCGGCATTGGTCCCGCTCGACGGCTGGACACCGCCCAGCCTGCCGATCGGCGGCGGCGCGCTGATCGCGCGCGGCCTCCAGCCCGGCCCGGACGTCGCCCGTGCCTTGCAGGAAGTGCAGAAATCATGGGTGGCGGAGGATTTCCCCGACGCCGACCGGGTCGGCGAAATCGCCGATCAGATCGTCTCGAAATTCCAGCGCACGCGCCAATAGTCGAAGGCATCGGCTTCGCTCATCGGGCGGGCGAAATAATAGCCCTGCCCCTGCCAGCATCCCATCTTCTGCAGCATGTCGGCCAGTTCCTGGGTTTCGATACCCTCGGCCGTGACCCGCAGGTTGAGCGATTCGGCCAATGACAATATGGTGCGTACGATCACAGCTTTATCGTGATCTTCCAGCATGTTGGATACGAAGCTTCGATCAATTTTGAGGATGTCGATCGGCAGGCTGTGCAGGCTCGCCAGGTTGGAGAAGCCGGTGCCGAAATCGTCCATCGCGATCGGCATCTGCAGATCCTTGAGCGCGAACAGCAATTTGCGCGCCTTGTCCGGATCGGCGATGATCGCGCTTTCGGTCAGTTCGGCGGTCAAGCGATGGCCGCCAATGCCCGAATAGCGCAGCGCTTCCTCAAACATCGATGCGACATCGTCGCGCGCCATCTGGATCGGCGACAGGTTGACGTTGACGCCGACCGGCAGGGCCTGGCCGAATTTCGCGTCCCAGCGGCTCAGCGCCTGCGCCGCTTCATAGGCGGCCCAGCGACCGAGCGGGGTGATGAGACCGCTCTCTTCCGCGACCGGCACGAACTCCACCGGCGAGACATGGCCCAATTCCGGGTCATCCCAACGCGCCAGCGCCTCGAAACCGGTAATTTCGCCGGTCTGGAGATGGATCAGCGGCTGATAGGCCAGGGTCAGCCCGCCATGGGCCAGCGCATCACGCAACCGGCTCTCGATCGAGAAGCGGCGCTGCGCTTCCTTGAGCACGCCATTGCGATAGATCTCGACCTTGCCGGTGCGCTTGGCGATCTTGACCGCCGCCTGCGCCTTGCGGACGACATCGTCCGGATCATCCTCCAGATGCGTCGACAGGGCGCAGCCGATCGCGCAATCGACACGGATCTGCAGGTCAGACAGGCGGATCGGCGAACTCAGCGCCTCCCTGATCCTCTGAACGATCTGAAGAGAATCGGACAAGCCATTGTTCAAGCGCGCAAAAATTGCAAAGTCATTGCCGCCGATGCGGGCCAGCACATCGCCCTGACGCAGGCAGGATTTGAGCCGCTTGGCGACCGTGATCAACAGTTCGTCACCCGCCATCGGACCCAGCGATTCGTTCACCCGGCTGAAGCGGCTGAGATCGATCGCGATGATACCGAACTGGGCATTGTCCGGCCAACTGCCATTGGCCAGCCGATCGTCGATTTCCTCACCAAAGCCGGTGCGGTTGGGCAGCGCGGTCAGGCCGTCGGAAAGCAGCTCGCGCCGCAAATTCTTCTCCATCGTCCGCTCGCTGGTGCGATCGATCGCGGTGAAGAGAAATTGTTCGGTGCGCGCACCGGTGGCCCGCAGCCGTCCGAGCGTGCAGAGAAAATATTCAGGGCCAAGCTTGCCATCGCGGCGGATTTCGAAACTTTCCGAATCGCGATCCGACTGGGCGAAACCAGTGACGCGCGCGCGCCATTCGGCCGATGCCTGGGCCGTTGCGGCCGTACGTTCGCGATGTTCCCGGAACGCCTTGAGGAACGGCTCATTCGCCTCGACAATGTTTATAGCATTGTTTTCACACGATAAAATTGCCGCAGCCTGCGACAGGGCGGTGAGCCATTCGCTCGCTCCGATCATGTGCGGCAGATGCGTGTCATCATCCCCGGGCAAGGGGAGGCCACTGGTCTGTTCAGGGGGCCAGCTACGCACCGACATGGCTTTCATGCCTCTGCCTTATCCGCCAAGGGTAAATATTCGGGAAACGAACATCTGCCGATGGTGCTGAATTTGCGTCAGAACTTGTTGTCGCGCGGGAAGCCTGTCGGTGGCATGCGACCGGCGGCGCCGCGCGCGACCCGCCATGGCGTCATGTCCGCCTCGGTCCGGGTCCGGCCGGTCTCGCCGCCCATCGCCCAGCTGATCCCGTCGCTCAGGCGGAAGGCGATCGCGTCGGACAGGCCGCCGTCGCGATAGCGCTGCATCTGCACCCCCTGCCCGCGCGCCATCTTGGGCATTTCGATGATCGAATAGACCAGCAGCTTCCGGTTCTCGCCGATGACGGCAATGCTGTCCGCCTCCGGATCGACCGCATGCACCACGGCAAGCTTGGCGCCCGTGCGGACATTGACCACCTGCTTGCCCTTGCGCGTCTCCGCTAGGATATCCGCCACATCAGCGAGGAAGCCGCGCCCGTCGGACGAAGCCAGCAGCAACTGCCCACCCGTCCTGGCCGGCATCAGCGCGACGATGCCGCCCTGATCGTCCATGTCGACCATCATCCGCACCGGATCACCAAAGCCGCGCCCGCCCGGCAGCTTGTCGGCGCCCAGCGTGTAAATGCGCCCGCTCGACGTCGCCATCAGCAGCTTGTCGGTGGTGTATGCGTGGAAGGCGAATTGCGGGCCATCGCCTTCCTTGAACTTCAGCGTATCGGCCGCGGCCAGGTCGCGATGCCCGCTCATCGCGCGGATCCAGCCGCGCTCGGACAGGATCACCGTCACCGGCTCGCGCTCGATCATCGCCTCCAGCGGGATCTCACGCGCCGGACCGGCTTCCTCGACCAAAGTGCGGCGCCGGCCGATCACCGTATCGGGACCATAGCGCTTGCGCAGGTCGGCAATGTCGCGCTTCAGCCGGGTGCGCTGCCGGGCCGGGCTCTCGACCAGCTTTTCCAGCTCAGCCTGCTCCTTGACCAGTTCGGCATGTTCGCGGCGCAACTCCATTTCCTCCAGCTTGCGCAAGCTGCGCAGCCGCATGTTGAGGATCGCTTCGGCCTGACGGTCGGTCAGGCTGAACTCGGCCATCATCACGTCTTTCGGCTCATCCTCGGTGCGGATGATCTCGATCACCCGGTCGAGGTTGAGATAGGCAATGATATAACCGTCGAGCAGTTCCAGCCGCGCGGCAATCTTCTCCAGCCGGTGCTGCGCCCGGCGGACCAGCACCTCGATCTGGTGCTTGAGCCATTCGACCAGCACCGCGCGCAGCCCCAGCACCCTCGGCGTGTGGCTGGCGTCGAGCACGTTGAGATTGAGCGGAAAACGATTTTCCAGGTCGGTCAGCCGGAACAGGCTGTCCTTGAGCACATCGACCGGGACGTTGCGGCTCTTGGGCACGATGACGATACGGATCGCCTCGTCGCTCTCGTCGCGCACATCTTCCAGGATCGGCAGCTTCTTGTCGTTGATCAGCGCCGCAATCTGCTCGATCAGCTTGGACTTCTGTACCTGATAGGGGATTTCGGAAATCACCAGCTGCCAGGTGCCGCCGGCCAGCTTCTCGATCCCTTCCGCTTCCCAGCTGCCATCCTCGTTGCGGCCGGTCGAGAAGCGGGCACGGGTGCGGAAGGAGCCGCGCCCGGTGCGATAGGCTTCGGAAATGATCGCCTGATTATCGACCAACACGCCGCCGGTCGGGAAGTCCGGTCCCTTGACGATCTCCATCAGCGCGGCGTCGTCCGCCTCCGGGCTGTCGATCAGCAGGGTGGCGGCATCCAGCAGTTCGCCGACATTGTGCGGCGGGATGCTGGTCGCCATGCCGACGGCGATGCCGCTGGCGCCGTTGGCCAGCAAATTGGGGAAGAGGCCGGGAAAAACCTCCGGCTCCTCATCCTCGCCATTATAGGTCGGACGAAAATCGACCGTGCCTTCGTCAAGGCCCGCCATCAGGTCGGCAGCCGCCTGGGTCAGTCGCGCCTCGGTATAGCGCATGGCCGCCGCATTATCGCCGTCGATATTGCCGAAATTGCCCTGGCCATCGACCAGCGGGGTGCGCAGCGAGAAATCCTGCGCCAGACGCACCATCGCGTCATAGACCGACGCGTCGCCATGCGGGTGATATTTACCGATGACATCGCCGACGACGCGGGCGCATTTCTTGTAGCTGGTGGTGTTGCGCGCCGGATTGGCGACCAGAATGTCCGGGTTCGCGCCGCCCGGCTCCATCCGCAACAGGCGCATCGCCCAGAGCAGGCGCCGATGCACCGGCTTCAGCCCGTCGCGCAGGTCCGGCAGCGAACGCGCGGTGATGGTGGAGAGCGCATAGACCAGATAGCGCTGCGAGAGCGCCGCGTCGAAAGGATGGTCCTTGATAGCGTCGAACGGGTCGCGAAAATCGGTCATCGGGAGTGGCTTAGCAGGACGGAACGTGAACGGAAACGAGAATTATGCACCCCCAAGGCTGGGCGCCGCGATCAAAAATTTCGATATTTGTCGAGCGGGAGGCCATGCTTCTCGACATAGGCGTTCCAACTTTCCATCGCGTCCCTATTGGCTTCCATCCAGCGATGGCGGACTTCCTCCACGAAACCGGGCTCGGACCGTAGACTGAGATCCATCCCCAGTTCTTCGGCAGCAGCAATCAGGTTTCGCTCTCGCGCGGCTTCGACCCGCGCCCGGCTTGCCGCGAACTCATCGTCATCCATTGGCCGATCACCTTTTGCAGGACGATATCATGCCATGGATTAACGCGGCAAGAAACGCGCGTCCGGATCGGCGGCGATGGCGGAAGCAAACTCGGCGCTGATCCAGTCGCGAAAAGCCTTGATCTTGGGCGTGTTGCGGGCATGGGGCGGATAGACCAGCCAGTAGCTGGCGATTTCGCGGACATAGGAGGGCACCGCCTCCACCAGTTGCCCCGCTTCCACCTCCGCCCTCCAGAGGAAATGGTTGAGGATGGCCACCCCCTGCCCGGCGATCGCGGCGCGCCCCTCCATCACCTGGCTGTCGAGCGCGATGCCGGGCGGGCCATCGGCCGGGTCGGCCTCAACGCCCATCGCCGCGAACCATTCATGCCACCACATGTCGTCGGGCGACAGGCGCGGCAGGGCATGGAGCGCCTGCGCATCGGCGATCGGCCCGTACCGGTCGCGCCAGGCCGGGCTGCACATCGGCACCAGCCGGTTATGGGTCAGCAGCTTCGCCTCCAGCCCCGGCCATTCGCCCTTGCCGCCGCGCACCGCCAGATCGATGCCGTCGCGCGCCAGGTCGACCACCGCGTCATCGGCCATGATCCGCACGGCGAGGTTCGGGTGGCGCATCTGGAAGGCGCCGATCCGCGGCGCCAGCCAGAGATGCGCGAAACTGTTGGTGCAGCTTATGCTCAGCACCGCCGAATGATCCTGGGTCAGTGCGGCGAAGCCCTGCCGCATCTGGTCGAAGGCGCGGGTCAGGATCGGCGCGATCTCGCGCCCCTTCTCGGTCAGCGCCACCTTGCGCCCGGTTCGCTGGAACAGGCTGATGCCCAGCCGCTCCTCCAGCAATTTCACTTGATAGCTGACCGCCGCTTGGGTCATCCCCAGTTCCTGCGCGGCGGCCGTGAAATTCTCCAGCCGCGCGGCGGCCTCGAACACGCGAATAGCGGACAGGGGCGGCAGCGGCGACATGCGCCATTCGATAAGCCAGGCTTATCTATGCTGTCCATGCTTTTGTTGGCGCCAGAGGGGCCGTTCGGGCAGAGACAGCGGTGCCGGCGGCCCTCCGCGCCCGGCGATGATCATGGGCGGAAGGAACAGTGATGCGCGATCAATATGACGCCCGGCTGTGGAACGACAGCCATGAAGAAATCAGCAAGAGTGCCGACCATTTCCTGCATCGCGTGATGCAGGCATTTCGCGTGCTTCACCGCATCGAATGGAGCGCGCCCTGGGCCGATGAACGCCAATGCAAGCGCCCCTGCCAATCGTGAAAATCCCGGCAAGGGGCAAAACAGGGGTTGCGGTTTCCGGTACAGGCGCCACCTTTAGGCCGTGCCCGAAACCGCTCTTCCCCCTCTGCCCGATCTTCCCGCTCCCCCGCCCGCGCTGCTGACCGGCGCCGCCCTGTTCCTCGATTTCGACGGGACATTGGCGCCGATTGCGGACACGCCCGACGGGGTGCATGTCGATGATGATCTGCTCGCCCTGCTGGCGGCGCTGCGGCGCAAGCTGGACGGGAGGCTCGCCATCGTCAGCGGCCGGTCGATCGCCACGCTGCGCGATTTCGGCTTTCAGGATTTCCTGCTCGCCGGCACCCACGGCCTGGAATTTGCCGCGCCCGGCGAAGCGCCGGATGCCCCGCCCCGCCTGCCCGCCATCGATGCGGTCGAACGGGCCTTCCATATCTTTGCCGACACCCGTCCCGGCGTGCTGGTCGAACGCAAGTCGATCAGCGTCGGCCTCCATTTCCGCGGCGCGCCCGATTGTGGCGAGGCCGCCGGCCTGCTCGCCCATCAGCTTGCAGAGGAACATGGCCTGGCCGTGCAGGCCGGCAAGATGCTGTTCGAACTGCGCCCCGGCGGCGCCGACAAGGGCAGCGCGCTCACCCGCCTGATGCAGCAGGCGCCGATGGCCGGCGGCACGCCGATCTTCATCGGCGACGATGTCACGGACGAGGAAGGTTTCGCCGCCGCCGCGCAATTGGGCGGCCATGGCATATTGGTCGGGCCCGCGCGGCACACGCACGCGGCCTTCGGCTTGGAACAGGTTGCCGCCGTCAGGCATTATCTGGCGCAGGGGGTCGCCGCGATCATCTGACCGGCGGCCACCATTCGCATGAACGAAGGGGGCCGAACATCATCGATACCAGCGACCATATCCTGGCCGGAAACGAGCGTGACCTCGACCTCTGGCCGATCGGAAACTGCCAGGCATCCGCCCTGATCGACCGCGCCGGGCGCATGGTCTGGGCCTGCGTGCCGCGGGTCGACGGCGACCCCGTCTTTTCCGCCCTGCTCGACAACAAGCATTGGGACAGCAAGGAAGCGCGCGGCTTCTGGGCAATCGAGCTGGAAAATTGCGTCGCGGTCGAGCAGCATTATATCCGCAATACGCCGATCCTGGTAACCCGCCAGAGCGACGGCCAGGGCAATACGATCGAGATTTTCGATTTCTGCCCACGCCACAAGCATAAGGGCCGCATGTATCGCCCGGTCGCCTTCGCGCGCATCGTGCGCCCCGCTGCCGGCAGCCCGCGCATCCGCGTCCGCCTGCGCCCCACGACAAGCTGGGGCAAGGAAAATGTCCCGGTCACCTACGGCTCCAACCATATCCGCATGGTCCTGTCCTACATGGCGATGCGGATATCGACCAACGCGCCGATCGGCCTTATTTCCCAGGAAAGCTGGTTCCGGCTGGAATCCGACATGCATTTCTTCATGGGGCCAGACGAGGGATTTTCCGACGCGCTGCGCCCGGCGATCGAGCGGATGCTGGACGACACCATCCTGGAATGGCAGCTCTGGGTGCGCGGCCTTGCCATCCCGCCCGAATGGCAGGAGGCGGTGATCCGTTCCGCCATCACGCTCAAGCTCTGCCAGCATGAGGAAACCGGCGCGATCGTCGCCGCGCTCACCACCTCCATTCCCGAACATGCCGACAGCGGCCGCAACTGGGACTATCGCTACTGCTGGGTGCGCGACGCCTATTATACGGTCGAGGCGCTGAACCGGCTCGGCGCGCTGGACGTGCTGGAAACCTACCTCGTTTATCTGCGCAACATCGTCGACGGTGCCAAGGGCGGCCATATCCAGCCGCTCTACGATGTGCGCGGCAATGCGACGCTGCATGAATGGGAGGCCGCGCACCTGCCCGGCTATCGCGGCATGGGACCGGTGCGGGTCGGCAATGCCGCCTATGAACAGATCCAGCATGACGCCTATGGCCAGATCGTCCTGTCCTCGGTCCAGGGCTTCATCGACCGGCGGCTGCTGCGCATGGCCGGCCATGCCGATTTCGAGGCACTGGAGGCGGTGGGCGAACGCGCTTGGCAGGTTTATGACCAGCCGGACGCGGGCCTGTGGGAATTGCGCACCCGCGCCCATGTCCACAGCTACAGCGCGGTGATGTGCTGGGCCGCCTGCGATCGTCTGGCCCATGCCGCCACCGCGCTCGACCTGCCACTGCGCGCCGCCCATTGGGAAAACCGCGCCGAAACCATGCGCGCCCGTATCATCGAATCCGCCTGGCGCGCCGACAGCAAGGCGATCTCCGCCAATTTCGAGGATGACGCGCGCGACGCGTCGCTGCTGCAACTGCTCGACCTGCGCTTCCTGACCGCCGACGACCCGATGTTCACCGGCACGCTCGAAGCGCTGGAAAAGGACCTGCGCCGCGGCAACGACATGCTGCGCTACAGCGCGCCGGACGATTTCGGCGAGCCGGTGACCGCCTTCAATGTCTGCACCTTCTGGCTGATCGAGGCGCTGCACCGCACCGGCCGGACCGAGGAGGCACGCGAACTGTTCGAGGAGATGCTGTCCCGTCGCACCGCCGCCGGCCTGCTGTCCGAAGATATCGATCCCCATAGTGGGGAACTCTGGGGAAATTACCCGCAAACCTATTCGTTGGTCGGCATCATCAACTGCGCCGTCTTGCTGAGCAAACCGTGGAGCGTGATGCGATGAGCCGTCTGATAGTCATTTCCAACCGGGTCAGTCGCCCCAATGGCGCCGCCAATCAGGGCGGGCTGGCCGTGGCGCTGGCCCAAGCACTGCGCGAAAGCCGGGGCATCTGGGTTGGCTGGTCAGGTGGCACGACCGACAATTTCACCGGCCATATCGGCTTTGCCGACGATGACGGGGTGAAGACCGCGACGATCGACCTGGAAGAACAGGACGTCGACGAATATTATAATGGCTATGCCAACAAGACGCTGTGGCCGCTGTTCCATTACCGCATCGACCTGGCCGAATATGCCCGCGATTTCGAGGGCGGATACAACCGCGTCAACCAGCGCTTCGCCGACACCGCCAGCCCGCTGATCGAACCGGAAGACATTATCTGGGTGCAGGATTATCACATGATCCCGCTGGGCCAGATGCTTCGCGACCGGGGGCATCAGAACCGGATGGGCTTCTTCCTGCACATTCCCTGGCCGCCGACCCGCCTGCTGGTATCCCTGCCCCACCATACCAAGCTGGTCAGCACCCTCTTCGCCTATGACGTGATCGGCTTCCATACCGAGGAATGGCTGGAATCCTTCCGCCATTATGTCGAGCGCGAGATGGGCGGCACCGTGGATGGCGATTTCGTCACCGTCGGCGGTCGCACCATCCAGGCCGTCGCCTGCCCGATCGGCATCAATGCCGAGGAGTTCAAGCAGGCCGCCGCCAGCGACGCGGCGGTGGAAATGCACCGCCAGGTCCGCGCCTCGCTGCAGGATCGCTCGCTGATCGTCGGCGTCGACCGGCTCGACTATAGCAAGGGTCTGGAAGAACGGTTCAACGGCTATGCCCGCTTCCTGAAGGATCATGCCGAACATCATCGCCGCGTCGTGCTGGCGCAGATCGCCCCGCCATCGCGCGGCGAGGTGGAAAGCTATCAGCAGATCCGCGCCACGCTGGATTCGCTCGCCGGCCGCATCAACGGCGAATATAGCGATGTCGACTGGACCCCGATCCGATACGTCAACCAGGGCTATCCGCGCGACAAGCTGGCCGGCATCTACCGCTCCGCCCGGATCGGGCTGGTGACGCCCCTGCGCGACGGCATGAACCTGGTCGCCAAGGAATATGTCGCGGCCCAGAACCCGGACGATCCCGGCGTCCTGATCCTGTCCCGCTTCGCCGGCGCGGCGATGCAGCTCAAGGATGCGCTGCTCATCAACCCCTATAGCCCCGAAGAAATGTCCGACGCGATCGACCGGGCGCTGGCCATGCCACTCGACGAGCGCAAGCGGCGCTGGCGGGCGATGATGGACAGCGTCGAGCAGCAGGATATCAGCTGGTGGCGCAGCGCCTTCACCGATCGGCTGGCGGCGACCCGCCAGGAAGAGCCGGAGGCCGAGCCGGAACCGGCGACCGAATGATTGAGATCAGGCACCGGTCCCGCTAGGCCGGTGCCATGCATAGCGAAGATGATGACGAACCGCGCGGCCTGTGGGCCGCCATCAGCGCCAAATCCGGCGTGATCATTGGCAGCATCGGCCTGATCGCCTGGCTGGCGCTGATCTGGTTCATGTTCGGCGACGTGCTGTAGCGCGCCCTGCGGATTTCCCCTTGCGCCTCGTTGAACCAGCGGCAGACATGATGCCGCTCCGGCTTCGGGAGCGCCAGATGGGGGATGTCCATGCTCGATCGCCGTTCCTTCCTCGGCAGTGCCGCTGCCGCCTCGCTCGCCGCGCCGATCGGTGCGGAGGCGCTGACCAGCGTGCCGCTGCCGGCCGCCGATCTCCATGCGAAGAATGAAGATGCCTATTGGGCGGCGCTGCGCAAACAGTTCCTGATCCCGGCTGATGTCGTGAACCTCAATGTCGGCACGGTCGGCTCCTCGCCGCGCCCGGTATTGAAGGCGATCTTTGACGGGTTCGAGACGACCGAGCAGATGACGCAGCAAGGGTCGGAGGATTATCCGATCTGGGGCTATGGCGCCTGGGACCAGTATCGCAAGCCCTTTGCCGACTTCATGGGCGCCAAGGTCGAGCAGATGGCGATCCTGCGCAACTGTACCGAGGCGAACAGCTACATCGCCAATGGCTTCGACATGAAGCCGGGCGACGAGGTGCTGATATCCGACGAGGAACATGGATCGGGCGAAATGCCCTGGATGCTGCGGTCGCGCCGCTATGGCGTGGTGGTCAAGAAATTCGCCATGCCCAAGCCGCCGAAAAACGCGGCCGAAATCCTCAACCGCATCAACGACGCGATCACGCCGAAAACGCGGATCATCTTCGTCAGCCATATCAGCACCTCGACCGGCGTGGTGCTGCCAGCCAAGGAGATTGCCGCGCTCGCCCGGTCGAAGGGGATCATCTCCGCCTTTGACGGCGCCCATGCGCCGGGCATGATGAAGGTCGACCTCAACGATATCGGCTGCGACCTCTATACCGGGTCGATGCACAAATGGCTGTTCGCGACCAAGGGCACCGGCTTCCTCTATCTGCGCGACAAGGGCGTGATGGACCGGGTCTGGAACACGATCGCGACCGGCGGCTATGACGACCCGAGCCGCATGGCGGATCGTTACATGCAGATCGGCTCCTCCTGCATCCCGACCTTGATGGGCCTCAACGCCGCGATCAGCTTCGCCGACAGCATCGGCATGGACCGGATCGAGGCGCGCAACCGCATGCTCGCCGACTATATCCATGCCGAAATGGTGAAGCGCGGCGCGCAGGACTGGACCTCGCCCGATCCGGCGCTGCGCTGCGCGATCGCGACCGTCAACGTGCCGCCGGTGCAGCGGATGGAATTGCAGGACTGGCTCTGGAAAAATCACAAGGTGCGCATTCGCGGCGGCAACCCCAGCAAGTTGCGCCTCGCCACCCCCTATTTCCTGAGCAAGGCGGACATCGACCGCTTCCTTGGCCTGTTCGACGAATATCGGAAGATGAAGGGGGCATAGCCGCCACAATTGCACCCCCGCCTATATTGCTCTATGGGCCACCCCAAGCAGCCCCGGCACCCGCTGATCCTTTCCGATTCGCGTTTGCCGGGGCAAAATCTTTTGTAAGAAAAAGACAGGAACGCGCATGGCCCGTCGCCGCCAGATCTACGAAGGCAAGGCAAAGATCCTTTACGAAGGCCCCGAGCCCGGCACGATCATCCAATATTTCAAGGATGACGCCACCGCCTTCAATGCCCAGAAGAAGGGCACGATTTCGGGCAAGGGCGTGCTCAACAACCGGATTTCCGAGCATATCTTCACCCTGCTCGGCCAGATCGGCGTGCCGACCCACTTCATCCGCCGCCTCAACATGCGCGAACAGCTCGTTCGCCAGGTCGAGATCGTGCCGATCGAGGTCGTGGTGCGCAACGTTGCCGCCGGTTCGCTGTCGAAGAAGCTCGGCATCGAGGAAGGCACCCAGCTGCCCCGCACGCTGATCGAATATTGCTACAAGGATGATGCGCTGGGCGACCCGCTGATCTCCGAAGAGCATATCGCCTGCTTCGGCTGGGCCACGCAGGAAGAGATGCACGACATCGCCGACATGGCGATCCGCATCAACGACTTCATGTGCGGCCTGTTCGCCGGCATCGGCATCCGCCTCATCGACTTCAAGCTGGAATTCGGCCGCCTCTATGACGGCGACTACAGCCGCATCATCCTGGCCGACGAGATCAGCCCCGATGGTTGCCGCCTGTGGGACATGGCGACCAACGAGAAGCTGGACAAGGATCGCTTCCGCCGCGACCTCGGCGGCGAAGTCGAAGCCTATCAGGAAGTGGCGCGCCGCCTGGGCCTGCTGCCCGAAGGGCTGGATACCACCGTCCTCGACCTCGACACGCATCGCAAGAAGCGCGAGAAGGACTGATCTACGAAAAGGCCGGCCGCAACGCCGGCCTTTTTTTAATGCGCCTTTGGCGCGCCTGCACCGGCCCACACCCCCACCCGACCTCCCATTCAGGATACACTCTGTGGGCGGTCGGGTGGGGGTGTGGGCCGGTACCGCTTCCGAAATGCGCTTTTTCGCGCATTTCGCGACAGCCTCTCAACCGATCAGCGCATCCGCCATCAGCTTGAGCCCCAGCAGCACCATCAGCACATAGATGAGCGTGTAGAAGCGCGCAGCATCCACCCGCCGGACCAGCCAGACGCCGGCGAAGGTCGAGACCACCGCCACCGGCACCAGCAGCGCCGTCGCCATCAGATTGGCATGAGTGAACTGGCCCAGCGCGGCATAGGCCGGCACCTTCATCCAGTTCATGACAGCGAAGGCGACAGCCGTGGTGCCGACCAGCATGTCGCGCGGCAGCTTCTTGGGCAGCACCCACATCTGGAAGGGCGGCGATCCGGCATGGGCGATCTGGCTGGTGAAGCCGCTCGCGATACCGAAGAGGGTGCCGACCCAGCCCGGCGAGGTCGAGGGCAGGACGATCGCCCCGCCCCGCTCGACCCAGAGCCGCTGTAACCCGAACAGGGTGGAAATGGCGCCGAGAGCGCCCAGCACTACGGTTTCGGAAACTTGCGCCGCGAACCAGTAGCCCAGCCCGACGCCGATCGCCATGCCGGGCAGCATCGCCGCCAGGATATGCCCGTCCCAGCTGCGGCGGAAGGCCCAGACGCTGACCGCATCCTGCAGGATCAGGATCGGCAGCAGGATCGCCGCGCCGCGCACCGGATCGACTCCCAGCGCCATGATCGGCATCGCCAGCGCCCCGACACCGGCAAATCCGCCCTTGGCGAGCCCCGATATGATGACGGCGATGATGGCACAGGCGAGATAGAGAAGGTCGGGACTCATGCCCCAGCCTTATAAGCAGTTGCCGGCAAAGAGAATAAGCGGGGCGACCTGGGCCGCCCCGCCCGTGACATTCAGTTCCGCTCGCGCCCCAGATTGGGCAGGAAGGCGGTGAGCAGGCCGATCGCCGGCAGGAAGGCGCAGACCCTGAACACCATCTCGATGCTGCTATGGTCCGCCAGCCAGCCCAGCCCCGCCGCGCCCAGACCGCCCATGCCGAAGGAGAAGCCGAAGAACAGGCCCGAGATCATGCCGACCTTGCCGGGCACCAATTCCTGCGCAAACACGACGATCGCGGGGAAGGCGGAGGCAAGGATCAGGCCGATGATGACGGTCAGCGGCCCGCTCCAGAACAGCCCGGCATAGGGCAGCGCCAGGGTGAAGGGCAGCGCCCCCAGGATCGAGAACCAGATCACATATTTACGCCCGAACCGGTCGCCCAGCGGCCCGCCCGCGACCGTGCCGACCGCCACCGCGGCCAGGAAGGCGAACAGATGGAGCTGCGCATTCTGCACCGACAGGTCGAACCGCTGGATCAGGTAGAAGGTATAATAGCTCGTCAGGCTGGCGAGATAGACATATTTGGAGAAGATCAGCGCCAGCAGGATGGCGATGCCCCGCGCCGCCTGCCCGCGTGGCAGTTCGATATGCAGCGCGCCGGCGCCGCCGACCTGCAACCGGCTGAGGCCATGATGGCGATACCAGTTGGCGACGTTCCACAGCACCGCGCCCGACAGCAGCGCCAGCAGCGCAAAGAAGGCCAGGCTCGACTGGCCCCAGCGCACCACGACCAGCGCCGCCGCCAGCGGCCCCAGCGCCTGCCCCGCATTGCCGCCGACCTGGAACAGCGACTGGGCCAGGCCATGGCGACCGCCGGCCGCCATCCGCGCCACCCGCGAGGATTCGGGATGGAAGACCGAGGAACCGACGCCCAGCAGCGCCGCGCCGACCAGCACGAGGCCGTAGCTGTGCGCGATCGACAGCACGGTCAGGCCCGCCAGCGAGAAGAGCGTGCCACCCGGCAGTGCCATCGGCGTCGGTCGCTTGTCGGCATAGAGGCCGATCATCGGCTGCAGGATCGACGCGGTAATCTGATAGACCAGGGTCACCATGCCGATCTGGCCGAAGCTCAGATGTAGCTCGCTCTTGAGGCCCGGATAGATGGCGGGAAGCAGCGACTGCATCATGTCGTTGAGCAGATGGCAGAAGCTGATCGCCACGATCACGCCGAACGCCGTGCCGCCCGCTGCCAATTGTGCGCCTGTCTTGTCTATCCGTGTCTCTTTCATTGTCGGTTCCTTTCTGAGGCCGGACCGATTAGCGCTTCCCTTCCCGTCCCGCTTCCGCATATGGGTCAATCTCTTTTGCGATCGGGACAATCATGGACCAGCGGCACCCCGACGATCATGAGCATGTCCCCCGGCCCGTGGTCGGCATCGGCAATGATTATCCGCCCTCCTTCGAACTGGCCGAGCATCAGCATCGGCGCGGGCAATTGCTTTATGCGGCGTCCGGCGTGGTCGCGGTCAGCACGCCGCAGGGCGCCTGGGTCGCCCCACCCGAGCGGGCCGTCTGGATTCCGGGCGGCACGCCCCATGCGGTGCGAATGGTCGGCGCGGTGCAGACGCGCAGCGTGCTGGTCGATCAGGCCGTCTATCCCGGCCTGGCCCGGTCCTGCCGGGTGCTCGGCGTATCACCGCTGCTGCGCCAGTTACTGGTGGAGGCCGCCCATGTGCCAGTGGAATATGAGGAAGCAGCGCGCGATGGCCTGGTCATGCGGTTGCTGGTGGCGGAGATCGAGCGGGCGCCGCTGATCCCGCTCGCCGTGCCCTTCCCGCGCCATACCGCGCTTGCGGCCCGCTGCCACGCCTTTGTCGAACAGCCGCAGGCCCATGTGACGATCGACCAATGGGCCGACGCGCTGGCGATGAACCGGCGTCGCTTCACCCGGCTTTTCCGCCAGGAAACGGGGATGAGCTTCGCGCAATGGCGGCAACAGGCCTGCCTGTCGGCCGCCCTGCCCCGGCTGGCGGCGGGCGAAGCGATCACGACGATCGCGCTGGATCTGGGCTATGACGGGCCGGCCAATTTCTCGACCATGTTCAAGCGGGCGCTGGGCGTCTCGCCCAGCCGCTATCGCCCCTAAAGGATCAGGCGGACTTGGCGCGATAGCCGACCAGCAAGCCGAAGCAGAAGGTCGCGAACAGCGCCAGCTGAACCCGCCCATGCGGGTCGTCATAGCCCACAATCTGCTGCCCCCAGGCAAAAAGCCCCACAAACATTGCCAGTGCCAGACCGGACATGCCCCATATCCCTGTAAAAAACTCGCCGATCAGATTATCCTCAGCTTCCTAAGAAAGTCATAATCTCTTGCCTGCGCGCCGCGCCGCGCCTAGGGGGAGCGGCAAAGTTCATCCCCCCGCATCGGCGGGCGGCATGCCAAGGAGTTTGCACCTCATGAAAGCCCGCATCTTCGTCACTCTCAAGGGCGGCGTCCTCGATCCGCAGGGCCGTGCGATCCATCACGCACTCGAAGGCCTGGGCTTTGGCGGCGTCAACGACGTGCGCGCCGGCAAGCTCATTGAGCTGGACCTGGCCGATGGCACCAGCGACGAGGACATCGACGCTATGTGCCGCAAGCTGCTGGCCAACACGGTCATCGAAAATTACCGCATCGAAAAGGTGGCCTGAGCCATGAAGAGCGCCGTCATCGTCTTTCCGGGCAGCAATTGCGACCGCGACCTGGCGGTGGCGTTCGAGGCTGCGACCGGTTCCAAGCCCACCATGGTGTGGCATCGCGATACCGAACTGCCCGACGACATCGACCTGATCGGCGTGCCCGGCGGCTTTTCCTATGGCGACTATCTGCGCTCCGGCGCGATGGCCGCCCGCTCGCCGGTGATGCAGGCCGTCGCCCGCGCCGCTGACCGTGGCGCCTTTGTCCTGGGCATCTGCAACGGCTTCCAGGTGCTGACCGAAAGCGGTCTGCTGCCCGGCGCGCTGCTGCGCAACGCCGGCGGTCATTTCGTCTGCCGCGACGTCGCCCTGACCGTCGAGAACGCCCAGAGCGCCTTCACCAGCCGCTATGCTGCCAGCGAAGCGATCAGCTTCCCGGTCGCCCATCATGACGGCAATTATTTCGCCGACGACGCCACGCTCGATCGGCTGGAAGGCGAAGGCCGCGTCGCGCTGCGCTACGCCCAGAACATCAACGGTTCGGCCCGCAACATCGCCGGCGTCCTCAACGAAGCCGGCAATGTACTGGGCATGATGCCCCACCCCGAGCGCGTGATCGAACCGGCCCATGGCAACACCGACGGCCAGCGCCTGTTCGCCGGCCTGGTCGAGGGCCTGCTCGCCCGCGCCTGATCACCGGATCGAAATCGCAAAAAAGCCCGCCGCGGATCAGCGCGGCGGGCTTTTTTTTAACTTCCGGCTGCGGCGATGCCGGCATCGGTCCTGACTTGCACCATTCCCCCTTTGTTCTACACGAGATGGACAAACACCAAGGGGGATCGATGATCAGCAAATCGCGCGTGCAGCTGATAGCCTTGCTGCTATTGCCGACGGCCGCTCAAGCCGCCGAATCCGGCACGATCGCGGTTCCCGAAGCGGTCCTTGCGCTAAATGGCTGCTGGCAAGGCGAAGGCAACGTGATGGGCAAGCCGGTCCGTGTGTCCATCCGCAGTCAGCCCATAGCGCTCGATGCCATGCTCGCACTCGATGTGGAAAGCAGCGCCCTGGCCGATCCCAAGGATCGCTACGCCGCGCATCTGATCTTCGGCGGCACCGAAAAATCCCATCCGATCATCGGTTTCTGGGCCGACAGTTTCGGCGGCGCCTTCACGGCCCTTGGCGAAGGCGAAAGCCAGCCCGATGGCTTCGACATCGGCTATGCCTATCCCGACGCGACCTTCGTCAACCGTTGGCGCATCAAAGGCGCGCAACTGACATGGAACATTGTCGCGCGGGACGAGGCAAATGCCGAAAAGCCCTTCGCCAGCTACAGCCTCCACAAGGTTGCGTGCGCGCCCGCCAAGACGCGCTAAACGATCAGGTTCTAGCCGCCCCGATGATAGTCATAATCATAGGCCCGGCCATGCGCCTTGGTCAGCACGGCGCCGACGATCGAGCCGCCGGCCCGGCGCAGTCGTTCCACCGCGACCCGCAGGCCGCCATGATGGTTGCGGCCCCATTCGACCACCAACAGTGTGACCTGCACCTTGGCGGCGAGCAGTTGCGCGTCCGACATGCCCAGGATCGGCGGCGCGTCGATCAGCACCGTGTCATAGCGGTCGCGCACCGCGCCCAGCAGCGCATCGAGCGCCGGGGTGGAGAGCAGTTCCGCCGGATTGGGCGGCACCGCGCCACAGGGTAGCAGCGACACGCCCGCGACACCGCTGTCGAGGATCAGATCCTCGACCTTACCCTGCCCGGTCAGCACCTCGCTAATGCCGCGCGTCGCGGTCACCCGGAACAGGCTGTGCTGCACCGGCCGGCGCATGTCGGCGTCGATCACCAGCACCTTCTTGTCCAGCCGCGCCAGCGCGCGGGCCAGCGCGTTGACGGTCAGCGACTTGCCTTCCTCCTCCTGCGCGCTGGTGACCAGGATGGAGCGCGGCAGGCCGGCAACCGATGCCAGTTGCAGCGACGCCGCGATCGGCGCGAAGATGTCGGGCGCGCTCGGCTGGTCACCGGTGGTCGGCACTGCGCCCAGCAGCGGCAGGTCGACACGCTCCGCCAGCGTATCGGCCGACGTCACCGCATCGTCGAACATGTGCCGCGCCGCGATCAGCAGCAGGCCCAGCAGCATGCCGCCGAGCAGCGCGACCAGCATGATCTGGCCGGCATGTGGGGCAAAGGGCGTGGTCGGCACCGCCGCCCGGTCGAGCGGCTGGATGCGGCCGGCCTGGAAGCCCGCCTGCGACGCCATGTCGCGATAACGCTGCAACAGGCTGTCATGCAGCAGGCGATAGGTTTCGACCGACCGGCTCATCATGCTCATCTGCATATCGCGGCCGCGCTCGACCCGCGCATCGCCTTCCAGCGCGGCGATTTCCGAAGCTATCTGCTTCTCGCCATGCGCCGCCACCTCATATTCCTGGCGCAGCGACGCGCGGATGGTGTTCGCCATGCTCTCGGCCTGATCGTCAAGCGCCGCCAGCCGCGCCCGCGCCTCGCGCATTTCTGGGTGGGCATCCTTGCGGAACTGCCGTTCCTCGACCAGTGCCGCGCGCGCCTGCGCCCGTTCCGCCATCAACTGCTGCATGGCGCCATTGCCCAGCACCTCGGGCAGCGTCTCGGCGCTCGCCGCCTTCGCGCTTTCCCAGCGCTTCTGCGCGGCAATACGGTCCGCGACCGCCTGCGCGCGGAAGGCGTTGAGCTGCGCCAGACGCGCCGCGGTCGATCCTTCCGGCACCGGTGCGGCATCGGGCTTTGCATCCTTGCCGTCGCTCTTCTTGTCCTCGTCCGTGGCCGGCTCGGCCGGCACAGCGCCGGTGCGCGAGGCATAGACCGCCAGATCCCGCTCGGCCCGTTCCAGATCCTTGCGCGCGCCATCCAGCTCGCCCAGCAGGAAACGACGCGCCTGCACGCCGGACTCAAAGCCGCGCTTCAGGTCCGCCCGGATCAGGCTGTCGGCATAGCTGTTCGCCACCCGCGCCGACAAGGCCGGATCGGCGCTGACGAAGCTGATGCGCAGCACCCGCGACTTGCCCGGCAGTTCGACCTGCAGATTGTCGCGCAGCAGCTTGATGACCTGCTCATGCTCGACCTGGCGCTGGGTCAGGCTGCCCTGCCCCTGTGCCGGGCGGCGCGCATCCATGCCCTGGAAGAAGACCGGACTGCCGACCAGCGCCAGATCGCGCGCGACATCCTCGGCCAGTGCCCGACTGCGCAGCACTTCCAGTTCGGTCTGCATCATGCTTTCCGTGTCGGCCGCGCTGACCGGCTTCTGCATCGCGCCGGCGCCGGCGGCCCCCGCCGGCACATCCTCCACCTCGACCGAGGCGGTCGCGCGATAGTCGGGCGTCGACAGCAGGATATAGATGACGCCCGCCAGCACGCAGAGCGCCATCGTGACGAACAGGATCACCCTGTGTCGCCGCACCACGGTCCATGTGCCGCGCGCACTCTCGACAAAGCGGGTGGTGCGATCCTCCTCGCCGGCCTGACGCTGTTCCAGTTCGATGATCCGGGACACCATCAATTGCCTCCGTCTATGGCGATGAAGCCGGTCGCGACGGCAGGAATGGCGATCAGCGCGCCGCCAAGGATAGCCTTGGCGCGCGACAGGCCGACGATCACCAGATCGCCGGGCAATATTTCAGGATCGGGCGCTTCGCCCTTGCGGATGGCACCCAGGTCGAAAGTCGCGGCCTGGCGCTGTCCCTCGACGGTGCGGACCACCACCACCTGCCCCAGGCTCGCCAGCCGGGTTGGGCCATGGGCCAGCGCCACCGCCTGGATGAGGCCGATCCGTCCTTCGATCGGGAACAGGCCGGGCTCGCGCACCTCGCCATCGACGGTGATGCGGCGGCCGACCGCCTGCTTCACGAACACCGTGACCTGCGGCGACACCAGATAGCGTTCGCCCAGCCGGCCGGCGATCACGTCCGACGCCTCGCCGGCGGTCAGCCCGCCGATCGACACATCGCCGACCAGCGGCATGCGGACCATGCCGGCCGCGCTGACCCGCGCATCCTCCAGCGACAGGTCGGGCTCGTGATAGACCTGGATACGCAGCACATCGTCGGGACTGATGACATAGTCGCGGCCCACCGCGGCGGGCGCAGGCATCAACGCATAGGCAGCTTCGCCGCGCGGAGCATCCTCCACGGTCGAGCAGCCGGCGAGCAACATCGCCGCTGCCGCGACGGCGCCGCCCTTCATGCCCTTGCCATAGTGCCCCAAAATCTGGCGCTTCATGCGCATCAACACCCCATTGCGAACCGGGTGCGGCCCGCAAAAGGGCCGCTCGGCTCGGGGGTTAGCGACGCGGCACCGTCATGGCAACCGCGCGGGGGGCAGGACGAACCGCCCGGCCGACGATCAGACCGCGATGCGCTGCGCGGCCGGCTCGGGCTGACGGCGCGGCTGGTCGGGCCAGATGCCGCGCGTATCATAGACGGCCTTGCCGGCACGTTCGTCGACGGGAACGGATTTGAACATGTCATGATCGACAAGAATGATGAACACGCCGCATTGTTCCAGAGCCGTATCGAGATCGATCAGTTCGGCACCGGTGCCGGCGAACTCCATCGGCAGATCCTGGGCATAGGGTTCGACGAGCTTGACCCGCTTGCCGTAGCGGCGGGCGAGCCGGCTGGCGACCTTGACCGCCGGGCTTTCGCGGAAATCGTCGATGTTCGGCTTGAAGGCGAGGCCGAGGCAGGCAACATCCTCGCCGGCAAAGGCGTCGATCATGTCCGACGATTTGGCCACGACATAGTCGGTCTTGCCGTCATTCACTTCGCGCGCGGTGCGGATGATGCGGGCATTTTCCGGGTCGCCATGGACGATGAACCAGGGATCGACGGCGATGCAATGACCGCCAACGCCCGGCCCCGGCTGCAATATGTTGACGCGCGGATGGCGGTTGGCCAGGCGGATCACCTCCCACACGTCGATGTCCATACGGTCGGCGATCACCGACAATTCATTGGCGAAGGCGATGTTGACGTCGCGGAAGCTGTTTTCCACCAGCTTCACCATCTCGGCCGCCCGCGCCGTGGTGGTGATGCAGGCGCCGCGCACGAACTGGCGATAGAAGCCCAGCGCCTTGCGCGCGCAACGCGGCGTGATGCCGCCGATGCAGCGATCATTGTCGATCAGCTCGACCAGGATGCGGCCGGGCAGCACCCGCTCGGGGCAATAGGCGATGGCGATGTCACCCGCCACGCCGGGCGCCGGCATCCTGAGGTCGGGGCGCAGCTCGGCGATCAGGTCTCGCATCGCCTCGGTCGTGCCGACCGGCGAGGTGGATTCCAGGATCACCGTATCGCCGTTCTTCAGCACCGGCGCGACGGTCCGCGCCGCCTGCAGCACATAGGAGATGTCGGGCGCGCGGTCCTCGGCCACCGGGGTCGGCACCGCGATGATGAAGACGTCGCTGGCCTCGACGCTGAGCGACGCGCGCAGATTGCCGCGTGCCACCACGCCCTGCACCAGGCCGTCCAGATCGACTTCCTCAATATGGACCCGGCCCGAATTGACCGTCTCGACCACATGGGCGCTGACATCGACACCGACGACCTGCGCGCCGCCGCGCGCGATCAGCGCCGCAGTCGGCAGGCCGATATAGCCCAGGCCAATGACGGAAACCTTCTGCTTGCTGTCGACGGGCATGGGGGAGATAATCCTTCATTCACCAAAATTCGGAGCGACATTGCCCGGAAATGTTGAAGATTTGGGTAATGTCAGGCGGCAAGATGCGCCGCGCCGGCCTTTCCTGCAATGATATCGGCAATCCGCTCGGCCGCCTTGCCGTCGCCGAACGGGTTATGGGCACGGGCCATCGCCTGATAGGCGGCATCATCGTCGAGCAGCGCCAGCACCTCGCGCACGATCCGGTCCCGGTCGGCGCCGACCAGCTTCGCCGTGCCGGCCTGCACCCCTTCGGGCCGTTCGGTGGTCTCGCGCATCACCAGCACCGGCTTGCCAAGCGAGGGCGCCTCTTCCTGCACGCCGCCGCTGTCGGTCAGCACCAGATGGCACAGGTCGAGCAGGCGGACGAAATGGGGATAGTCGAGCGGTTCGATCATCGCGACATTGGGCAGCTCGCCCAACACCGCATCCATGACCGGACGGACATTGGGATTGGGATGGACGGGGAAGATCACCGCGACATCGGGCCGCGCAGCGATATCGGCGATGGAGCGCGCGATCGCCTCCATCCCGCCGCCGAAATTCTCGCGCCGGTGGCTGGTGACGGCCACGATCCGCTTGCCGGCGAAGCGAGTAGACAGATCGTCGAGGCCGCTGGCCAGCGCCGGTTCGCCATGGACCCGATCGACCGTCGCCAGCAGCGCGTCGATCACGGTATTCCCCGTGACATGAATGCCGGCCGCATCGCGATTTTCCCGCAGCAGCGCATCGGCCGCCGCCTGGGTCGGCGCGAAGTTCATGTCGGCAATGCACGCCACGACGCGGCGATTGACCTCCTCGGGCCAAGGATGATGGATGTCGCCACTGCGCAGGCCGGCCTCGACATGGGCGACCGGGATCTTGCGATAATAGGCCGCCAGGCTCGCCACCATCGTCGTCAGCGTGTCGCCATGCACCACCACCCGGTCGGGCTTTTCCGCGTCGAACGCCTCGCCCAGCGCGACGATCAGCTTGGCGGTCAGCCCGTCCAGTGTCTGGTTGGGCGTCATGACGTCCAGATCAATGTCGGGCACGATGCCGGCAATCTCCAGCACCTGGTCCAGCAGGCCGCGATGCTGCGCCGTCACGATCACGCGGGTGTCGATATCGGCACGCGCCTTGAGCGCGTGGATCACCGGAAACAGCTTGATCGCTTCCGGCCGTGTCCCAAATACCAGCGCTACTTTCACTCTGTGCCCTTTCGTTCGGATGCGCCTTCCCTGGCAAAAAAGGGTAACCAGCCGCTAAACGGTAGCATGGTAATTACGCAAAGGCGCGAATTGTATTGCGTTATGACTATGCTAGAGCCTCAAACCAATCACTTCCCGTTTGGAGTTCCACCAACTCATGAAAATCACCATGATCGGCACCGGCTATGTCGGCCTCGTCTCCGGGGCCTGCTTTGCGGATTTCGGCCATGATGTCGTCTGCGTCGACAAGGATGCGGGCAAGATCGCCGCGATCGAGGCCGGCACGATGCCGATCTACGAACCCGGCCTCGACCAGCTGGTCGGCACCAACGCCGCCGCCGGTCGCCTGACCTTCACCACCGACCTGCCCGAAGGCGTGAAGGGCGCCGACGCCATCTTCATCGCCGTCGGCACGCCCTCGCGGCGCGGCGATGGCCATGCCGACCTCAGCTATGTCTATGCCGCCGCCAAGGAGATCGTCGAATCCCTGGATGGCCCGGCGGTCATCGTCACCAAGTCGACCGTGCCGGTCGGCACCGGCGACGAGGTCGAGCGGATCGCGCGCGAACTGCGCCCGGACCTCGACATCCAGGTCGTGTCGAACCCCGAATTCCTGCGCGAAGGCGCCGCGATCGGCGACTTCAAGCGTCCCGACCGCGTCGTCGTGGGCACCACTGGATCGGAACGCGCCATTTCGGTGATGAGCCAGGTCTATCGCCCGCTGAACCTCAACCAGGCGCCGCTGATGTTCACCGGCCGTCGCACGGCCGAACTGATCAAATATGCCGCCAACGCCTTCCTGGCGACCAAGATCACCTTCATCAACGAGATGGCGGACCTGTGCGAGGCGGTCGGCGCCGAAGTGCAGGACGTGTCGCGCGGCATCGGCCTCGACAAGCGGATCGGCAGCAAGTTCCTGCATGCCGGTCCGGGCTATGGCGGCTCCTGCTTCCCCAAGGATACGCTGGCCCTGGTCAAGACCGGGCAGGATTACGACGCGCCGATCCGCATCGTCGAAACCGTGGTGCAGGTGAACGACCTGCGCAAACGCGCCATGGGCCGCAAGATCGTGAAGGCGCTGGGCGGTGAAGCGCGCGGCAAGACCGTCGCCCTGCTGGGCGTCACCTTCAAGCCCAATACCGACGACATGCGCGACGCGCCCAGCCTGGCGATCGTGCAGGCGCTGGAGGATGCTGGCGCGAAGGTCGTCGCCTATGATCCCGAGGGCATGGACGTCGCCGCGCCGATGATGCCCGGCGTCACCATGGCCGGTTCGGCCTATGAGGCCGCGTCCGGCGCCGACGCGCTGGTGCTGGTGACCGAATGGGACGCCTTCCGCGCGCTGGATCTCAAGCGCCTGGCCGGTTCGATGAGCGCGCCGGTGCTGGTCGACCTGCGCAACATCTATCCGGTCGCGGAAGCGGAAGCCGCCGGCTTCACCGTCACCCGCGTGGGTGGAAAGGGCAGCGCGGCCTAATGTGGCCATGGGAAGAGGAGGGCGTCAGCGCCCTCCCCCGACTGCGCCACTGGCTGCTGGCAGCCATGCTGATCCTGGGCGCGATGCTGGCCGTGCCGATCTTTGCGGCCCTGACCTGACGCCGTCAGGCCTTGAGCTTCCAGCCCTTGCGCAGCAGCACATAGCAGAGCACCGCCAGCCCGGCATTGAGCGCCAGCAGCACGACGCTTCCGACCAGCACATTGCCGTCCGCCGCCGCGACGAAGCCATAGCGGAAACCGGAAATGGCGTAGAAGAAGGGGTTGGCGTGGCTGATCGCCCGGAAGAGCGGCGACAGGCGGTCGATCGAATAGAAGGTGCCCGACAACAGGGTCATCGGCCCGATCACGAAATTGGTGATGGCGGCGGCATGATCGAATTTTTCTGCCCAGATCGACGTCATCACGCCGATGAACGCGGTCAGGCTGGCGCCCATCAGGCCGAACCAGATCACTGCCCACAGATGCGTCGGCGTCACATGCACGCCGGGCCAAAGCGCCATCGCACCCCACAGCGCCAGACCGACCGCTACCGCGCGCGTCACCGCCGCGCCGACCAGCGCCAGCAGCAGTTCGCCCACCGACAGCGGCGGCATCAGATAGTCGATCAGCGTCCCCTGCATCTTGCCCGCTAGCAGCGAGAAGCTGCTGTTGGCGAAGGCATTGTTCATCATGCCCATCATCATCAGGCCCGGCGCGATGAAATCGGCAAAGGGCACGCCCAGCACCTGGCGGTTCGCCCCGCCCAGCGCGATGGTGAAAATCACCAGGAACATCAGCGTGGTAACGGCCGGCGCCCAGATCGTCTGGAGTTGCACCTTCATGAAGCGCCGCACTTCCTTGCGGTAGAGCGCGCGCATGCCGGCCCAATTGACGTTGCGGATCACCAACTCCCCCGGTTCATGGAAGGGAACGGGTGCGGGATGGGCGGCTGCAATTTTGGGCTGGTCGTTCATGATGGGATCGACTATCGGCTGGTCCGTTATGCCGCAAGGGCGTTCTGCGCGGTTGGAAGTCGCGCCTGCATGCCCCATATAGGGCGCATAGCACAGATTGTGAGGAGTTTTCATTGTCCTGGACCGACGAACGTATCGACCAGCTCAAGGCGATGTGGGAAAAGGGCCTGACCGCGAGCCAGATCGCGGACGAACTGGGCGGCGTCAGCCGTAACGCGGTGATCGGCAAGGCGCATCGCCTTGGCCTGCAGTCGCGCCCGTCCCCGGTGAAGGCCAACGAGGCGCCCAAGAAGGCCGCGCCCGCCCGCAAGCCGGCAGCCCCTGCCCCGGAAGCCGAAGCGCCCCGCGCCGCCGCGCCCGTGGCCGCCCCGCCGCCGCCGCCGCGTCCGGCCCCGGTCGCCGCACCGGCTGCGCCTGCCGCACCGGCTGCTGCCGCTGCCCCCAGCGACGCGCCTGCCGCGCCGCAGCCGCGCATCGTGTCGGTCGGCCCCGGCGGCTTCCTGCGCCAGGGCCCCGGTGACCAGCAGGCACCGATCCCGCCGGCGCCGCCGCGCCGTCTGGTGCCCGCCAAGCCGAGCGCCGAAATTGCCGGCAAGACGAGCCTGCTCGACCTGACCGAGCGGATCTGCAAGTGGCCGATGGGCCATCCGGGCGAGCCGGACTTCCATTTCTGCGGCGAAGCGGTGAACCCTGGCTTCCCCTATTGCGTGGAACATTGCGGCCGCGCCTATCAGGCACAGCTGCCGCGCGGCACGCGCCGCCCGCCCCCGCCGCTACCCTTTGGCGGCCCGCGGGTTCGCTGAGCCAAACCAGATAAGGAAGGCCGCCCCACCGGGCGGCCTTTTCTTTTGCCCCCTATTTGCTGACCAGTTGCGGATTTTCCGCCTTCCAGACCATCGCGGCATGGATGCGCCGTTCGACGCTGGGATGGTCGTAGAACAGGATTTCCTCCAGCCGCGAGGGCGATGAAGCGCGATATTCGATCGTCTTGACCAGCGCCTTGGCAAGGCCATCGGGCTCATGCGCGACCTTGAGCGAGAAACGGTCGGCAGCATTCTCGTCATAGCGGCTGATGCTGTTCATCAGCGGCACCAGGAATATCCCGACCACTGCCGCCACCGCCCAGGCGACCGGCATATGCGCCGGATCGCTGATCGCGCTGCCCGCGCCGAACCAGCGCGCCGCCACCGGATAGAGCCGGTCGACCAGGAAGAAGAGCAGCATCGCCAGCAGGCTCATGCCGCCCGCCAGCCACAGCACATGATGTTCGGCATAATGGCCCATTTCATGGCCTACGACGCCGCGCACCTCGGCCAGGTCGGCGCCACGCTTGAACATGACATCACTCATCGCTACCCGCGCCGTGCCGAACAGGCCGGAGACATTGGCGGTATAGCGTTCCGACTGCTTCGCCCCGTCATAGATATAGATTTTGTCGCCCGGCACGCCGGCACGATGCGCCAGTTCGACCACCGCATCGCGGGTCGGCCCGGCGGGCGCGGGCGTATATTTATTGAACAGTGGCTCGATCGCCACCGGCGCGATCACCACCATCAGGATGATGCCCAGCACGACCACCAGCCCCGACCAGGCCCACCACCAGCGCGGCGTGCGGCGCATCAGCGCATAGATGGCGACCGCCAGCAGCGCCAGCAACGGCAAGCTGATTGCAGTCGACAATATGTCCTCGCCCAGCCAGCCGCCAAAACCCTGGCTGGTCAGCCCATAGCTGCGCTCGCGTCCCCAATTGGCATAGATGGACCAGGGCAGTTCGATCAGCCAGTCGAGCAGGAAGAAGAGCAAGGCGGACAGGAACACCGCCAGATTGGGGCGCCGCACATGCACCCGCCGCCCCAGCCGCACCAGCAGGCCGCTGCGCCAGATCAGCGCCATGGCGACCAGCGTCACCAGCATGCCCCACAGCAACAGCCAATGCCCGCCCTGGGTATAGGCGATCGCCCGTTCATGCTGGGCCGGCGACAGCGTCGCCAGATAGGCGGCGGTCGCCGCATCGGGGTTGAAACCTGCCGCCATATTCTCGACCTCCCGCCTTATCTTGTCGGCGGGAAGCTATGTCGGGCGCGGGATCAGGTAAAGATCACAAGAGGAAAGGGCCGGAACATCGCCCCGGCCCCTTCATGGCAGCGGATCAGAAGCGGAAGCTGGCGGTCGCCATCAGGCTCTGATTGTCGAACTTGTCGCCACGGTTGATGCTGGTGCCGCCGGATGGCGTGATGATGAAGGGGTTGGTCGCGGGCGCGCTGCCCTGCCCTACATCGACGCGATAGTCGCCCGTGTTATAACGGGTCCAAAGATAGCGGGCGCCGATCGAGAAATTCTGCGCAACCTTGGCTTCGACACCGCCGCCCATGGTGTAGCCCCAGGCATCTTCCTTGCGATCATATTCGGTGAAGCTGTTGGCGGTGTTGCTGGTGTCGAAATGATTCTTCACCTTCGCATAGGCCAGACCGCCGGTGATATAGGGCATGAACCCGCCATCGGTGGTATAGCCCAGCCGCGCGCGCAGATTGGCGTTCCAGCCGATCCGCCGGGTCATGGTATAGCTGGCCGGCGTGGTCGAATATTCGGTCACGCTGTCGCTGACATAGGCCTTGCCCGCTTCGCCGACGATGCCCGCGACGATATTGCCGAACTGCCGGTCATAGCCGACATGGCCCATCCAGCCGATCGCATCCTTGTCACCATTGCAGCCGCTGGCCGGCGTCGCCCCCCGAGCCGAACCGCCGCACGTGCCGGGCGAAAAGGCGTTGGCCCCCGCCGCCGTGGTGACGACATTATCATAATTGCCGTCCCCGTCCGTGTCGAAGCGCAGATGCTCGCCACCATCGCCCTTCGACCAGTTATAGCCGAAGGAGCCGCCGACATAGGGGCCGGTCCAGTCAACCTTGCCGCTGTCGTCCTGCGCCATTGCCGGCGTCGCCAGGGCGAGCGCCAGCGTGGCGCCGATCGGCGCAAAATGCTTGAATGTCATGAATTTCTCCAGCCTGACCTTGGGAATATACCCTGATGGAGGCAACGGGTCGGTCGGCGGATTTGTTGCACAGCATCTTGTAACAATTGATTGCTGACGATCGCGTGCGCGCAGCGCTTGCGCCCGACGCCCGGCTGCCTATAGCTTGGCGGAATGTCCGAAGACCTGTTCGCCTCCGCCCAGTCCACCACCTCTCCGGGCTATGACGCCTCCACCATCGAAGTGCTCGAAGGGCTGGAGCCGGTCCGGCGCCGTCCGGGCATGTATATTGGCGGCATCGACGAGCGCGCCTTCCACCATCTCGCCTCCGAAGTGCTCGACAACAGCATGGACGAAGCCGTCGCCGGTCACGCCACCCGGATCGAGATCAGCCTGGAACCGGGCAACAAGCTGACCATCACTGACAATGGTCGCGGCATTCCGGTGGACGACCACCCGAAATTCCCCGGCAAGTCGGCGCTGGAAGTCATCCTCACCACGCTCCATTCGGGCGGCAAGTTCGAGGGCAAGGCCTATGCCACCTCGGGCGGCCTGCATGGCGTCGGCATCAGCGTCGTCAACGCCCTGTCGATCAAGACGGTGATCGAGGTCGCGCGCAACAAGGAACTGTTCCGCCAGAGCTTCAGCCAGGGCCTGCCCACCAGCGGCCTGGAAAAGGTCGGCGCCGCCCCCAACCGGCGCGGCACCGCGGTCAGCTTCATCCCCGACAGCGAGATTTTCGGCGAGCAGAAGTTCAAGCCGGCCAAGCTCTATCGCCTTGCCCGGTCCAAGGCCTATCTGTTCGCCGGGGTCGAGATACGCTGGAAATGCGCACCCGAACTGATCGGCGACGACACCCCGCCCGAAGCGGTGTTCCAGTTCCCCGGCGGCCTGGCCGACCATCTGAAGGAGCAACTGGGCGACCGCGAATGCGCCACCACCCAATTCTTCTCGGGCAATCAGGATTTTCCGGGCGAAGCCGGCCGGGTCGAATGGGCGGTCGCCTGGCCGCTCTGGTCCGACGGCAGCTATAGCTGGTATTGCAACACCATCCCGACCCCCGATGGCGGCACCCATGAAAACGGCCTGCGCGCCGCGTTGGTCAAGGGCATCCGTGCCTTTGGCGAACTGGTGGGGCAGAAGAAGGCGAAGGACATCACCGCCGATGACATCATGACGTCATCGGAGATCATGCTGTCGGTCTTCATCCGCGATCCCCAGTTCCAGAGCCAGACCAAGGATCGCCTGACCAGCCCCGACGCCGCGCGCCTGGTCGAAAATGCGGTGCGCGACCATTTCGACCATTTCCTGACCGACCATATGGACCGGGGCAAGGCGCTGCTCGCCTATGTCATCGACCGCATGGACGAGCGGCTGAAGCGCAAGCAGGAAAAGGAGGTCAAGCGCAAGACCGCCACCAGCGCGCGCAAGCTGCGCCTGCCCGGCAAGCTCACGGATTGTTCAAACGATGACCCGGAAGGTGCTGAAATCTTTCTGGTCGAAGGTGATTCCGCAGGCGGATCGGCCAAGCAGGCCCGCGACCGCAAGACGCAGGCGATCCTGCCCCTGCGCGGCAAGATCCTCAACGTCGCCTCAGCAAACACCGCCAAGATATTGGCAAACCAGGAAATTGCCGACATGATCCTGGCGTTGGGCTGCGGCACGCGCAAGGATTGCAACCCCGACAATCTGCGCTACGAACGCATCGTCATCATGACCGACGCCGATGTCGACGGCGCCCATATCGCCACCCTGCTGATGACCTTCTTCTTCCAGGAAATGCCCGAGCTGGTACGGCGCGGCCATCTCTATCTGGCGCAACCGCCGCTCTATCGCCTGACCGCCGGCGGCAAGAGCCTCTATGCGATGGACGATGCCCAGCGCGAGGCGATGCTGGCCAAGGAGTTCAAGGGCAAGAAGGTCGAGATCAGCCGCTTCAAGGGGCTGGGCGAAATGAACCCGATGCAGCTGCGCGAAACCACCATGGACCCCAAGACCCGCAGCCTGATCCGCATCACCCTGCCCGACGATATCGAGGATCGGCAGCAGGTGCGCGATCTGGTCGAGCGGCTGATGGGCACCAACCCAGCCCATCGCTTCGCCTTCATCCAGGAAAATGCGGCAGCGGTCGATGAGGAAGCGATTGACGCATGAGGCTGCTGGCGGCCGCGCTTGTCCTCATCGGGATGGCGCTGCTGCCGGGCCGCGCCATGGCTGATCCTGCCCCTGCCTTTCGCGCGCGCGCCACGCAACTGGTGACCATCCTTGCCGGCCCCGGCAACGAAGCCGACTTCTTCTCCCCCGTCTTCATCGACGCGATCCCGGTCGACCGCTGGCGCGCGCTCGCCGCCGACCTGCGCCGCCAGCATGGCCGTCCGATCGCGCTTGGCGCCGTCACCCAGCAGAGCGCAACCGCCGGGCAGATGGAGGTCCGCTACGAACGGGCGATCGTCGCCATCACGCTGGTGATCGCCCCCGATCCGCCCAACCGCGTCGTCGGCCTACGCATCATCGGCAGCCGCCAGGCCGATGACAGCATGGCCACAGTGCTGCGCGACATCGCCGCCCTGCCGGGTCGCAGCAGCTTCGCCATCGCCCGGCTGACCGACGCCGGTCCCGTCCTGCTCCAGTCGCACCGTCCCGACCAGCCGATGGCCACCGGCTCCTCCTTCAAGCTGACCGTGCTGGCCGAACTGGCGCGTGCGGTGCAGGCCGGCGAGCGGCGCTGGAGCGATGTCATCCCGCTCGGCCCGAAAAGCTTTTCCGGCCGGCTGATGGCATGGCCCGATCATGCGCCGATGACGCTGCACAGCCTGGCGACCGCGATGATCGCCGAAAGCGACAATAGCGCATCGGACACGTTGCTGCTGGGCCTCGGCCGCGACAAGGTCGACGCCATGCGCCAGCGCTTCGGCATCACCGATCCCCGCAGCCTGCCGATGCTGACCACGGCAGAGGCCTTTGCCCTCAAGATGCCGGCCAATGCCGAATTGCGCCGCCGCTATGAGGCCGGGACCATCGCCGATCGCCGCGCCCTGTTGCGGGATGCCGCCACCCGGCTGACCGCCGCTCATGTCGATGTCGGCACCGTGTCGGAAAATCCGGTGGCGATCGATACGCTCGAATGGTTCGCCAGCCCGCAGGAGGAAATCGCCCAGCTCGACTGGCTGCGCCGCACCGGTGGCGATGCCCTGTCGATCATGGCGGTCAATCCGGGCATCGCCCCCGCCAACGCGAAACGCTGGCGCTATTTCGGATACAAGGGCGGCAGCGAACCCGGCGTCATTGCCATGAACTTCCTGGTGCAGGCGCAGGACGGCCAATATTACGCGGTCAGCGGCGCCTGGAACGATCCGGTCGCCCGCGTCGACGAAGGCCGCTTCGTCATGCTGATGACGCGCGCGCTCAACCTGCTCGCCGACTGATCGCCCGGTCCGGCGCCTGTCCTACACGCCGCCGATCCTCTATACATGCCCGATGGGACATGGACGACGCTCGCAACAATCCATCACCAGTTGGACATTTAATGTCAAAATGCGCGGAAAATATGCGAAGTTAAGCGGACCAAATCCTATTTTCCTGCCCCCGCCGGGTCAGGCCGTGAGCGCCTCGACCAGCGCCTTGACCTTCTTCTGGCGCCATTGCGGCAGCGGGGCGATCAGCCAGTAGCTGAGCATTGTCGGCAGGGCATCGCCCACCTTGCGCACCCGTCCATTCTCGATATCCGCCTGCGCCAGCAGCAGCGGCACGCTCGCCCGGCCAAAGCCGTTCGCCGCCGCCTCGATCGCCAGCCCTGCATCCGCCACCCGGATCGCGGCAGGCAGGTCGCCCGAGGGGCAGCCGGGCCATTCGATCCGCTGCTCCGGCCCACCTGCCGCCGCTTCCACGGTGACGAAGGCGGTTTCGCCGATCTTGATGCCCTCATGCTCGCCCGCGCCATCGGTCAGGCGCAGCGCCAGATCCAGATTGGCCTCGGTAAAGTCCAGCGCCTCGTCGGCGGCAACCAGCGAGAAAGTCAGGCCAGGCTGGCTCGCAGCATAAGCGGCCAGGCGCGGCTGCAGCCATTTGGCGGTAATGTCGCGCGGTGCCGCGATCGTCAGCGACGAACTGGACTGGCCTGCCTGCATCGCCCGCACCGCTTCCTCGAACTCCAGGAAACCGGCGCGCAGCGCTTCCAGCCCCGCCTCGGTCTCGGGCGTCAGTTCCAGCCCCTTGGGCGTGCGACGAAACAGCACCACGCCCAGCATATCCTCCAGCGCGCGGATCTGCTGGCCGACCGCCGCCGGCGTCACCGCCAGTTCGTCGGCGGCGCGGGTGAAGGACAGGTGACGCGCCGCGGCATCCAGCACGCGCAGGCCGTTGAGCGGCAAATGGGTCCGCTTCATTCGGCCACCGCCGGCGCGATCAGCGCGAAATGGGGAATGGTCACCTCGAACGTCTCGCCATCGGAACCGATCATCGTATAGGCGCCGCGCATCGACCCCGTCGCCGTGTTGAGCGGGCAGCCCGACACATAGTCATAGCTTTTGCCCGGTTGCACCACCGGCTGTTCCCCGATCACGCCTTCACCCTCCAATTCCTGCTGAATGCCCCGCCCATCGGTGATGATCCAGTGACGGCTCAGCAGTTGCACCGGCTGTTCGCCCTGATTTTCGATCCGGATATGATAGGCCCAGAACCAGCGCCCCCGGTCCGGCTCCGACTGTTCGGGCAGGAAAGTCACGGCGACATGGACGATGATGTCCCGCGTCGTCGCGTGCAGGGGGAACAATGCGTTCATATCTCCCGCATGCGCCTCCCTGCCCGGTTCCGTCAACGCCCTATCGTCTTGAGCGCCTGGTCGAAGTCCGCGATCACATCGTCCGGATCTTCCAGGCCGACGTTCAGGCGCAGCATATCCTCGGTGATGCCGACTTCCAGCCGCGCCTCTTCGGCCATGCCGAAATGGGTGGTGGATGCCGGATGGGTCATCAGCGAGCGCGAGTCGCCGATATTGTTGCTGATGTCGACCAGTTCCAGCGCGTTGAGCAGGCCATGCGCCTCAGCCCGGCCACCACCGGTGTAGATGGAAAAGATCGGCCCGGCCGCTTCCATCTGCCGCATCGCCAGCGCATGCTGCGGATGGCTCTCCAGCCCCGGATAATTGACCTTGGGCAGGCGGGTTTCGAGGAATTGCGCAACCTTGAGCGCATTCTCGCTCTGGCGGCGAATGCGCAGGTCCAGCGTCTCCAGCCCCTTCAACACCACCCAGGCGTTGAACGCACTCAGCGTCGGGCCGGTATTGCGGTGGAAGGGCAGCAGCACATTGTCGATCCAGTCGCGGCTGCCACAGATGGCGCCGGCCAGCACTCGGCCCTGCCCGTCCATCATCTTGGTCGCGCTATAGGCGACCACGTCAGCGCCGAACTCCATCGGCCGCTGCAGCGCGGGCGAGGCGAAAGCGTTGTCGACGACGGTGGTGATGCCGCGGGCCTTGGCGATCGCGCAGACGGCAGCGATGTCGACCACGTCCATGGTCGGGTTGGCCGGCGTCTCGAAGAAGAAGACCTTGGTATTGGGCTGTACCGCCGCTTCCCAGGCGGCAACGTCGCTGCCGTCGATCGTCGTCGTCACGATGCCGAACTTGGGCAGCAGCGTGTCGACCAGCCAGCGGCAGGAGCCAAAGGCCGCCTTGGCCGCGACGACATGGTCGCCGGCCGACAGCTGGCACAGCAGGGCAGCAGTCATCGCCGCCATGCCGGTCGCGGTCGCGCGGCAGGCTTCGGCGCCTTCCAGCAGGGCGATGCGCTGCTCCAGCATCTCGACGGTCGGGTTCTGCAGCCGGCTATAGGTCATGCCCTGCTGTTCACCGGCGAAGCGCGCGGCGGCATCCTCGGCCCGGTCGTAGCAATAGCCGCTGGACAGGAACAAAGCCTCGGACGTCTCGCCATATTCGGTGCGCGCGGTGCCGCCCCGGATGGCCAGCGTCGCCGGCTTCCAGTTCTTGGTGATCTCAGGGTTCTGCCCGCTCTTCCGCTTCATATCGCCTTCCGCATATCCGTCGTGACGCGCGGCGTTTCGCCGCCCAATATCTGTGCCATCTGGCTCATGTCGCCATTACCGCCCGAGAGGATAACCGCAACCTTCTTGCCGCGCATCTGCTCCTTTTCCTGGATCAGCGCGGCCAGCGCCACCGCACCGGCGCCCTCGGCCAGATTATGGGTGTCCTGCCAGTAGATGCGGATGGCGTCGGCCACCTCGTCATCGGTGACGCCGACGAAACGGTCGGCGCGCGGCCCGAAATAGTCGAGCGCGGCCTGGACCGGGGTGCAGACGGCGACGCCATCGGCAAAGGTATAGGCAGTCGGGCTGGTGAGCAATTGCCCTGCCTCGAACGAGCGCTTGGCCGCATCGACATGGGCGGACACGACGCCGACGACCTTGGTCTTGAGGCCCAGCGCATCGCGCGCCGCGATCGTGGCGCACAGGCCCGATCCGCAACCGACGGGGACATAGACGGTGTCCAGGTCCGGCACCGCATCGAACAGTTCCAGCCCATAGCTGGCGACGCCGCGCACCAGTTGCGCATGATAGGCCGGGACCATGAACAGACCTTGCTCGGCGGCCAACCGCACCGCCTCCGCCTTGGCGCTGTCGAAATCATGGCCGTGTTCGATCAGCGTCGCGCCGAATGCGCGCATCGCCGCATTCTTTTCCAGCGCATTGCCGTGGGGAACGACGATCGTCGCCTGAAGACCGGCGGCGCGGGCCGCGCGCACCTGCGCCTGGCCATGATTGCCGCGGGTCGCGGTGATGATTCCCGTCACTTCGGGATGGGTGCGACGCAGCCAGTCGATATAGGTGATGGCGCCGCGCACCTTGAAGGCGCCGGTCGGCGTGTGGTTCTCATGCTTGACCCAGGTTTCGACGCCGATCCGCCCGGCCAGCAGCGGCCAGGCATATTGCGGGGTCGGCGGCACCTGGTCATGAACCATGGCGGCGGCGGCACGAAGGCTGGGCAGGGAAAAGTCGTCCATGCCGCTGCCTAGCTGGCGCGTGTAAGAGCCGACAGGACCGATATGCGCGAATTGGCCCCCTAGAGCCTGATCGTTTGAGGCGGAAGCGCCTTGCGCTTCCACCGATAGCGTGAATCAGGCTCTATTCTTGGATGCTAGACCTTGATTCACGCTTCAGGCAGATTCAGCCTGAAGCGATCAAGGTCTAGGCGGCCCTGCGCACCCTGCCCTCGATCAGCGGATGCAGATGCGCTTCCTCCCATTCCATATGGTCATAGAGGGAATCCTGCAGCTCCAGCGTCGCCCGCTTGTAATTGCCCCAGTCGGCCGCGATCTGGGCCGGGGTCCATTGCTTGATATGGTCGCTATAGCGCAGGAACAGGGCCACCATGGTGCGGCCATGCTGATGCACGACCGGCTCGGCTTCCATCGCCAGCGGCCCCTGGCGCAAGCCCCGCGCCAGCATGTCCTCACGCCCCATATGGTCGCGAAACAGCTGGGCGAAGCGAATGCGCCAGCGGGTCAGAAGTGCCATATCACGGACGTCATCGTCCATCATGCTGGCAAAATCCCGCATCATGCCCCGCAGGACATGATGGTCTTCAATCAGTTCAGTCGGCATTTGCGTCCCCATTCACCGTTCATATCGACCGGAAACGAAGAAACTTTACGTTCGCGTCACGCAAATGCGATGAACCGCGGCCCGTCAGAGCGCCGCGAGGACCGCGTCGCCCATCTCCACCGTGTTCATCGTGCCGCCCAGATCCGGCGAACGGGCACCGTCGGCCAGTGCCTTGGCCACCGCCGCCTCGATCCGGTCGGCCGGCTCGGGCAGGTTCAGCGAGTAACGCAGCATCATCGCCGCCGACAGGATGGTCGCCAGCGGATTGGCCTTGCCCTGGCCGGCAATGTCGGGCGCGGACCCGTGGATCGGTTCATAGAGGCCCTGACCGCTGCCGTTGAGCGTCGCCGACGCCAGCATGCCGATCGAGCCGACGCACATGCTCGCCTGATCCGACAGGATATCGCCGAACATGTTGCCGGTGACGATGACGTCGAACTGGCCGGGATTGCGGACCAACTGCATCGCGGCATTATCGACATACATGTGGGTCAGGGCGACGTCGGGATATTCGGCCGACACCTCGATCACCACGTCGCGCCACAGCTGGCTGGTTTCCAGCACATTGGCCTTGTCGACCGAGCAGAGCTTGCCGCGACGGGCGCGCGCCGCCTGGAAGCCGGCATGGGCGATGCGGCGCACTTCGGCTTCGTTATAGGACATGATGTCATAGCCTTCGCGCAGGCCATCGGCGGTGGTGCGCATGCCCTTCTCGCCGAAATAGACGTCGCCATTGGTCTCGCGCACGATCAGCAGGTCGATCGATCCGGCCACTTCGGGCTTCAGCGCGCTTTCATGCGCCAGTTCGGGGAAGACCTTGGCCGGACGAAGATTGGAGAAGAGGCCCAGTTCCTTGCGCAAGCCCAGGATCGCCTGTTCCGGACGCAGATGGCGTTCCAGCGAGTCGCAGTCGGGATCACCGACCGCGCCGAACAGGATGGCGTCGGCGCACTTGGCGATGTCCAGCGTCTCGGGCGGCAGCGGATGGCCGACCGCCTTGTAGGCCGAACCACCGACCAGTCCCTCTTCATAGGTGAGGCCGTCGATCGCCAGCGCATCAAGTACGCGCTTCGCCTGCGCGACGATCTCGGGGCCGATACCATCTCCAGGGAACAGGGCGATCAACATGGGAAACCTCTTTCTAAATCTCTGCCGCCACGGTTCCGCGAAAGAAAATGGCCGCCGCTGCCCGACGGGCGAACGGAGAATGCGGAAACGGCGCGCCCGCCCTTGCAAAAACTGCGCGCGTTACGCAACCGCTCTTTTCAGCCGATCGACCAGTCTTTCGCGCGCGGCCAGCACATCGGCCCGCCTTTCGGTCAGCACGGACCGTTCCAGGAAGAAGCCTGTCAGCCGCAATCCATCCATGATCTGCGGCCAGTCTCCCGCCCCGCCCTGCAACAGGAAAGGCGGCAGCGGCAGCAGGCGCGCCTCATAGCCCTCCGCCCCGGCCCGGCTGACCGCCGCCGCGCTGCGCGGGCTGACAAAGGCCAGGTCGTCGGCGGTGCCGGTCGCGGCGCAGCGGCTCAGATCAAGGCCAAACCCCAGTTCCGCCAGCAACAGCAATTCGTAGCGAACCAAAGCCGCCGCCCAGCCCCGTGCCGCCGGCGCTGCCTCGACCGCGCCAAGCACGCCATCGAGCGCTTCGTAGAGCGTCGGATAGGGCGTTCCCTCCGGCAAAGCGGCCGCCGTCAGCGCGCAGGCCCAGTCGATCGCTGCCGCCGGCAATGGCTCGCCCAGCAAAGGCGCGCGGCTATGCTCCAATTCGACGGTCAGGCTCGCGAGCTGATCTTCGGTACGGGCGCGGAACTCGGCCTTCACCGCATTGCCCGGCAGCAGCACCGGGCGCAGCGCCCGCGACCGCCCGCCGCGCACATAGCCCGCGACCAGCCCATGATCGGGCGTCAGCAGCCGCGCGACCGCGCCATGTTCGCCATGGGCACGCAGCGCGCAGACGATCCCGGATGTGATGAGGACGGGCATGGCGCCTTCCTATCGACGATCCGGCATCCGTGCCAAATCTAATGTTGCGGCTGCGCCTCGCCACGGGTGCGCCACAGCGACAGGCCGATACCTGCGCCCAGCACCCCGGCGGTCACCAGCAGGGAAAAGGCCGGCGGGATCTTCTCCAGCCCCAGCGCATCGGCCAGGAAGATCTTGGCGCCGATGAAGATCAGCACCACCGACAGCGCATATTTGAGATAATGGAAGCGGTGGACCGCCGCCGCCAGCGCGAAATAGAGCGCGCGCAGGCCCAGGATCGCGAAGATGTTGGAGGTATAGACCAGAAAGGGATCGGTGGTGATGGCGAAGATCGCCGGCACAGAATCCACCGCGAAGATGACGTCGGCAATCTCGATCATCACCAGCGCCAGGAACAGCGGCGTCGCATGGAGCAACGGCTTGCCACCCGGCTCGGCCGGCTGGCGCACGAAGAAATGGTCGCCCTCCACCCGGTCGGTCACGCGCATGTGACGGCGCAGGAAACCGAGCAGCCGGTTGCCCTCCATCGTCTGTTCCTTGCCGACCGTCCACAACATGCGGATGCCGGTAAAGATCAGGATCGCCGCGAAGAAATAGAGCGCCCAGGAGACATTCTGGACCAGCGCCGCGCCCAGTCCGATCATGATCGCGCGCAGGACGATGACGCCGATGATGCCCCAGAACAGCACCTCATGCTGATAGCGGCGCGGCACTTGGAAGAAGGAGAAGATCATCGCGATGACGAAGACATTGTCGAGCGCCAGCGATTTTTCGACGACGAAGCCGGTCAGATAGGCGACCGCCGCCTCCTGCCCCATCTGCCAGGCGATCCAGCCGCCAAAGGCCAGGCCGATCGCAATGTAGAAACCCGCCAGCTTCACGCTCTCCCGCACGCCGATCTCGCGCCGCTTGCGATGCAGCACGCCCAGATCCAGCGCCAGCAGCGCGACGATGATGGTCAGGAAGAGCGCCCACATCCAGATGGGCTTGTCGAGAAAGTCAGTCGTCAGGAATTCCATGATGGGTCCGTGCTGCAAAGATGCAGGTCAAGCGGACGGCATGGCTCCCGGTTCCCTCAGCGGGAATATGTCGGAAAGCGGCAATCGAACAGCAATGATCAGTGGCCCGGCGCAGGTCAGGCTGCACCAGGCCATTGATGATCAGCCCGGCATCATCGTGCCGGTATCGATGAAGCGCTGGTGCCAGGCGAAGGCCTCGGCCGGCAGCATCGGCGACTGCAGGCCATAGCTGCCCTGCATCGCCCGCCTGAAATAATCCTTCAGCATCGGACGATAATCGGGATGGGCGCAATTGTTGATGATCAGTTCGGCCCGCTGGCGCGGCGCCAACCCGCGCAGGTCGGCCAGCCCCTGTTCGGTGACGATCACCTGCACATCCTGGTTGATATGGTCGACATGGCTGGCATGCGGCACGATCGCCGAAATCTTGCCCTGCTTGGCGGTCGAGGGCGTCATGAAGATCGACAGATAGGCGTTACGAGCAAAGTCGCCCGATCCACCGATGCCGTTCTGGATGCGCGATCCCATGACATGGGTTGAGTTCACATTGCCATAAATGTCCGCCTCGATGAGGCCGTTCATGGCGATGCAGCCCAGACGACGGACCAGTTCGGGATGGTTGCTGATTTCCTGCGGGCGCAGGATCATCTTGTTGCGGAAACGGGCCATGTCGGCATTGAGCCGCGCCGCCGCCTCGGGACTGAGCGAGAAGGCGGTGGCGCTCGCCATGCGCAGCTTGCCGGATTCCAGCAGGTCGAGCATGCCGTCCTGAATGACCTCCGTATAGGAGACCATATTGTCGAACGGCGCGTCGATCAGACCCGTCAGCACGGCATTGGCGATATTGCCGACGCCCGACTGAAGCGGCAGCAGCGACGCCGGAATGCGGCCCATCTTCACTTCATGGCCGAGGAATTCGAGCAGATGGCCAGCGATCGCCCGCGCACTGTCATCGGGCGGGGTGAAGGGCGCGTTGCGATCGGGCGAGTCGGTTTCGACCACCGCCAGTACCTTGGCGGGATCGACGCGAAAATAGGGCTCGCCGATGCGATCATCCGCGCGGGTCAGCGGGATCGGCACGCGGCTGGGCGGCAACGCCGTGCCGTAATAAATGTCGTGCATCCCTTCGAGCGCAGCATTCTGCCAGCTATTGACCTCCAGGATGATGCCCTTGGCGCGATCGAGCCACGTCTTGTTGTTGCCGACCGAGGCGGACGGAATCAGCAGGCCATCGGGCGTGATGCCGGTCACTTCGACCACGGCGACATCCAGTTCGCCCAAAAAGCCCTGCCACGCCATCGGCGCGACCTGGCTCAGATGCATGTCGAAATATTGCATCTCGCCGCGGTTGATCCGCTCGCGGGCGATCGGATCGCTATTATAGGGAAGACGAAATTCGACGCCGTCGGCCTTGGCGAGCGCACCGTCCAGTTCCGGCCCGGTCGACGCGCCGGTCCACACCTTCACCCGGAACGGATCGCCGGCCGAATGGGCGGAGGTGATTCGGTCGGCGAGCGCCAGAGGAACTGCCTTGGGATAGCCCGAACCGGTGAAGCCGCTCATGCCCACGGTCATGCCGTCGGCAATCAGGGCAGCTGCGTCCTGCGCGCTGCGTCTTTTTGCCGCAAACCCTGCATGACCGATACGATCCGATGCCATCCTCTCGTCTCCATTAAATGTCTGACTGGCGTCCCTGCGCCGGCGCTTAGGTCTGGCTTTTCCGTTCTCCGCACAATAGGGATTCCCGGCACAATATCTGTGCAGGACATGTTCAAATGAGCGACCTGCTTCTTTCGATCCGCACCTTCATACGGCTATGCGAAAAGCCCAGTTTCACGCGCGTCGCCGCCGAAATGCATGCGAGCCACACCACCATAGCGCGACGGCTCGATCAGGTGGAAGCCCATTTTGGCACCGTACTGTTTCATCGCACCACGCGCCGGCTGGTCCCGACGCCCGAAGCCGACCAGTTGCTGGTCCATGCCCGTACTCTGGTCGACGCGCTGGAAGTGGCCGAACAGGAATTGCGCCCGGTCCAGGGCGATGTCAGCGGCACGGTGCGGATCGGCGTCACCACTGCGCTGGGCCTCTATTATCTCGGCCTGCTGAGCCTGCTGAGCGATCAGCATCCCGGCCTGCGGATCGACATGGCGATGACCGACTGGCAGCGCGATCTGGTCCAGGACCGGCTCGATCTGGCGCTGCGCGTCGGCCCGGTCGGGGACGATATGCTGGTCGTCCATCGGCTCGGTGCCCTGCCCCGCATGCTGGTCGCCCATCCCGACTATGTCGCGCGCCATGGCCTGCCAACCAGCGCCGACGACCTGCCCGGCCATCGCTGCATCGCCTATGGCTATGGCGACCTGCCCGCCAAATGGACCGTGGACGGCCGCGACCAGTTGATCAGCGGCCCGTTCCGCAGCGACAATAGCGAAGCGGTGCATCGCGCCGCGCTTGCCGGCCTCGGCATCGCGATGCTGCCCGCCGTGCGGGTGGCGGAGGATCTGGAGGCGGGGCGCCTTGTGCATGCCCTCCCCGCCAGCCAGATCGACCCGATCGACATTTTGGCGGTGCATCCCGCGCTGAAGCGCCTGCCCGCCCGCGCCAGGCTAGTGCTCGATTTCCTGAAGGCGAATTTTCCCGGCGACCCGCCCCAGCGCTAGGCGGCGCGCAGTTCCTCCAGCACGTTACGCACCGTTTCCTGCAATTCCTGCGAACGACTGGACAAGGCCGTCGCCGCCGCGTCGGTTTCACCCATGGCCGATTGCGCCTCCGCCAGCGCCAGGCTCAGCGCTTCGGCCTGGGACGCCGCTTCGGCGATGTGGCGGGCCATCTCCTCGGTCGCCGCGGCGATCTCGCCGGTGGCGCGTATCTGTTCCGCCACATCATCGACGATGCCGGCGGTCGACCGGTCGATGGTATCGGCCGATTGGGTCGCGACATCGATCGCGCCCGACACGCTGTCGGCCGCGCGGCGAATATCCTGCAGATAGATGTCGATCTGGCGGGTCGCCTCGGCCGTCTGCGCGGCGAGGCTCTTCATTTCCGATGCCACGACGGCGAAGCCGCGCACTTCGCTGCCGCTGCGTGCCGCCTCGATCCCGGCATTGAGCGACAGGGTCCGGCTCTGCGCCGCGATCTGCGAAATCAGCGCGACGATCGAACTGGCAGAATCGACCGTCGCCGACAGCATGTCGACCTCCGGCGTCAGCGCACGGGTCGCCATCGCGCCGCGCAGCGCATTGTCGCGGGTGTGGCTGGCGCTGCCGCCCACGCCATTGATCGAAATGGCCAGCTTTTCCGTGTCCTGCGCCACCGCGCGGACATCGCCATCGGCGCGGGCATGCGCCTTACGCAACTCGGCCGAGCGCTGGGTCGTGCGATCGAGCAGGTCGAACAGCCATTGCTTGCTGGCCGACAATTGCCCGGCCAGTTGGCCCAGATCGCCGACCACCGCGCCCAGCCGCGCCTCCAGCGCATCGGCCACCAACCGACGCCGCTCGCTTGCCTCTTCGGCCCGCCGCGCCGCTTCCTCGATCGCGCGCTGTCGGGTGGCAATCGTCTGCGCCCGCTCCAGTTCGGCCAGCGCTACCTCGGCCCGCTCCTTCGCCGCATCGGCTTCCTTGCGCAGACCTTCGCTCCGCTGCCGCTCCTCGGTCTGCAGGCGAATGGTCTGGGTCAGCAGCGACACGATCCACCACAGCATCAGGGTCTGGATCACCACGATCAGCGCATGCACCAGCACGCGAGGCAGATCGCCCTCGCTGGCGAACACCCAGGCGGGATAGCTATAGTTGAGGATCAGATGGTGGAGCGCGGTCACGCCGGCCGCGACCAGCAGCGCCCGCCGATCGAGCAGCACGGTCTGCGCCGCCAGCGCCGCGAAAAAGCCCATATGCATGTCCATCTGCCAGTCATGGCCGCGCAGCAGGAAGACATAGAGCGCCGGGATCGCCACCGATGTCACCGCCAGCGTCATGCGCGCCGGCGCCGCAATGTCGCGCCGCCGCACCATGATGGTCGGAAGCAGCGCCAGCAGCGCAGCCGCCAGCGCGCCGACTTCCGCATCGGGTGCCTTCAGCCACCATCCGATCAGCATCAGTGCCGGCACATTCAGCCAGAATAGCCACATCAGCATGCGCGCACCGGCCAAGCGGATGCTTTCCATCGGGCGTTCGACGTTCATGCCCGCCCTCCCCTGCCGGCACAGAGGAAATCGGGCGCCGCCAGCAGCAATACGCCGCGCGTCAGCATCGGCCAGGCCAGGCGGTCGCGGTCCCCCCGCACCACCAAAGCGCCATCGATCTGCCCCTTGCCGATCGGGATCGCGCCGACCGCAATCAACCCCGCCGCCAATCCATGGCTGCTGACCGTCGTCAGGGGAATGGCGAGCATGTCGCCCCGCGCCGGCGGCGCCAGAACGCCCGCCAGCATCATAAAACCGACCGTCGCCAATTGCGCAGCCGCAAGCCCCCACCTGTTCCCCACTCTTGTCTCCCCTGCCGATCGGCCGGGGAAACATCGCCAGCAATTGTTAACGCGACACTTATGAGCCAACAAAAATCATTGCGTTATCGTCACATTTTTTCAGCCGTGGAAATAATCATAGACCTGCTGGGCCACCGCCTTCGACACGCCGGGTGCGCGTTGCAGATCCTCCAGCGCCGCATCCCGCACCGCCCGCGCCGTGCCAAAATGCATCAAAAGCGCCTTTTTCCGGGCCGGGCCGATGCCCGGCACCTCGTCGAGCGACGACACGGTGATCGCCTTGCTGCGCTTCGCCCGATGCGCGCCGATGGCAAAGCGATGCGCTTCATCGCGCAGGCGCTGCATGTAGAAGAGCAGCGGATGATTGATCGGGAAACTCACCTCCCGCCCATCCATCAGGTGGAAAACCTCGCGCCCGTCGCGGCCATGATGTGGCCCCTTGGCGATGCCGATCATGCAGACATCCTCGATGCCCATATCCTCCAGCATCACCCGCGCCGCCGACAACTGCCCCTTGCCGCCGTCGATGAGCACCAGGTCCGGCCATTCGCCGCCGTCGCGATCGGGGTCTTCGCGCGCGGCCCGGCCAAAGCGCCGCTCGAACATTTCGCGCATCATCGCGAAATCGTCGTTCGATATGTCCGGGTTCTTCATGTTGAACTTGCGATAGGCGTTCTTGCGGAAGCCCTCCGGCCCGGCGACCACCATTGCCCCCAGCGCATGGGCTCCCTGGATATGGCTGTTGTCGTAAATTTCGATCCGGTCGGGCACGCCGTCCAGCCCGAAAGCCTCGACCATCTCGTCCAATATCTTGGCCTGAGTCGTGGTCTCGGCCAGACGCCGGTCGAGCGCCTCCACCGCGTTGCGCTGCGCCTGTTTGATGAGCCGCGTGCGCTCGCCGCGCTGGGGCACCTCGATCCGAACCTTGCTGCCCAGCCTTTCACTCAGCGCCAGCGCCATCAGTTCGCACTCGGCTGGCTCACGGTCGGTCAGGATCAGCTTGGGCGGCGGCACTTCCTCGTAAAATTGCGCCATGAAGCTTTCCAGCACCTCTTCGGTCGCCACATCATTGGTGTGGACCGGGAAGAAGCTGCGATGTCCCCAATTCTGGCCGCCGCGGATGAAGAAGGCCTGGATGCACATCGATCCGCCCTTCTCCGCCAATGCGAAGATGTCGGCGTCGCCCAGCCCCTCGGCATTGATCGCCTGCGATCCCTGGATGAAGGTCAGCGCCTTCAGCCGGTCGCGGATCATCGCCGCCTGTTCGAAATCCAGCGCCTCGGCCGCCGCCTCCATCGCCGCGCCCAGCTTCTGCTGCACGGCGGTCGACTTGCCGCCAAGGAAATCCTGCGCGTCCTGCACCAGTTCGGCATAGCCGGCCGTGTCGATGCGATCGACGCAGGGCGCCGAGCAGCGCTTGATCTGATACAACAGGCAGGGCCGCGAACGATTGGCGAAGAAGCTGTCGGTGCAGGACCGCAGCAGGAACAGCTTCTGCAGCGCATTGATCGTCCGCGTCACCGATCCGGCGCTGGCGAAGGGGCCATAATAGCGCCCCTTATATTTGCGCGCGCCGCGATGCTTCTGCACGCGGGGAAAGGCGTGATCCTCGCGCAACAGGATGAAGGGGAAGCTTTTGTCGTCGCGCAGCAGGACATTATAGGGCGGGCGGTAGCGCTTGATGAGTTGCGCCTCCAGTAGCAGCGCTTCGGCTTCGCTGTTGGTGGTGACGATCGTCATGCTGCGGGTCTGCGCCACCATGCGCCGCAGCCGGTTGGGCAGCCGATCGACCTGGGTATAATTGGCGACCCGGTTCTTCAGCGCCCGCGCCTTGCCGACATAGAGAACGTCGCCGCGCGCATCCTGCATCCGATAGACGCCGGGCCGGGTCGGCAAGGTCTTCAGCGTCGTGCGGATCGCCTCCACGCCCGCATCGATATCGGGCTGGCTGCCGGTGACGGTATAGGTCGCCTTGTCTTCGTTGAAACGGTCGGGGGATTGCGGCTGCGACATGGCCGCAGAGATAGCGGCACCGACGCGGATCGCAATGGCGGTGTGGAACAAAGGGCGGCCAACACCGGCATTCATGATTGCCATTCATGGCTGTTTTATCGAAAGCCGGCCTAATCAACAGCCTGTCGACTTCCTACATGAAACAGGCACAGGCCGTCCCACGGCCCGTGCCCATCCAAGAATAGCAGCGGAGGGGCGTATCTGCCCTGCATACCGCGAACCTCAAGCAAAGGGACATCCCCATGGCCACCAAAGCCTATGGCGCCAACGCCGCCGACAAGCCGCTCGAAGCCCTCGACATCGAACGCCGCGCCGTCGGTCCGCATGATGTCGCGATCGATATCGCCTATTGCGGCGTCTGCCATTCGGACCTGCACCAGGTCCGTTCCGAATGGGACGGCACCCTCTATCCCTGCGTTCCCGGCCATGAGATCGTCGGTCATGTGACCGCCGTTGGCGATCATGTCAGCGCCTTCAAGGTCGGCGACACGGTCGGCGTCGGCTGCATGGTCGACAGCTGCCAGGGCTGTCCCTCCTGCGACGAAGGGCTGGAGCAATATTGCGAGAGCGGCTTCGTCGGAACCTATAATGGCAAGACCGACGACGCGCCGGGCCACACGCTGGGCGGCTATTCGCAGAATATCGTGGTGAAGGACAAGTTCGTCCTGAAGATCAGCCACCCCGCCGATCAGCTCGCCGCCGTGGCGCCACTGCTGTGCGCGGGCATCACCACCTGGTCGCCGCTGCGCCACTGGAAGGTCGGCCCCGGCCAGAAGGTCGGCATCGTCGGCATTGGCGGCCTGGGCCATATGGGCATCAAGCTGGCCCATGCCATGGGCGCCAAGGTCGTCGCCTTCACCACTTCGGAGTCCAAGCGCCAGGACGCACTGGACCTGGGCGCCGACGAAGTCGTCGTCTCGCGCAATGCCGAAGAGATGCAGGCCCATGCCAACAGCTTCGACTTCATCCTGAACACGGTCGCGGCCAGCCATAATCTCGACGCCTTCACCACATTGCTGAAGCGCGACGGGACGATGACACTTGTCGGCGTGCCCGAACATGCCCACCCCTCGCCCAATGTCGGCGCGCTGATCTTCAAGCGCCGCAGCATCGCCGGCTCGCTGATCGGCGGCATCGCCGAGACACAGGAAATGCTCGATTTCTGCGCCGAAAAGGGCATCGTTGCGGACATTGAGATGATCCGCATCCAGGACATCGAAGACGCCTATGCCCGCATGCAGAAGAGCGACGTCAAATATCGCTTCGTGATCGACAACGCCACGCTGGCGGCCTGATCGCCAGGCAAAGGGGCGAATGGTCAGTCGCCATTCGCCCCGACTGCGGGCCATGCCCGCCCCTTTCCGGGGGAAACCCCGATTGCTCCCAGCTTCCCGTCCCGGTCCAATCACCGGACGTCCAAGCGCGAAGGAGCCAGCCATGTCCGATCTGCTGCCGTCCTGGAACGACGGACGTGCCAAGGCCGCGATCCTGGATTTCGTCGCCCGCGTGACAGGCTCGGGACCGGAGCATGTCCCCGCCCCGCAGCGCATCGCCACCTTCGACAATGACGGCACGCTCTGGGCGGAACAGCCACTTCAGACCCAGTTCCTGTTCGGCCGCATGCTGCGCGCAAAGCTGATCGAACAGGAACCGGAACTCGCGCAGCAACAGCCTTTCAAGGCCTATGTCGAACAGGACATGCCGGCCATGAAGGCGCTGGGGAAGCTAGGGCTGCTGGAGGTTGCCGCCCGTGAGCATGCGGGCGCGACCGAAGAGGAATTTGACAGGATTGCACGCGACTGGCTCGCCACCGCACATCATCCCCTGCTCGACCGGCCCTTCACCCGGTGCGTCTATCGCCCGCAGATCGAATTGCTGGATTTCCTGCGCGCCCATGATTTCAAGACCTATATCGTCTCGGGCGGCGGGCTCGACCTGATGCGCGCCTTCGCCGAAGACGTCTATGGCATTCCGCCCGAACAGGTGATCGGCTCCAGCCTTCGCACCCGGTTCGAAATCGACGGTGATGGCGTCGCGCAACTTGTCAAGCTGCCCGAACTCCACTGTTTCGACGACCGCGAGGCGAAAGCGCAGAATATCGCCCTTCATATCGGCCGTCGCCCGATCCTGGCCTTCGGCAATTCGGACGGCGACCTCGCCATGCTCCGCTATGTGAAGACCGGATCAGGGCCACGGCTGGCGCTGCTGCTGCATCATGACGATGCCGCTCGGGAATTTGCCTATGATCGGGATTTCTTCCTGAGTCCCTTGGCCGAGGCGCTGGACAAGGCCCCGGATTATGGCCTGACCCTGGTCAGCATGAAGCAGGACTGGAACAGCATCTTCGTCTGATCCGCGGACCGCGCCACCTTCAGACAACCGGCCGTGGCACTCCGCACGCTGGCGCGCCTATGACCGCCTTATGGTCCATCTCCTTCCCTTCACCCCCGATCATTTCTCCACCCTGTCGGGCTGGTTTGGCAGCGACGCGGATGTCGTTCAGTGGGGCGGGCCCTATGTCCATTTCCCGCTGTCCGACGAGCAGATGACGGCGATGCTGGACGAAGGACGCAGCGATCCGCCCGCACGGCTGTGCTGGATGGCGCAGGACGGCGATCTACTGGTCGGCCATGTCCAGATCGCCTTCGACTGGCGCAACGGCAATGCCACGCTGGGCCGGGTCGCGATCGCGCCCGATGCGCGGGGCCGGGGTCTGGCGGTGCCGATGCTGCGTGTTGCGCTCGCCAGCGCCTTTGCCTTCGACGCCGTCGAGCGGCTGGAACTCAATGTCTATGCCTGGAACCGGCCCGCCATCCGCAGCTATGAGCGGCTGGGCTTCGTGACCGAAGGCTTCCGCCTGTCCTCCGTCCGGGTCGGCGATGCGCGATGGGATACCGCGATCATGCGGATGCTGCGATCCGAATGGACGGACAGCACGCCAGCCTGAACCCAAACAAAAAGGGCCGACGCCTTTCGGTGCCGACCCTTTTCCTATTTCTGCCTGTTGCGATCAGGCGACCGGGCCAAGACCCTTGATCGCATCATCGACCAGCGCCTTGTCAGCCTTGGCATCATGGCCCTCGGCAATCAGGGCGGCGGCAGCGCCGGTAGCGGCCTTCACCGCCTTGGCACGAATATCGGCCAGTGCGCTGCGCTCAGCCGCACCGATCTTGTCTTCCGCCATCTTCTGGCGACGGGCGACCAGATCGGCAGCCTGCACCTTGGCATCGGACAGAAGCGTTTCGGCTTCATGCTCGGCCGACTTGCGCATGGCGTCGGCTTCGCCAGCCGCAGCGGCCAGCTTGGCTTCATATTCGCCCTTGAGCGCTTCGGCTTCGGCACGAAGCTTCGATGCTTCGGCCAGCTGTTCCTTGATCTGGGCGATCCGGCCGTCCAGCACGCCGCCGATCAGGCTGGGCACCTTCTTGATCAGCAGGATGACGATGAACACCGCCATCGCCAGGCTGACCCAGGCTGTCGCGTCCATGCCGACCGCCTTGGGATCGGTATGCGGCGCGACGCCTTCATGCGCCACGGTGCCAACCGGCTCCATGCCTTCGGCATGGATTGCCTGATTGAGGTGCGGGGCCTGCGCCTCGCTATGCTCTACTGCTGCCTCAGCCATGAGCCAGTGCCGCCTTTACTGCGTTGCGGGCCGCTTCGTCCGACGCTTCCACGCCGGAAATCCGGACGACCATGTCGCGCGCCGCATCGGCGGCGACGGTTTCAATCTGTGCCATGGCGGCATCCGTGGCGGTCTTGATCCGGGCTTCGGCAGCGCCGATCTTGTCCTGGATCTCCGCATCGGCGGCGGCCAGCTTCGCTTCCGAAGCCTTGGCGGCATCCGCCTTCGCCTTGGCCAGCGTCGCCTGGGCGGCGGTGCGGCTTTCGGCATCACGGACGCGATAGTCCGCTTCCGCTTCATCGGCGCGGGCGAAGGCTGCCTTGGCAGCATCGAGATCACCCGAAATCTTCGCGTCGCGCGCGTCGGCCGTCGCCTGCACCTTGGGCACCATGCCGCGGCCGATGACGAAGAAGACGAAGCCGAACGTCAGCAGCAGCCAGAAGATCTGGGAAGCATAGGTATCGGCGATTTGCGCGATTTGAGGCATTTTTATCCGTCCGAAAAGGGGGCGGTCGTCAAGGGGCAGGCAGCCAGGCTGCCCGCCCCGTCGATCTTTAGGCCACGAAGACCAGGATCATGGCGATAACGAACGCCAGCAGACCCAGAAGTTCGGCGGCGGCGAAGCCGATGAACAGGCGGCCCTGCTGGCCGTCAGCGGCACCCGGATTGCGCAGCGCGCCTTCGAGGAACGAGCTGAAGACGTTGCCCACACCGAGGGCGGCAATGCCCGCACCGATCGCGGCCAGGCCAGCACCGAGCAGCTTTGCGGCTTCTGCGTCCATGTTCTAAACTCCTTTTTCTAAACCAATTAAGCGTTGAAGAATGTACGAAAACTCAGTGCAGGTTTTCGGCGTCGTTGATGTAGACCGAGGTCAGCAGCGCAAACACATAGGCCTGGATCACGGCGACCAGCACTTCGAGTGCGCTGATACCGACCATCAGCACGAAGCTGGCGGCACCGACGGTCAGACCGAAACCGGGGCCAGCATTCGAGCTGTTGATGACGAAGCCGGCCAGCACCTTGAGCAACACGTGTCCGGCGGTCATCGCCACGAACAGTCGCAGGCCCAGGCTGAACGGACGCACCATGAACGAGATCAGCTCGATCGGAAAAATGACCGGGATCATCGGCAGGGGCGTGCCGTGCGGCACGAACAGGGAGAAGAAGTGCAGCCCATGCTTCCAGAAGCCAACGATCAGCACGATCGAGAAGCTCATGATCGCCAGCACGCCGGTGGCGGTGAAGTGGCTGGTGAAGGTGAAGGGGTGGACCCCGACCAGACCCAGCGGCAGCAAGCCCAGAAGGTTGGCCATCAGGATGAACATGAAGAGCGAGAAGACATAGGGAATGTACTTCTTGCCGCCCTCGCCCACGTTCGAGATCAGCAGGTTCTTGATGAAGCCGGTGAAATATTCGACCGCCATCTGCCAACGACCGGGCACCAGTTCGCGCTTCATGCCGCCGATCACGAAGATCCACAGCACCACCGCAGCAGCGACCATATAGAGCGCGCTGTTGGTGAAGGCGATGTTGAAGCCGCCGATGGACAGGTGATCGGTACCGAACAGCGGTTCGATCGCAAACTGATGCATCGGATCGATTTTGCCGGATTCTGCCACTTGGACCCCTGTACCGTCTAATATTCGGACTAAGACAAAAGCGCCCCTATTGATCGGAACGCTTCGTCGTCGTCAATCTGATGATGTTCCTGAACGCCGCCACGATCCCGAGACCGAGGAAGACAAGCAGGAGCCATGGGGATGTGCCGAGCAGCCGGTCGAGAACCCAGCCGATCAACGCACCACCGACAAGACCACCGATCAGCTCTGCGAGAACCCTGTTGCCCAGACGCGAACCATCGTCCGCCTGCTGCACCTTCGTCCCCTGTCTGACCTGCTCGGCATGTTCCGCCTGCGCAATTCTCGCTTCCAGTGAAGCAATCCGCGCATCTTCCCCCGCCGGGTCCTGCCCGGATTCACCCGCAACCATTGCCAATCCTTCCATCAGGCTGAAACCCAATGGCAGGCGGCATGGCGCTTGCGGCTGCACCCGTCAAGGCGCGGCCCGTTTAGAAAGGGGATGACGGATAGTCAACTATACTTGGGCAGGAGATTATCCTGCCCAGACGAACTGGCGGTCAAAGTCCGCCAGCCACGCGCGTTTTACTGGCCTGCGGTGGCGCAATAGGCCGGCAAAGAGATCGCCCCGGCGCCCTTGGTCTGCCAGGCACCACCGCCGACGCGATAGACCTGCCCCGGCTTCACCCGGCTGCTGAGCGTCTGACAGCCGGTTGCGGCCGCCACATCCTGCACCGTCACGCCGCGCTTGCCGGCCAGATCGGTATAGACGGCGCGGCGCTTGATGTTGATCGATTCGACCTCGGCCCGTACATCCGCGCCCACCGTGCCGGCGATACCCAGATAGCCATCGGCCTGCTCGCCCACCGTGCCGGCGGCGATCGCGGCGGCCGCACCACCCTGGGCCTGCGCGGCGCCGGCCAGAACTAGGCCGCCCAGCACAGCGGCGGCCAGCATGAACTTGCGTGTCATTGCGGGAACAACTCCGGGTTATTGTTGATCAGATCCTGCGCGTCCTTTTCCAGTTTTACGACGACTTCCTGCTGGATCTTAACGTTGAGGTTGATCTCGATCGGCTTTTCCGGCGCCTTGACCTGAATGCATCCGCCCAGGGCCATGACGGTCAGTCCCGCCATAATGATCTCTATCTTTTTCATTTCGGCTCCGTATTTCGCACAGTCTCGCTTGCCACAGGCTGAACCGCAAGACCTGATTGCAAATCGCGGGCGCTTTGCGCGCGCATCTTTTCCTGCGTTTCCTCAGCCACCCTGTCACGGACCGCCTGCGTCGGATCAGTATAATATTGGGCGTTGCGCATCAGCCCTCGGAAAGGCGCGGCAATGCGAACATTGAAGATGAAGGGCAAGCCCACGAAATTGCCGGCCAGCCCTCGCGGCACGCCGCCCAATTGGCCCCGGTTGACGCCGTTGAACACCACATTGGTCACCATCTCGCCATCCAGTGCGCCATCCATCAGGATGGTGAGGCATTTATATTGCAGATCCTTCAGCGCGTCGAAGGCGACCTTGCCCATAACTCCGACTTGTTCGTTCGACACTGGCCCCACATAGGACAGCACGCCGGACTGGCGCGTGGGATCACAGGGGATGCTAGGCAGCACCCCCTCGGGCATGATCAGCGGTGCCATGCCCTGCTGCCGCGCGACCAGCACGCCGCCGGCAACCCGCCCGCCCTGCGCATTGAAGATCAGCGGCATGATGCCGTCGAACGTGCCGGTCGCCGACACATTCTTGAGGTCCATCGCCTGGATGAAGGCGCCAGCGTCGAGGCCGATGACCCTGAAGGTCAGATAGCGGTCGACATCAGCACCAAAGTCCATGGTCGTGGGCAGAAGCACCAGTTCACCGCCCGAAAAGGGAAAGCCGCCGCCCTCGATATGCACCTTCTGCCCGGCACCCAGGCGATAGCGCACCGTACCATTGCGTGCCTCGACACCCGGATTGACCAGCGCGATTCGCGCCTCCTGTCCGGTCGGCGTCACCATGTTGAGCAGGTCGGAGAAGCGGATTTCGCCAGACAGTCCCTCGACCGGGCCGAATGCCGCCGCCAGATTCAGCCGATCGGTCCGGAAGACGCCATCGCTGCTGACATCGGAACCGGTCCAGCGAATATGCCCCTCGCCGGTCACGCGGCCAGCGACATTGGCGATCACGCCGAGCGTCAACGGCGTCAGTTCCTCCGGCTGCAATCCCGCCCCGAAGCCAAGGTCCGGCACGGTCAGGTCGGCATGCCCCTTCCCGCTGCCCAGGTCGTGCGCAATATCGGCGCGCGCCACCGTGGCGCCCTTGCCCGGCACCTGCAGCGTGCCGGTCGCGGTGATTCGGCTATCCTTCATCGCCAGGGCAAAGTCAGGCACGGACAGCGGGTTGAAGCGCACTGAAGGCTGCGCATCGCGCACCTGCATCGCCGCCTTGAGCGACAGCGCCCCCTTGGCAAAGGCCCAGCCGCCCGCCCCCTGTTCGACGATCAGTGGCACGGTGCCAATCCGTCCGCCCGCGCCCTTGATGTCGCCGGCAAAACCATCCTTCGTCGCCGCACCGGTGACGCTCATCGCAGACAGGCGCACCGGCGCATCCTCCGGGCCGATGGCGAAATCGGCGTTGCCCAGGGTGAAACCGGTCTGGCCCAATATCAGACGGGCATTGTCCGCCTTGAGCCGCATCGGGCTGTCACCGCCTCGCCCGTTCAGCGCGACATTGCGAAGCTCCGCACCGCCCTTCATACCGCCCGGCCCCATGGCGAAGAGCGCCGAATTGGGCAGCGGGCAGAGTGTCTGCCGGGTCTGCCCCAGCGCGAAGCTGCCATAGCGCGCTTCCAGCAGGGTCAGTGGCGCGCAATGTTCGTTGATCGCGATCGCGCCATTAGACGCCAGCCGGCCATCGATCGGCAGGCCAAGACCGCGAACAGCCCCATCGGGCAGCGGCCCATCCAGCCGCAACGCGGTCGTGAAGCGCGTGTCGCCCTTCGGCCCGGCAACGAATCGGACAGGCTCGAACGCCAGCCGGGCGCCGTCGGCCGTATAGGGATCGATGAACAGCTGCCCGCCAAAACCGCCGCCGGCGCGGCGGGCCAGTCGGAGCGCCGCCTTGGGCAAGCCGCCGCCCTGCGACGTGATCGCGCCGTCCAGCGCCCAATCGATCGCTGCGCCGCCCTTGCCCGGCCAGGCCAGCGTCACCCGACCATCGCGCGCCACGGCCACCTGCGCGCCGCTGCGCGCTGCAAATTCGGTATCGGTCAGGACCAGACTGCCGGCATCGCCCTTCTGCGCCAGCGCCACCCGCGCCCGCAGCAGATTATCCGCCCCGGCCCGCCGGGCTGCATCCGCCAACCGCAGGGCCAGCGGCGCCACCGGCGTGCCAGCCGTCGACGTGCGCAAAGCCGCCAGCGGATCACGCCCGGCCATCCGCCCGTTCCGCGCGGTCAGATCACCGCTGAAGGTCGCATCACCGCCGCGCAGCGTCCAGTCACCGGCCAGTTCGGTTGGCCCCGCCAGCACGCCGGCACCGGAAAAGGCGCGCGCGCCGATCCGCGCCCGTCCGGCCATGGCCTGGGCCGAACCGTCGAACTCAATCCGACCGACAGGGGCCGCCAGCAACATGCCCTGCGCCTTGAGCGCCTCGCCCGCCAGCTTGGCCGATCCGTTCCAGCGGTCCAGCCCCTGGCCCAGCCACAGATCGATCTCGGCCGTCGGCGCAGCCATCGCCATGTCCGCGCAGGCAAGCGCATCGCCCTTGATCGGCCCGCGCAGGTGCGGCCGGCCGTCCACCATCGCCACATCCAGCCAGGCGCTGGCCCTGGCCACGCCACAGCCGGCCATCCGTGCCCTGGGCATGGCAGCGGCCAGCTTGCCGCGGAAACCCGATTTCAGATTGCCATTGCCATCGATCTGCATGCCGACCGCACCCGCATCGGTATCCAGCCGCAACTGCGCGTCGCGCAGATGAAGCAGCAGGTCAGGCATGGCGAAGGGCGCGGCCGAATCAGGATCGCGAAACTTGTCCAGTTCGCCCAGCGTCAGCACGCCGTCGCGATAGGCGCCGCGCATCCGCACACCACCGGCGCGAACCGCCGCCACCTGCGGCGTCACGCCGGAAAAGGCGATGTCGACCTCCACCCAGCGGGCGGTCAGGTCCGGCCGTGCCGGATCGCCCAGCACGACATTCTCGATCCGCTGGGTGCGCAGGCCCACCTGCGTCAGGTCATAATTGGCCTGAACCCCGCGCCGGTTGAGTTCGCGATTGACGAAATTCTCGGCGATCGGCGCGCGCTGCGTCCACAGCGCGACCAGCACCAGGCCGAGCGAACCCGTCCCGACACCCAGCCAGCGCAGCCAGCCCCGGCGAATTTCGGCTTCGCCGTTCTCGTCTTCCATCTGCCTGGCCAACCCCGACTTTCGCTCGCACTTCAGGTCCGTAACGCATCCATAACGTCCGACCCATTGGAAATATCCACCCCTGAAATAGCCTTGCCCACGAAATCCGCAAAGCCTAGCCTTCATTTGCCGGGGAATGGGGGATCGCCAGCATGACCGAAAAGGACGAACGCGCGAGCCAGGATGGTGCCGGTCATCGCGCCCGCCTGCGCCAGCGACTGGCCGAAGGCGGCGACGGGCTGCTCGACCATGAACTGATCGAATATCTGCTCGCCCTTGCCATCCCCCGCCGCGACACCAAGCCGCTGGCTCGGCTGCTGCTGCGCGAATTTGGCGGGATCGGCGGATTGATGGCGGCCGATTGGCAGGCAATCGCACGGGTGGCCGGCATGGGCGACACCAGCGTCGCCGCGATCAAGATCGTTCAGGCCACCGCGCTGCGGATGCTGCGCAACGATGTGGCGGAACGACCGGTGCTGGGCAGTTGGCAGGCGCTGCTCGACTATCTGCGCGCCGACATGGCCTATCTCCATGTCGAACGCGTGCGGGTGCTGCATCTCAACAGCCGCAACATGCTGATCCGCGACGAGAATATGGGCGACGGATCGATCGACCAGGCGGCCATATATACGCGTGAGGTTATCAAGCGAGCCATGGAACTGGGATCGGCAGCCCTGATCCTGGTCCATAACCACCCGTCGGGCGATCCGTCGCCCAGCAAGCAGGATATCGAGATCACCCGCCAGATCGTCGAGGCCGGCAAGCGACTGGGCATCAGCGTCCATGACCATATCATCATCGGCGCACAGGGGCATAGCAGCCTGCGCGCGCAGGGACTATTATAGCGTCAGGCGCCCTCGATCAGTTCGGACGGCCAGCCGATCCGCACCAGCAGTCCATCCGGCCCGTTGATCCCGACCTCATACAGCCCCCATTCGCGATGGCGCAAAATGCCGCCCGGCCGGATGACCAGATCATCGACCAGCGCCGCGATCGCCGCCACATCGGGCGTGCGCAGATAGACGCCAAAAGGATTATGCGCCGGCACGTCCCAGGGCGGTGCGCCGGCCTGGGCCAGATGCACCTCACACCCCCACCCTTCCATGATATGATAATGATGATCGCCGCCGACCCGCGCGAAGCCCAGCCTTTCCCAGAAGGCCAGCGCAATGGCGACGTCATTGCTGGGCACGATCGCGAAGGCGCCAACACCTGGAATTGCCGTCATGGCCAATCTCTCCCCTGGCCCCGCCATGGTCACATAACAAAAAGCCCCCGCCATGCTTGCGCGTGGCGGGGGCTTTTTCAATCAGCGTGGCGCCGTTCAGCCGCCAAAACCGAAGTTCAGGAATTCGGGCACCGGACCGTTCCAGCCATCGTCCGGACCATCATCGGGTTCCTGACGGCGGCTATGCGGCGCTGGCCGTGCAGCCGGCGCGTCGCGGCGGTCGTCACGACGATCATCCCGCTTGTCGCTGCGCCGGTCATCCTTGCGCTCGGGCTTGCGGCGCGCGTCGCGGCCACCGGAACGCTCATTGTCGCGCTCCTCGCGATCGGCCTTGCGCGGCTCTTCCTTCGCGCGCGGCGCAGGCGCAGCCGCGACCGGCGTTTCGACATAATCGATCTTGGTGCCGATCAGCTTCTGGATATTGTCGATCGCCTCGGCATCCTCGGCCGCAACGAAGGTATAGGCGACACCCTTGGCGCCCGCGCGGCCGGTACGACCGATGCGGTGGACATAGTCATCGGGATGCCAGGGCGCGTCGAAATTGAAGACATGGCTGACGCCCTTGATGTCGAGGCCGCGCGCCGCGACGTCCGACGCCACCAGGATGTTGACGCTGCCATCGCGGAACCGCTCCAGTTCGGCGATGCGCGATGCCTGGTCGATATCGCCATGGATCTCGCCCGACTTGAAGCCGTGACGCTGCAGGCTCTTGTTCAATTCGCGCACCGTGGTCTTGCGGTTGCAGAAGATCACCGCGCTCTGCACGTCTTCTGCTTCCAGCATCGCCCGCAGCGCTTCACGCTTCTTGCGCGAATCGACCTTCACCAGTCGCTGGGTGATGTTGGTCGACGCCGTTGCCGGGCGCGCCACCTCGATCGACTTGGGATTGTCGAGGAAACGATCGGCCAGCTTCTTGATGACCGGCGGCATCGTGGCAGAGAAGAGAAGTGTCTGGCGCTGCGCCGGCAGCTTGGTGCAGATTTCCTCGATATCCGGGATGAAGCCCATGTCGAGCATGCGGTCGGCTTCGTCGATCACCAGCATGTTGCAGCCGTTGAGCAGGATCTTGCCACGCTGGAACAGGTCCATCAGGCGGCCCGGCGTCGCGATCAGAACGTCGACGCCCTTTTCCAGCGCCTTGATCTGGTCGCCCATCTGCACGCCGCCGATCAGCAGCGCCATGGAGAGCTTGTGATATTTGCCGTATTTCTCGAAATTCTCGGCCACCTGGGCGGCGAGTTCGCGCGTCGGCTCCAGGATCAGACTGCGTGGCATCAGCGCACGGGCGCGGCCATGCGCCAGGATGTCGATCATCGGCAGCACGAAGCTGGCGGTCTTGCCTGTGCCCGTCTGCGCGATGCCGATGATATCCTTCATCATCAGCACCGGCGGGATCGCCTGCGCCTGGATCGGCGTGGGCGTGTCGTAACCCGCCTCGGTTACGGCCTTGAGCAATTCGTCGGAGAGGCCGAGATCGGCAAAAGTCATTCAAATGTCCGGGACAGGAGGTTGGCCGTCCTGCGCGTCCGCACGACGGAAATCGCGCGCGACTTGCGAAAATATCGCCATCTTGTCAAGGAAATCGCGCAACATGCTGGGCAAACCAGCCGTTTTTCTGCCGATCAATCCTCGGCGTCCGCTTCCACCAGCCGCCTGAAGCTATCGATCCCGCAACTTGCGCCACTGCGCGCCTGCAACTCGTCCCGCCCCGAACAGAGCGATCCATCCTCGTCCGGTTCGACATAGAAGCCTGAATAGAAGCTGGCGGAATCACATCCCCGCTCCAGCCGCGCGCGATAGCGATGCTTGTCCGCCAGGATCAGGTCGACCCCGTTGGACACCACGATGCTGGCCCCGCGAATCGATCGCAGCGCCACACAGCGCGGCCCCTTCTTCTCTTCCCAGCGCTCGTCGCTCTTGGGCACGACTCGCGTCGGCGCCCGCCCCTTGGCCATCGGAACACGAATGATCACGCGCTGCTCGATCGTCAGTTGCGCCCATTGCACCGGGTCGGCAGCAGGCGCTGCAAGCAGCATCAGGATGGTATGAACCAAGCGGAACCCCTTTTGGGAGTGGCAAGCTATCGGCCAACGGTTGAACCGTCGATGAATTCCGGGGCATAGCATGTCCCATGACAGAACAAGCCATAATCGCACAGGATGCCATCGATCGCTTCGTCGCCCTGCTCGGCCCCAAGGGCGTCATTACCGATGCCGACGATATCGCCCCCTGGGTCAGCGACTGGCGCGGCCGCTATCATGGAAAGGCCCGCGCGATCCTGTCGCCGGCCACGACGCGCGAAGTGGCCGACTGCGTTGCGCTGGCGGCGGAACTGGGCATTGCCCTCGTCCCCCAGGGCGGCAACACGTCGATGGTCGGCGGCGCGACACCGCCAGCCGACGGATCGGCGCTGATCCTCTCGCTGCGCCGCATGAACCAAATCCGCAGCCTGTCGGCCGACGACAATCTGGCAGTATGTGAGGCCGGGGTCATCCTTTCCAATCTGCACGACGCCGCCGAAGCCGCCGGCCGTCGCTTTCCACTCAGCCTGGGCGCCAAGGGATCGGCCACGATCGGCGGCCTCACTTCGACCAATGCCGGCGGTACCCAGGTGCTGCGCCACGGCACGATGCGCGCGTTGGTCGAGGGGATCGAGGCAGTGCTGCCCGACGGCAGCATCTTCGACGGGCTGGACGCGCTCAAGAAGGATAATCGCGGCTATGACATCAAACAGTTGCTGATCGGTGCGGAGGGCACGCTGGGCGTCATCACCGCGGCCGCCCTGCGGCTGGTGCCCGCCATCGCCGCCCGCGCGGTTGGCTGGGTCGGCGTGCAGACACCCGCCGATGCCCTCGCCCTGCTGCGTCTGGTCGAAGGCGAACTGGGTGACAGCGTCGAGGGGTTCGAGGTGATTGCCGACGATGGCCTTGGCCATGTCCTGTCCCATATTCCCGGCACGCGCTGCCCGATCGAGACCCGCACGCCCTGGCATGTGCTGATCGAGGTCGACCATGGCGACATGCGCGAGCCCGGTCCGACCGAGCGGCTGGAAGGTGCGCTCGGCCTGGCGCTGGAACGCGGCATCGCCGTCGACGCCGCCATTGCCGCCAGCGAAGCGCAGGCAGAGGCCTTCTGGCGCATCCGCGAATCCCTGTCGGAATCCGAAAAGGCACAGGGAGCCGCGCTGCAATATGATATCAGCGTGCCAGTGCCGCGCATGCCCGCCTTCATGGTCGAGGCCGCCGCCGCCGCCGAAGCCGCCTTCCCCGGCACGACCGCCTCCTCCTTCGGCCATCTCGGCGATGGCAATGTCCATTTCCATGTCCGCGCGCCCAGGGGCACCAGCGACGGTCCGGCGTGGATCGCCGCACAGGGCCAGGCGATCAATGCCTTCGTCCATGACGCAGTGGTCGCCGCAGGCGGCTCCATCTCGGCCGAACATGGCATCGGCCAGATGAAGCGCGCCGAACTCGGACGCCTCGCCAGCCCGGCCCGCATCCATGCCCTGCGTGCGATAAAGACAGCCTTCGATCCGGGCGGTATCATGAACCCCGACAAGCTCATCCCTCGCCCCGACGAGGGTTGAATGCAGCATATCCACAAAGCGATTGCCTAGCGGGATAGCTCCGATTATCCCGTCACACCCATATTCGGATCAGCGACGCAAGCCTTGCGCGCTTTCTAACAGGACGGAACAACATCATGGCCAGCGCGCCCGCGAACAGCCTTCCCATCTTCTACAACGACCTGATCCCGCTCAGCACCGTCGATCATGCCGATTATCGCACCCAGCCGGTCGATGCTGCTCCGTTCCTGGTAACCCAGCATGCCGTGCCGCTGACCATCGACGAATTCGTCTCGGCCCAGCGCTTCGTGCCGATCATCTTCTCGGCTGGTCAGGATTCGGTGCCGCTCGCGCTGATGGGCCTCAATGAAGGCGTGAACGTCTTCGTCGATGACGAAGGCAAGCTGCGCGGCCCGGCCTATGTCCCGGCCTATGTCCGCCGTTACCCCTGGATGCTGGCCAAGCTGCGTCCCGACAGCGACGAACTCTCGCTCTGCTTCGATCCGACCAGCAAGGCGATCGGCACCGAAGGCGACGGCCCGGTCCTGTTCGAAAATGGCCAGCCAACCGACGTGACCAAGGGCATCCTGAAGTTCTGCGAGGATTTCGAGCAGGCAGCCGCCCGCACCGGCCAGTTCATGAAGGATCTGGCCGAGATGGACCTGCTGATGGACGGCGAAGTCGCGATCCAAACCCCGAACAACGAACAGCCCTTCGTCTATCGCGGCTTCCGCATGGTGAACGAGGAAAAGCTGCGCGACCTGCGCGGTGACCAGCTGCGCAAGATCAACCAGAACGGCCTGCTGCCGCTGATCCACGCCCATCTCTTCTCGCTGCAGCTGATGCGCGAGATCTTTGAAGGCCAGGTCAGCCAGGGCAAGGGCCCGATCGCTGTACCGGCCGCACCGGTGCCAGCAGACGCCTAAAGTCCGATCAACTCCGTTAATCGCAAATATATCGGGACAGGGCGGGGCTTGCTCTTGAAAGCAGCCGCGCCCTGCCCTATTTCTATTGCATGCGATGCGCCTGCCCCCCTTTCGGGCGCGTCGTATAGGGCGCCTCCCCCTTGGAGGCGTCTCCTCCCTGAACCTGGCCACCCCGTGCATCGCATGGGGTGGTTTTTTATGGGCTGCAGTCAGCGTAGGTCGCCGGAAATTTTCGCTGCTTTCGCTTGACGCCATCGCCAGCCCTGCCTAAAGGCACGCCCCTGCCTGTCGCCCATGCGACATACGGCCCCTTCGTCTAGCGGTTAGGACGCGGCCCTCTCACGGCTGAAACACGGGTTCGATTCCCGTAGGGGTCACCATTTCGGCGATTTTCCGCAGATTTGCGAGAAACTCCGGCAGGTACGCCCATATCACGAGGTCAGGCGGTCCATTTAGGCGGTCCATATGAGCACTCGATTGCTCTCCCCCTTAAGGCGCAAAAACTCCTCGCAATATCGGTTCCGCATGGTCGTACCGCCCCATTATCGGGGGTAGGTCGGCAAGGCAGAAATCAAGCAGTCACTCTGCACGGACGACCTCGGCGAAGCCCGACGACTGGGCACTGCTCGCCAACATGACTGGCTGAAAAAGTTCGAACTGATCGAGCTTGGACTCAAGGCACGGGACACGCTTGCCGGCACGGATACGATCGATGGCTATCTAACAGACTGTCCGTCGAGTTGGGCAGTATGGACAAAGCCATTTCTCACGAACGCGATGGGATCGCTCTGGCTGAAACAGACCATCTGAAATGCCCTATGACGGAGGAATTGGGTCTTCAGTCCGGTGATAGCCATCCTCTGGCGGGCAGTCCCTACCCTGCCTATCGCCACCCATAGATGCAGCCGCTCATCCATTCACGGCACAATGCGACGACCGCGATGCGGAAAGGCGCAGCTTCCGGCAAGGGTGTACGAGGACTGGGCCGCCAAGCAGCCCGCTTCGGCGCGAAAGCGTTGCGATGAATGGCGCGTTTCGATCCGTCGTTTCGCCAAACTATTCGGCGACATCGATGTCGCCGATGTCTACCGGGACATGGTCATCGATTTTCGCGAGGCGATGGCACGGCTGCCAACGCGGCCGAAGAAGCATGTGGCATGCTTGCCGCTGCTGGATCAGATCCGGCCGGGCCTACATGACGCTGGTTCGTTCGGCGCATAAATTTCTGGTCCATCGGATGCTGCAAAATCTTAAGCGGCATCTCGATGATGCGGACGCGATCCGAGAGCCCGAATCGGCCTCCCTACTCGCCACGACCGAGATGCGCTGCTGAACCGCCTCATGGCCGACGTTTGCGCCGCGCGAGGTCGGGACGTTATTCGGTCTCCTCGACCGTCGACGCATGCTGGAGGGTGAGAGGCGGCAGTTGAATACCCAGCGCGTTGAGAGTGCCAGCGCAGTGAACCACGGTGAGCGTAAGCATGGCGTCGCGATGGAATGATTTCGTATAGCTCAGTACCCGCTGCGCCTGCGCCAGCCAGGCCAACAGCGAAAGCTCATCACGGCCGAGCCAGCTAGTGCCGGGCACATTGACCCGCATGCCTGCGCGGTGCGCCAGATCACGAAGTCGACCAAATTGCGCCTCATAGAGGAACAGGGCTCGATCGTCGGTCTGGTCTCCCCGCAGCATGCGGATGACGCGCTGTTCGATAAACGAACGGCGCTTGAGCGCCATCGCCGTTCGACGCGGCGATCCTCGGGCGATTGTTGTCAATGCGACACTCTCCCAATGAGGGTTTTCAGGCCCAATGAGGGTTTTCAGGACATGAAAAACTCTACGGGGACCACCAGTTCGATGCTGTCGCCCTTCACCTCTTCAGGCGGTCTGGGCAACGGCGAGGCCCGCTTGGGCAGGCTGAGAGCCTCGTCGTCGAGGGAGCGGACGCCCGAGGACCGCTCCAGCCGGACAGACAAGACCTTGCCATCGCGGTTCATGACGAAGCGGATATAGGGCACGCCCTGCTGGCGCCGGAACACCGCCTCCCGCGGATAGCGCTTCACCTTGTTGAGCGCGCCCAGCACGAGGCCTTCCCAACTGGGTTTGGCATCGCTGGCCTTCTGCGCGGGCGGTGCCGGCTTGGTTTCCGGCGCCGTGGTCTTCTCGATCGGCGGGCCGGGATCGATGACAGGCTTGGCCGCAACCAGCGTGACCGGATTCTGGCTTGGGATCTCGATTTCGGGAACCTCGATCCTGGGGCGATCGGGCTGCAGCTGCGCCTTTTCCTTCTGGACCTGTTCGGGGCCTGGGGACACCTGCCGCTGTGGTTCGGGCGGTGCGGCGGGAGCAGCAATATCGAACACGCTGAGCGCTGGCGTTGGCTTTGCTGCGGTATAGACCTGCCAGGACAAAAACAGGCCAGCGGCTATGACCATGGCGACGCAGCAAACCCCGCCCATTCCGAACAGTCGCGTCTGAAGGCTCATGGGCTGGTCCGCATAGCGACCCGATACCCCCCATTCTGACGCTGCTGATATCGCCCCCATCTCGACGAGGCCCGTCTGGCGGGCAGGATCGTCCGACGCATCATAGGCCAGAGGAGCCACCCGCGCGCTGCTGCGATTGACCGTCATGCTCTCATTTCCTCACCCAACGGGCTCGGTCGCTTGCCCTCGGCAGGCTGATCTCATCATGTTCGACGATCGCCTGATGGCCGGGCCCTACGTCGAACAGGACATAATAGGGGCCTTTGGGCCGCACAAAGGTCAGCGTGCCATCCTTGCCCAGTTTGCCGGCCAGCAGCCTCCTGTCGGCATGATCAATCACCTCAAGGCGCTCGCCCTGTGCTGTCTCCCCTTCGGCGTAGCCTCCCCGACACCGGACAGTCGCCGGGTCCAGCAACACACATTTGAGGATCGGTTCATGCGCCAGTACGGGCGTCGACAAGCCGCCGATGATGACGGCCAGCCCACAGGCGAGTGATCTCCTTCCGGCTGTCACTTTGTGTGCTCCTGATTGGCGAACCAGGTGACGGTCGCAGGCGAGACAGCGGCCATCGGCCAAGACGTCTGATGGACCGCGCCGTCCTTGCCCACGACCGTCATCCATAATTCACTCCTGGCGGTGAGATTGGAGGGCAACTGGATCTGTGTCGAACGCTCCCAGCGCGCACCCTCGAACGCGACGCCCGAAGCGCGCATGGCGCGTGGGCGATTGACCTTGAGGGTGACGCGCAGGATCTGGTTGTCGCAGCTTTCGCAAAAGCGCAGGCGATAGGCTTTCATCGGCACATCCATGTCGACCAGTTCCGGGGCATCGCGGTCAGTCTCGGCAAAAGTGAAAGTCCAGGGGCCGACCTGACCATGTATCGCATCCTCGCGTTGCAATGGCTTGGTCTCCACCTGTGCGAAGGCAATGGCAAAGGCTGCAGCGGTCGAAGCCAGCAGAAGCCAGCCGATCCAGCGCCGGGATTGGCGGATCGGCTCTTCGGTCACCAGCGCGGTCTTCTTGCGCGGGCTACGCTCCGTGCTGGCCTTGACCGGCGGCTGCCACGGCCATTTCGGCAGGGCGAAGACGAGTGCGACCGCAGCGAGGCCAATCCATCCGGTCCATATGGCAATGCCGACTCCGGCCGTCACAAGCCCGGTGATGCCAAGCGCCAGTGCGCCTGCCAGTAGCGCCCAGCCACCAATCCGCGCGCCCAGCCGCCAATGCGGCGCGGGCACGATGCGCAGCAGATGTTTGGCATGGCGCTCCATGCCCACGGCCAGCGCCACGAAGCCAAGGAAGCTCAGCGCCAGCATGGCGAGATGCACGCCGCTCACGCTGCACCTCCCGCACCGAGCAGCCATGCCGCCGCGCTCAGCAATGCCGTGCCGCCCAGCACGACGCCCCAGATCCACCGCAGGCGACGGACATGGAAGGCCCAGATGACGAACCCCGCATAGAGCGCAAAGCTCAACATGGATGCGCTCAGCACCGCTTGCGCCTTGGGAAGCGGCCAGACGAGCGCGAGTAGCACGGTTGCGGCAGAGATCAGCGCGTAACCGCCCAGAAATGCACCTGCGACCCGCGATGCAACCGCCAGGCGGTAGCCAACGGAAACGGACTTGCTCCGGCTCATGCCTGCACCGCCCGCAGCACGGGTTGATGGGCAGTCGTCGCCGGCATGGACCGCAAACGCCGCTGCACCTTGCGAGCCGTGAAGGCGAAGGCACCGGCGAGGCCCAGCATGGTGAGATCGAACCCGGCGAACACCCAGTCGCCCTCGGCAAGCGAAATCGGCAGACCCCGCCCGGTCGTTAGCGCATTCAGCAGCGGCACGCAGGCGAAAGCGGCGCAGCTTGCCCAGAGCAGTTCAACCCACGCCCGACGCAGTGGACGGCCCAGCGCGTAGAACAACGTGCCCAGCCACAGCGCAAACAGGCTGTGATATTCCCAGGCCGCACGGTCCATCATCTCGATGGGCAGCAGGCGGTTGGCCCAGAAGAAGCCGGCTACCGCCAGCGGCAGGCCCGCAATCGTGGCGACGTTAAGGCTCTCGACCAGACGCACGCCGAACTGCTCCTGATGTCCGCGGTCTTCGTTCAGATGAAAGCGGCGCCGCTTGACCGACCACAGCACCAGTCCCGTACCGACCATCGCGCAGCCAAGCAGGCCAGACGCAAAATAGGCCCAGCGCCCCCAGATATCGGCGTAGAGGCCTTCATGCAGGTTGAATAGCACGCTCTGTGTCACGCCCGGCGCGCCGCTGGAGGCCGGCTCATCGGGCAGGCGCTGGCCGGTGTCGGCGTTGAACCGCATGGTTGCCGCATCATTGCGCCCAAGGCCCATCGGGACGTGGGTGATTTCCACTGCCGACACCTCGCCTTCCATCCGCTCGACGGTGATCCAGGCGATCTGGTCCATGCCCCACGCCTTGCCGGCCTGTGCGATCATGGGCGCGAGCGGTGCTGCCGGGCGGCCTATCGGCGCATGCCTATGCTCGCCGCCTTCGTACAGTTCATCATAATAGGCCCCGCTCGTTTCCGGGTCGGTGCCGTAGATCACGTCCTTGCCGGCGGGCATGTAGGCGAAGAGAAAGAAGACCAGCCCGCTATAGGTGATCATCAGGAAGAAGGGCAGCGCCATGACGCTGACCACATTATGCGCGTCCAGCCAGGAACGCTGGCCCTTGCCGGGGCGGAAGGTGAAGAAGTCCTTGAAGATCTTCTTGTGGGTGATGACCCCGCTGACGATCGCCAGCAGCATCAGCATCGTGGCCACGCCGACGATCCGGATCGCCCAGTCATAGGGCAGGTAATGCAGTGCGTAGTGCATGCGGTAGAGGCCGAAACCGCCCGCCGTCTCTCGCGGTTCGGGATCGGGCGGCAGGACGGCGCCGCTGGCCGGGTCAAGGCGCTCATTGCTGCTGGCGCCATAGTCATGCGTCCCGCTCGGCATTTCCTCCCAGCGGACGGAGAAATTCTGCCAGTCGCGGTCCCCCTGTTGCCGGTAGGGGAAGATGATCTGCCAACTCGCGGCGACCGGGGCGACTGTGGTCAATCGTTCGATGGCCCGGTCGGTCAGGATCGTGCGATCGACCTCGGCGGGCGCCACCGTGACCACCCGCTCGGGCTGCATCCAGCGGCTAATCTCCTGCTGGAAATAGCCCGCCGTGCCGGTCACGAAGACGAAGAACAGCAGCCAGCCTGCCACCAATCCAACCCAGGTGTGCAGCCAGGCCATCGACTGGCGGAATGCGTCTTTCATGCGATTGCTTTTCAATACCGTTTGGAGAGCGTCTGTCAGTTAGACGTTTGACCGCTGCGGATTTTCACATTTTCTCTCGCAACGTGAAACGGCCCATGCCCGCGCGTGGCTTGCCTGACCGAGCAAAGCAGCCTTTGGAGCGCGGCCTTCGCCGCTATGTCCCGCGCGAAACCTTCGACTGGGAATGTCGGAGGTTTCGCGCTGGTCATCGGCTCAGTAGGTTCCGCGCAGCGTGACCATGAAGTTGCGGGGATTGCCATAAGTCGCCGCGCTGCTGGTGGAGACGCGGTACGTCTTGTTTGCCAGATTATCGAGGTAGACACCCAGCGTCAGATGCCGGTTGATCTCGTAATCGGCACTGGCGCCGATCACGGCATAGCCCTTGCGCAAGTCCGAGTTACCGAACACGCGGACGCCGGCACCAAGGCGCAGCCCCTCCAGCGCATCAGGAAGCTGATAGGTGCTCCACACCCGCGCCGAATGCTTGGGTGCCCAGAGCAGGATCGGGCCGCCTTCGTCGTCTTCCTTGTTCTTGGTCACGTTGAACGTGTATCCGGCGGAAACCTGCCAGCTCTGCGTCAGCGCGCCTTTCAGTTCGGCGTCGAACCCCTTGCTGGTCTGAAGCTTCGCCACGCGCTGCATATAGGTGGTGCCATAGCCGGGGATGACGACCTGCCCCTGCGTTTCATCATTCACGTAGACGTTGTTCTTCTCGATGTAGAACACTGAAAAGGCCGCCTGCAATGCACCTCCGTTGAGGTCACCCTTGACGCCGCCCTCGAAGTTGCGGCCGGTGGTCGGCTTGTCCGAAAAGCTGATCTGCGTGGCATCCTCGTGCCACTGGCCGATCGGCACGATGTTCTGCATCGGCTCGAAGATTTCGGAGTAGCTGGCATAGGTCGTCCAGTCGGACGAGACGTCATAGGTGACGGCCGCGTAAGGCACGAACTTGCCGATCGTCTGGCCCCGGAAATTCTCGTTGCGGCTGTAGCGCCCACCGATAATCACCTTGACCGGATCGGCAATATGCATGCCCAGCGTGCCCCAGAAGCCGTAACGGCTCGTGACCCAGCCGTCTTCGCCATAGACGCTGCCCCATTCGCCATAGCCGCTCCAGGTCGATATTTCGGCAGCAGTCGGCTTGGCGTAGCGATAATAGGTCAGATAGTCTTCGACCGTCACGCCGGCGATACTGCCAATGGGGTTGGTCGAATTGGCGGCGCTGCGCGACCAGTTCGCGCCGACGGCAACGTCGTGCTGCCGGCCGAACAGGGTGAACTTGCCCTTCAAATTGGCGTCCGCCATCGTCTGGTTGGAATAGCCGTGCGACATCCAGCGCATGAAGAAACCGCTGGGGACTGCCGCATCGGAATTGATGCCGATGCCATAGTAGCCATAAAGCTCGTCGGAATCGACTTCGCTGCGGGTGAGGTTGACGGTCAGGTTCCAGTCGGGGCTGAAATCGTGGCTGGCCTTGGCGAAATATTGCAGGGTCTGCGCCTTGTCATAGGACCATTCGGGCATCCAGGAATCCCGCTTCGACAGGATCGGCAGATTCTCCGGCGTGCCGAGACTGCCCGAACGCCATGCCAATGTGCGTTCATATTTCTGCGTGTTCAGATCGTCATAGCTCAGGCCCGCCGACAGCGTTGTATGCGCGCCTGCGTCCCATTCAATGATGCCATAGCCGAACTTGTCCTTGGTATAGGCGCCGGTGAAATAGGAATCCGCGTCCTGCCAGCCCGCCACCACGCGCGCCCGCAATGTGCCCGAAGCATCGAGCGGCCCGCCCACGTCAAGCTCGGCGCGGTAATTGTCCCAGCTTCCCGCATAGGCGGCGAACTTGATCTGGCGCTTGGTCGTCGGGCGCTTGCGCACAAGGTTGACCGTGCCGCTGGCATCCCCGTTTCCCGAATAGAGCCCATCCGCACCGCGCATCACCTCGACATGGTCATAGGCGAGCAGATTGGGCAGGCCGACGCCGTTGATGATCGATTGCAGGCCGTCATGCATGCGCATGGGGCTGCCGCCGTCTATCGTCAGGTTCTGCATCAGAAAGCCGCGCGAATAGAATACGGGGGTACGGGCATTATAGGAGGCCACGTAGACGCCGGTCACCTGGTCGAGCGCGGCGGTCACGGTGGTGATGTCCTTGTCCTCGATCTCCTGCGCGGTCAGCACCGTGACGCTGCGGGGGATGTCGCGCAGGCGCTGCGCCGACTTGCCGCCGACCTGTGCATATTGTCCGGCAAGGGACTTCGTACCCTCGGTCATCGTCAGGGAAAGATCCGCGCCATCGGTGCCGTTGGCCGTCATGGTTGCAGTTGCGCCCTCGACCCTCACCGGCCCCAGCTGGACCGCCCCCTCAGCCGACCTGGGCGCTCTTTCGAGCGTATAGGAGCGCGCGCCACTCTGCCGGAAGGTGAGGCCTGTTCCGACCAGCAGGCGCGATAGCGCCTCGGCCGGGCCATAGCTGCCCTGAAGGCCCGGACTGGCGATGCCATTCGTCAGGTCTGCATCATAGATGATTTCGATATCGGCTGCCTCGCCAAGGCGGTTGAGCGCAACGGCCAGCGGCCCGGCAGGCACATTATAGCTGCGCCCCTGGGCATAGGCGCTCGTTGGCATGACGATCCCGGCGCCCAGCACGGTCGTCGCGAGCAACGTCGCCGGAATGACAGTGCGAAATCCCGCCACAGCAGCCTTGCCGGCCTCTACAATCTTCACGTGTTAACCCCCAAAATTCAGGCATCTGATATGAATGGCAATTCGCTAATGCGAAGCGCCTTCAAGAACATGACGTCTCAAATCTCGAAGTGAGAACCGGGGATCCGAATTTTTTTCAGGTTCAGCCGTGAATGAAAATCACCCGGTCGGTGAGACGGATGGACGCCAGCTTCAAGGATGCCTGGAGTGTGTCGAGCGCGGCGACGGGATTGTCGGTGCGGAAAATCCCGCTGACGCGCCGGTTGCCCAGATCGGTGCCGATGATGCCGATATATCCCGGATGATAGCGATTGAGTTCCGCCACCACGGCTCGCAGCGGCTGGTCCACGAAGACAAGCCGTTTGCGGGTCCAGGCGGAGACCGCATTTGCATCGACGATGCGAACGGAACCAACGCCGGTCCTGTCATATCTGACGGACTGCCCTTCTTTCACGATCGCGATGGAGGCCGCGGCGCCCGGCGCTGCCACGCGAACGCTATGCAGGGTAACGGTAACCTGCGTCCTGTCGGCATGACGATCGACGATGAACCGCGTGCCCAGCGCCGTGGTCGATCCGCCTTTCGCTTCGACCGAGAATGGGCGCCGGGGATCGCGCGCCACCGAAAAGGCGGCTTCGCCTTTCAGCACATGCACGATCCGGCGATCCGGCTGGTAATCGATGGATATGGCGCTGTCGGTATTGAGCTGGACCTGCGATCCATCGGCTAGGGTCATGGTGCGCTGTTCGCCCGTCGCCGTCATCGCATCGGACCGCAGCGCTGTCGGCCAGTCCCCGATCGCGCCCGCGACAAGGAGGGCGACGCTGGCCGCGACGGCGGGCGCAATCCATTTTCTTTTGCCTTCCGGTCGGCCGACCGGCGGATAGCCCGGCAATGGCGGCTCGCTGAGCCTGCGCTGCGTCACTTCCGAACGAATGGCCGGATGCCCCATGAAGCGCCACGCCGCACGGGCCTTTTCAAAGGCCGGCGGGTGACGGGGATCGCTGCCCAGCCATTGTTCCAGGGCCGCAATGCCATCATCGCTCAGGCCGGCATCCTGTTCGATCGCCCAGCGCATCGCGGCATCCTCGATCGGATCCGGAGCATCGTCGTCAGCGCCCATAGTGCATTCCGATCGCTTCTCCCGCCTCAACCATGGAAATTTCACACTCTCCATAATCATTGACGTTCGAAAGCGGCATCCGGACACTCCGCAAGCCAACAAATCGCCTCATTCACTTTCCCCTAGACGGGTCATGCAATGTCGCAAGGCCTGCTGGAGATGTCGGACGACCATGCTGCGGGAAATCCCTATCCGATGCGCAATGTCGTCCAGAGTAAGTTCGTCAAATTTGCGCAGGATGAAGATTTCTCTGGTTCGCGCGGGGAGTTCGTCGATCGCGGCCATCGTCACGGCCAGACGCTGGCGATCGGACAGTTCGGTATCGGCTCCAACCATGTCGGCCGGGATTTCCTCGGGGAGTGTATCGGCGGCGTGGAACAGGGCAGCATATCTGCCGTCCGCCCTGATGCGATCCTTCGCAAGATTGGCTGCCAGCCTGAACAGATAGGCCCGCTTGTTCAGGATTGGCGGATCATCCTCGATACGCTGCACCTTGAACCAGAGGCTTTGCGTGACGTCTTCCGCTGCCGGCCGATCGCGCAATATGCTTTCGACAAGTCGCAGGAGCGACGTGCGCTCTTGCAGGAGCAGGCGCGTAAGGGCGGCGGCGTTGTTGAGCATCGCTATCTGCCGACGCATTACGTGCATTGATAATCGTTCGCAACAACTCATGTGCCGCTTGTTCATGACTGCTAACGGGGCGGTGTGTTCAGCACCTGAGCGTCAGGGACAGCCGCATACCGGCCATCGAGGCATGACCAAATTCCACATTCCACGAATTTCTTGCTATCCTATTCGATAGCCCATAGTTCCCAGCTCGTCCCCTAACGGGGGGCAAGATCGCGTTGGTGCTTCGAAAGAGGCTTAAAAGGGAACGCGGTGGAGGGGCACTGCCCCTGAAGCCGAGGCTGTCCCTGCAACTGTAAGCGGATAGCGCGATGCATATCGCGGCAGGCCAAGGATGCCTGTCGCAGCCACTGGGCCGGACGCTAACTCCTGCGAGGCCTGGGAAGGCCGTGCATCGTGCGATGACCCGTGAGCCAGGAGACCTACCAGCGTCCGGTCGCTCTTGCCTTGGTCCAGGGGATGGCCGCGGCACGGTGTACTCCGTCTGAGCGACGAACTTGCGGCCAGGCCGCAACGGTGGGTTCCGCCGGTCGCTCGTTTGCGCCCGGTCTCCACCGCTGCGCCCGTGCGAGGGGACGTCCTCCTGCGCGGGAACCTGTCCGTTCGACTGGAAAACGCAACGGGGGTTACACATGAATACACGATCGCTTCTTTCCGGCCTGATCCGTTCCGGCGCATCATGTTGCGCACTGGCGGCAAGTGTCACCGCAACGCATGCTCAGGAGACCGCCGGCGCCGCGCCCGATGGCACGGAGAACATCGTCGTCACGGCGCGCAAGGCCGGCGTCCTGCAGCTTGGCCAGCAGGCCGATGCCTCCAGCCGCCTTGGCCTGACGCCTATGCAGACGCCCGCAAGCGTCGATGTCATCACCAAGGAGATGATCCGCAGCCTTGGCGATCGCACCGTCGTGGCCGCCGCTGCGCGCGCGCCGGGCCTGATCAACAATTCCTCGGCATTCGGCTATTCGCTGAGTTCACGCGGGTTCACCGGCTACACTTCGGTGATGCAGCTCTATGACGGCATGCGGGTCTATACGACGACCACGCAGACCTTCCCCGCCGATCCCTGGATGGCCGAGCGCATCGAGGTGCTGCGCGGCGCTGCGTCCGTGCTCTATGGCGAAGGCGGCATCGGCGGCGCCATCAACGTTGTGCGCAAAAAGCCCAACACCGAAGAGTTCGAAGGCGAACTACGCCTCAGCGGCGGCTCTTTCGATACATATGCAGCGGCCGGCGGGATCGGCGGGCCGATCGGGGACAAGCTGTCCTACCGCGTAGATCTCAGCTACAACCGGTCGGACGGCTGGATGGAGCGCGGACGCTCCCGTAGTCTCGCCCTGTCGGCCGCGCTGCGCTACCAGGCCAGTGACGATCTGGTGCTGACCCTGACGCATGATCGCGCCGATCTAGATCCGACGATCTGGTACGGCACGCCGCTGCGTGATGGCAAGCTGGTGCGCGAAATCCGCAAGAAGAACTACAATATCGCCGACCGCTCGCTGCGCTTCGACGATGCCTGGACCCAGGCCAAGGCGGAATGGACGCCTTCAGACGGGGTGACGATCACCAACGTCGCCTATTACCTCACCGGCTTCAAGCACTGGCGCAATGCAGAAGGCTATGCCTGGTCCGGCGATCAGATCCGCCGGTCGAGCTATCTGGAAATCTTCTACAAGACCAAGCAGTGGGGCGACCGCTTCAACGCGGTTTTCGACCACACATTGCTGGGCATGGACCACCGCCTGAGCCTGGGCGGAGAGTATAACAGCGGATCGCTGCTGCGCACCGACAGTTCGCCCAATTCCCGATCCGACCTGGTGGATCCCTACGACTACGCGCCCGGCACGTTTCTGGATGGCGCCTTCGGCACCCGGTACAAGTATAAGACAGATGTGCAGCAATGGGCGCTGTTCGGCGAAAGCCGCCTCTCGCTGTCGGATCGACTGTCGCTGGTGACGGGCCTGCGCTACGATCGCCCGAAGACCGAGCGCCACGATGCGCTCGATCCGACCGCCGACTACACCGCGCGCTATCCCAGTACCAGTTGGCGTGCGGGGCTGGTCTACAATCCCACGGACACGATCTCGCTTTACGCGCAATATTCCGCGGCCGCCGATCCGGTGACGGCGTTCCTCACCGCGACGCTGGCACAAACCAGCTTCGATGTATCCACCGGGCGGCAATGGGAAGCGGGTGCCAAGGCAACCTTCCTCGACGGGCGCGGCGAATTCACGCTGTCGGGCTATCGCATCGTCAAGAAGAAGATCCTGACCCGCTCCGCCAATGATCCCACGGTGTCTGTGCAGGTCGGCCAGCAATCGTCGTACGGCGTCGAGGCATCGTTCGGACTGGCCGTGACCAAGTCCTTCAGCATCCTGGCCAACGGCACGATCCTGAACGCGCGGTATGACGACTTCGACGAACTTGTCGGCACGGCGCTTGTCAGCCGCAACGGCAACATGCCGATCGGCGTAGCGGAAAAGGCAGCCAATCTGTGGCTTTCTTGGCGGCCGGTGCAACCGCTGCACCTCGACACGGGCCTGCGCCATGTCGGCAAGCGCTATTCGGATGCCGCCAATGTCCGTCGCATTCCGGCCTATACGCTCGTCGATGCTTCGGCCCGCTACGACCTGGGAAAGAAGACGGGCGTGACGCTCAACCTGCGCAATGTCTTCGACCGAATCTACGTCCAGAACAGCTATTCCACCTCACAGTGGGTGCTGGGTGAGCCGCGCAGCGTCGCGGTGACGTTCGAGCAGCGGTTCTGATCGTGCCGGCGAGGCAGGAGCCGGGCTGGCGCACCATCGCGCCGCGCGTGCTGGCATCGACGGTCGGCGCCTATGGTCTGTGCTATGCGTGGATCTGCGCGGCGGTACGCCTGCTGCCGATGGATGCGGTTGACGCCAACATCCTTGCGACCTGCCTCGCCTTCATACTGTTCGTTGCGGTGATCCTTCGCGCCTTCGCGGTGCGCAGCGTCACGCGGATATGGAGCGAACTGCTGGTGGGCACGGCCCTCCCCTTCGCTCTGATGCTGGGGGTCGCCAGATGAAGGATAGCCTGCGCCAGTCCATGGGCTGGTTCCATACATGGTGTGGGCTGCTGTTCGGCTGGGTTCTGTTCGGTGTCCTGCTGACCGGATCGCTGGCGGTATTCTATACGGAGATCAACCTCTGGACGACGCCCGAACTGGGCTCTCCGGTGGCCATCGACCGGGGACGAGCCGTAGCGATGGGACGGGATTATCTCACTCGCATCGCTCCGGATGCCCGGCAATGGCGTATCGTCATCCCCACTGCACGCGAACCAGTGCTGCGGCTGGTGTGGATAGACAAAGCGGGGAAGGCCACCACCCATCGCCTGAACCCGCAGACCGGCGCCCGCATCCCGCGCGACATGGACGCCGGGTTCTTCTTCATGCGCTATCACTACACGCTGGGGATCGATCGCAAGTCCAGTCCCATCGGCTTCCTGATCGTGGGCGCGGCGGGCCTTGCGATGCTGGCCGCATCGATCAGCGGCGTCATCATTCACAAGCGCATATTCCGCGATTTCTTCACCTTCCGCCCCTGGGCCTCGCGCCAGCGGGCGTGGATGGATGCGCACAACCTTCTCTCGGTGCTGCCGCTACCGTTCCATATGATGATGGCCTATACCGGCCTAGTCCTGATCTATTACGCCTATATCCCCGCGGGCGTCGCGACGCTGAGCGGCGGCGACGTCAAAGCCTATCAGGCCGCGGCTGCGCAATCGCGCTACATCGACGTGGATACACCCGCCGGATCGCCGCGGGCCACGGTTGCGCTGATGCCGCTGGTGGCGCGCGCCGAGCGCGCATGGGGTGGCGGAGCGGCCGTCAACATCTATGTGAGCCATCCCGATCGTGCCAATGCCGCAGTGGAGATCTGGCGACAGCGCGACGATCGCATCGCCAATTTCCCCGATCGCGTCGACTTTGCAGGCACCGACGGCAGCTTGCTGCGCGTTCTGGTGAAGCGCTCCCCGGCCCGCGAGACCCAGGCCTTCCTTGCCGGACTGCACTTCATCGAATGGGGCGGAATCGCTGCCCGCTGGCTCTATTTCCTGACCGGGCTCGCCAGCACCGCGATGGTCGGGGCTGGCCTTGTCCTCTTTACCGAAAAGCGGGCGCGCCGGGGCGGATCGGCATTTCACGCCATGGCAGGCCGGATCACCATCGCCGCTGTGGCTGGAAACATCATCGCCTGTGCGGCGTACCTGCACGGTGAGCAGTTGCTGCCTTCCGGCATCGAAGACCGGCGCAGTATGGCCGCATCTATCTACTTCCTGGCCTGGCTGCTGAGCCTCATCCATGCCGGTGCGCGGCCTTGGTCCAGCGCGTGGCCAGAGCAGTTGCGTGCGGCGGCGTTGCTCTGCCTGACTATTCCCGTGAGCACGGCTCTGGCGGGAATGCCGCTGACGTCAACGCTGGCTCATGGCGATGGGATACGCTCAGGCGCAGACCTGACGGCGCTGGCGATGGGCATCATCTTGTGGATCGCAGCAGGCAGCATCGCTCGCAGGTCGTCCGGCGGCGCTGCGCAGTGATCATGAGCATGGCCCTATCCCTGATCCTTGCGGTGGCCGGCTTCGACGCCATCCGGCGCGGCACATCCCGAAGGCACATGGTCTATCGAGCCGCCTGGCGCGCGGGCGGAGCCGCATCGCTGGTTCTGGCGATCCTTCCCGTCGCGCAACTGGCCACGACCAACCTGATCGCTTCGCTGCTCTGGTTCTTCTGTATCCTGCCGTTGGCCGGGCTCATTGTCGTTTTTGGAAAACCCATTCGCCAGTCATCTGGGCGTCCCGATATTGACTGAACGCGATTGCCCTCTCGATGTCATGACCTGCATATCGATCCTGAAGCAAAGGCTGACTATCACTGCCTCGGTCGTGACGCACAATTGGTTCAACCGTCTCTAGATGATACGGGTCGGTCCGGCGCATAAATTGATTGTCCATCGGATGCGGCAAACCGTTTCCTGCGCCATTGCAGGCGTCGAGATTATTGCTGGCCCACTCACCACACTCGCCGTGGCGAGCGACACGGAGATCGACCGCACGGAAACCTTGCCTTGTTCGAGGCCCTTTGAATTCAGCACTTCTAACTCCCTCCATTCGACATTCGGGATGGAGGCAAACCTGCTATTGAGAATACCTTGCAATTCATACGTTCGCATGCGGTCAAACGAGAGGTCGAATTTCAGAAAAATAATTTCAGGCGAAAATCACGATCAGACTACGGGACAATTGCACGGATCGCAGGCCGAGAGATTTCTGAAGCCGGGATATGGCTGCAACCGGATCGTCGATGCGAAATACGCCACAGACGTGCAGGGATGATGCGTCGCCCACTATAGTCATGTAGCCGGGATGATAGCGGCCGATCTCGGCCACGACCTGACATAGCGGCGCATCCTTGAATACGAGCACGCCGTCCGTCCAGGCGGTGGCCGCTTCCGTATTGATGGAACGAGGAGCATCGATACGGCCATCGGCGCCATAGCGGATGGACTGGCCTTCCCGCAGAATGAGGCTGGCCCCCTTGCCCTCTCCGCTGACGAGCATCACGCTGTGCTCTGTCACGGTAACCTCAGTGTCGGCGCCCGTCCGGCGGACCGAGAATTGCGTGCCCAGCGCCATCGTTTCACCGATTGCTGCCTGGACGGTGAAGGGGCGGGAACGATCGGGCGCAACCGTGAACAGCGCCTCGCCTTTCAACAACCGGATTCGGCGATCCGTCGAGCGGATCTCGATCGTGACCGCACTAGGGCGGATCGACATTCGGGATTCCCAAAGCGGATGATCGCTGATTCATAGGACGCCGTGTTGATGCGCGGAGTGGATGATGGCGGCGAAGCGGTACGAGTTGAACGAGGTGCAATGGGAGAGGATTGCGCCGTTGCTACTGGGCAAAGCGACCGATCCGGGGCGGTCGGGAACGGATAACCGCCTGTTCGTGAACGGATGTTTGTGGGTGCTGCGGTCAGGAGCGCATTGGTGCGATCTGCCGGAGCGCTATGGCAAGCGGAAGACGGTGCATCGCCGCTTCAGCCGTTGGTGCCATGCGGGTGCCTGGTAACGGGTGTTCGACGCACTGACGGCCGACCGGGACAACCAGTATTTGATGATCGACAGCGCCATCGTTCGCACGCACCAGCAGGCGGCGACCGGAAAAGGGGGGCGTGCGATCAGGCGCTGGGGCGTTCCCGAGGCGAACTGACCACCAAGATACACATGCTTGCGGACGCGCTCGGCCGGCCGCTGCGCTTCATCATCACGCCCGGCCAGACTGGCGACGTTACTCAGGCGCCGGCCCTGCTGCACGGACAGGAAGCCGTCGTCGTGCTCGCCGACAAAGCTTATGACAGTAATGCTTTACGGACAATCATCGCGAAAATGGGCGCCGAAGCGCTCATACCTTCAAACCGCTGCCGTAAGGTCGCCATCCCGCATGACGCGCTGATCTACAAACACCGCAATCGTATCGAACGATGTCTCGGCAGGCTCAAACACTTCCGCCGCTTCGCAACACGCTACGATCGCCGCACCATCCACTTCGCCAGCTTCACAAACCTCGCCGCCGCCATGATCTGGTTACGCTGAATGTCGATCCGCGCTAGCCGAAAAACAAACTGCGGTCCGGGACCGGATTGCACATCGGTCGAAAAACTGATGGTCCATGACCATCCAAAATCGCCCATCAGGAATCAATTATACTGTTGTCAAATTTCAACTATCCTAAACTTTCAGCGTCCACGGGGTCACCAGAAAATCTCTCGACATCCCTATTTATAACGCCGCTCATCGGGTGCTTCCCCTATGGCGTGCCATCTTGATCCTAGATAGGCTTAATCCCGGACAATCGGGGGGATCGGATCATGGGCGCCTTGCGCGATTACGCTGTTCGCTTTGCCACCATTCTGCCATTGACGCTGCTGCTCCCCTACCCCGCGCTGGCCCAGGGCGATCGCGCTACATCACCGCCGGAATTTGCCCGCCGCGCCGACAATCTGAAGCCCGGCCAATGGGTCTGGGCGCCGCAGGTATCGCCGACCGGGCCGCTGCTCGTCTATGTCGATCTCTCGCGCCAGATCGCGACCGTCTATCGCAACGGCGTGCGCATCGCCGTGTCCACCATCTCCTCGGGCAAGGAAGGCCATGCAACGCCCACCGGCGTCTTCACCATCCTGCAGAAGGACAAGGACCATCGGTCCAGCACCTATAATAACGCGCCCATGCCCTATCAGCAGCGCCTGACCTGGGACGGCGTCGCGCTCCATGCCGGCGGCCTGCCGGGCTATCCCGAAAGCCATGGCTGCATCCACCTGCCCTATAAATTCTCGCAGGAACTCTTCGCCATCACCAGCCTGGGCGCGACCGTGGTGGTCCAGGGCAATGCCGCCACCCATATGCGCACCAGCCAGGCAAGCCTCTTGTCGCCGATCAACGACAAGGGCGAGCAGGTCGAATATCGCCCGCTCAAGGATGAGGAATATCGCTGGCAGCCTGAACTGGCGACCAGCGGCCCCCTGACCATCATCGTCTCGAAGAAGGAGCAGCGGATCGTCGTGCTGCGCAACGGCACCGAAATCGGCCGCAGCGTCGCCGAGATCAAGGATGGCGATCCCGGCTCCCATGTCATCACCCTTACCACGGGCAAGGATGGAAAGACCCACTGGCTCTATGTCGGCCTGCCGGGCCATGAAAATGATGTCGAGAATGTCGTGGACGAAGCGGTGCTGAACCGGGTGCGCCTGCCGCGCGGCTTCTACGACAAGATCCGCAGCCAGTTGAAGCCGGGCACCACCATCCTCGTCACCGATTCCAGCGTAGGCGCCTCCACCGGCGAGAAGCTCACGATCATGGACGCGGTCGCGCCCCAGCCCTGACCGTTCGATCACCAAGCATCGCCACGGCGGAGCCCTCTATGCTTGCGGGCACCCACCCCCATGCGCACAAGCTGTCGGAAAGAGCAGCATGCCACAGGAAAGGATGAGGATAATGCCCCGCTTCACAGCCGAAACCGCCATTGCCGCGCTGGAAATCGAGCAACTGGTGATCGACTGGGGCTATGATCTGGACCTCAACGGCGGCATGAATGTCGCGCCGCTCTGCACCGACGATTGCCATTATCTGGTCGGCGGCACGCTGCATCAGGGCCATGGCCCCATCACCGCCTTCTACACCGCCCGCAACGAACGGGTCGCCACCCAGCAAAAGGATGGCGTCCGCACTCAGCGGCACACCATCACCAATATGCGCATTCAATTCCCGGCCGCCGACCATGGCAGCGCGCAGTTCATGCTGGTCAATTATTCGGGTGAGGGCAAGGCGCCGATCCTGAACCTGGTCGGCCCGACCATCGTCGCCGATTGCCGCATGGAATTCCGCCGGGATGCGGACGGCGAATGGCGCATCTCGCTGTTCGACAGCACGCCGATGTTCATCGGCAATGATCCGTTCCTCAACGCCGCCGTCGTCCGGAAATAGGGAAGTTCGCCTCCCGGCAAGGCTGACATGAAAATGTCGAACCCGGCGCACAATGTTACAGACATCGCCGCAATCTGAAATCGCCGGGCAAAATCACACGCAGACACTCCGCCTGACCAGCGTCAGACCCGGAGTGCAGCGTGATACAACAGCCGATCAATTTCCCGGCCCGGATCGACCAGACAGACAGGAAGACGCAGTCGATCTGTTTCTTCTTCAACGCGCAGATCCATCATCTTCTGCACGCCATGCCGCTGGCACTGGAATTGTCGCATGATCCGCGCTTTCGCGTCGATATCATCGCCGCCGGCGCCGATCATATTGCGCTGGCCCGCGACCTGGCCGCTCGTCATGGCGGCGGCCGGCTGAACTTCATCCATCTCGACAATATCTGGCTGCGCACCCTGTCCCATCTGTCGGGCCATGCCAGCCCGCCCAAGCTCGCCACCCTGCTCGCTGCGCGCCATCGCCTCGCCCGCTATGACGCGATCGTCGTGCCCGAACGCACCTCTCTGCTGCTGCGCCGGCTCGGGCTGGCGGACAGCCGCTTCATCCATACCTGTCATGGCGCGGGCGACCGCGCGGTCGGCTATGATCCGCGCATCGCCCTGTTCGACTTCGTCCTGCTGGCGGGCGAGAAGCAGCGCCGACGGATGCTGGCGCAGGGCCTGATCCGCGAGGATCATTACGCCATTGCCGGCTATGGCAAGTTCGACCTGACCCAGGGCCAGCGCCCGGCCAGCCCCTTCACCGACAATCGCCCGATCATCCTCTACAACCCGCATTTCTCGCCGCGCCTCTCCTCCTGGCAGGCGATGGGCATGGATGTACTGCGCCAGTTCGCGGCCGATGACCGGTTCAACCTGATCGTCGCGCCCCATGTCCGCCTGTTCGACAATCGCCGCAAGCGCGCCGCGGCCGAGCGCATGCTGGCCGAATTTGCCGGCCTGCCGCATATCCATGTCGATCTGGGCAGCCGGGCAAGCGTCGACATGAGCTATGTCCAGCTCGCCGCCGCCTATATCGGCGACGTGTCGAGCCAGATCTATGAATTCATCGCCACGCCGCGCCCCTGCCTGTTCCTCAACGGCCATGCCGCACAGTGGCGCGACGATCCCAACTATGCCCATTGGCATTATGGCCCGGTCCATGAATCCGCCGATCGCATCCCGGACAAGGTCGCCGCCGCCATGGCCGCCCATGGCATGTATGACGCCGCCCAGCGACGCGGCCTGTCCGACACCTTCGCCAGCGGCGGCGCGCCTGCCTCGGCGCGCGCGGCCAGGGCGGTCGCGGATTATCTGACACGCGGCGCGCCAGCAGCGCGGCCCGTTCCGACACCCTATAAGCTGCGGGAGGCACTGCGCCATGGCTGATGCCGATCGCCGCCTCTGGCTGGTCGCCCGCGTCCATGCGCCCGATGAAGGCGGGGTCCAGACCTATGTGACCGAAACCGCCCGCGCCTATGCTGCGCTGGGCTGGCGCGTCACCCTGTTCGCCAAATCCTCGGCCGGTCCGCGCCGGGTCAGCAGCGACGGCGTCGAACTGATCGATGTCGGCCCGACTTCGCGCATGCGTGTCTATGGCCGGCTGTTCCGCGCCATGGCCGGCGCCTGGCTGCGCGGCGAGCGCCCACAGGCGATCCATGCCTGCACCTGGCGCGCAGCCCTGCCTGCCCTCCTCTTTCCCCGCCCCCTCATCGTGACGATCCATGGCCGGGAAGTCGGTCGCCCGGCCGGCGGTGCCTTCGCCCTGCTGCGGCTGGTGCTGCGCCGCGCCCGGCGCATCGTCGCGGTCAGCGCCGTCACCCGCGACCTGCTGGTGCAGCGCCTGCCCGATCTCGCCGCGCGCACCATCGTCGCCTGGAACGGGGTGCGCATGCCGGCCGATCGTCCCGCCACCGCGTTCCAGAATGGCGATGCAACGGCCCAGATACTGACCGTCTGTCGCCTGGTCGCTCGCAAGAATATTCCGGCCGCGATCGACGCTGCAGCCGCCTGCCTGCGCGAGGAAGCCTCACTCCACTACACCATCGTCGGCCGCGGGGTGGACGGCATCCGCATCCAGCAGACCGTGCGCCGCCACCAGCTGGAGGATCATGTCCGGCTGGCCGGTTATGTCTCCGACGCGGAACTGGCCGCGCAATATCGCGATGCCGACATCTTCCTCCACCCCCAGATCGCGCTGGAGGATGGCGCCGAGGTGGAGGGCTTCGGCCTCAGCGTCGCCGATGCCATGGCACAGGGGCTGGCCTGCATCGTCGGCGCGGATGGCGGCCCGGCCGAACTGGTCCGCGACGGCGTCACCGGCCTGGTCGTCGATGGCAATTCCCCCAACGCATTGCGCGCCGCGCTCGCGCTGCTGGCGCGCGATCCCGCGCTCTGCCGCCGGCTGGGCGATCAGGCCCGGATCTGGGCCGCGAACAACCTGTCGTGGGAACGGCATTGTCGCCTCGTGCTGCACGAACTGCCGAGCCGCCGCCCCGCCCCGTCTCGCAGCACGCCCGCACTGACCGAAGGAGGATAGGATGCGCAACTACAGGGGCCCCATCATCCATATCGGCTATCACAAGACCGGAACCACCTGGTTCCAGGATATTTTCTACCCCGCCGTCCGCAATCGTCGCTACCTGCCCCGCGCCGTTGCGCGGGCCGCCTTCCTGGAGGCCGGCGCGCTGCATTTCGAGCCTGACGAGGCCCGCCACAGACTGGGCCAGGACCGCGACGACATCATCCTGTGCGAGGAAAATCTGAGCGGCGGGCTGCATAATGGCGGGCTGGCCGGCAATCTTTCCAAGGATGTCGCCGGCCGCATCCACGATACGCTGCCCGGCGCGCAGATCGTCATCTTCGTGCGCGATCCCTGCTCGGCCATCGCGTCCGCCTATCTCCAATATGTGAAGGGCGGCGGCACCTTCGGCATTCACCGCTACCTGTTCGGCCGCGACCGGCTCGGCCCGGTGGCGCCCGAGCGGGACGAGGCGCCGGGCTTCCGCCGCGAGCATTTCGACTATGCCCGGCTGATCGCTCATTATGATCGGCTGTTCGGCGCGGACAATGTCCATGTCTTCCGCTATGAGGATTTTCGCGCCGATCCGCGCGGTTTCGCCGCCGCCTATGCCGCCCGTTTCGGGCTGGACGTCGCGCTCGACCGGCTGGACTGGGGCACACGCAACCCTTCCCCCGGCCGGCTGCTGCTCTGGGCCTTTCGCGCGGCCAATCTCTTCACCCGGCGCGCCGTCGCGGACAAGGACTGCCTGCTCCATCTGCCCGGCTGGTATGGGCTCAGCCGCAAGCTGCTCCGTCGCGCCAATGCCTCGGGCCGCTTCGGCCGCCCGCTGCGCATGCGCGACATATTGGACGAGGGCGCGATCGCCCATTTCAACGACTATTATCGGCATGGCGAGGCCGCCATTGCCGACCGACTGGAACAACAGACATGCCGCGACGCGAAATCACGCGACGGGATGGCCGCAACGGCGCCGTCCTATGCTCGATCATGCAGAACAGCCACATCCTCCTTGCCGACGATGACGCAGCACTGCTGACGTCGCTGTCGGACTATTTCGGCCGCTATGGCTTCGACGTCGACACCGCCGCCAATCTCGCCGACATGCGCCGCCTTTCGGAAGAGGGTCATTATGACCTGTTGATCGCCGAACCGATGATGCCGGGCCAGCACACCGCCGGCCTGCTGCGCGAATTCGCGTTCGAGCGGCGCATTCCGGTCATCATCCACAGCCGCGCCAGCAGCGACATCGATCGCATCCTGGGCCTGGAAATGGGCGCGGAAGATTATCTGACAAAGCCCTGCAACGCCCGCGAACTGCTCGCCCGCGCCAATGCGGCCCTGCGCGCCCGTCGCCGCCAGGCCGGTGCCGGCACCATGACTACGGCACCGCGCGACAATAGCTGGGTCGCCTTCCAGGGCTGGCGCTTCGACCTTACCACCCGCCAGTTGTTCGATCCGAGCGGCGGCACCATCTCGCTGTCCGAGGGCGAATATCAGTTGCTGCGCGTCTTCGTGGCCAATGCGCGCCAGGTGCTCAACCGCCACCAGTTGCTCGATCAGGTCTATGGCGCGTCGAGCGACCATTATGACCGCGCCATCGATGTCCAGCTGTGCCGTCTGCGTCGAAAATTGTCGGCTGGCGGCCTCAAGGGACAGACGATCCGCACCGTGCGCAACGAAGGCTATATCTTCGTCCACCCCGTCACGGCTGGCAACGCCGCCAACTGATCACAATAAAAATCAAATCCATTACCCCGCATATGAAAATATGCGGGGATTTTTTCGTCATAAATCAAATATAATTACGACATTTCATAAATCATGAAATTCCGTGAAACATACGCAACATTTCACAACATAATAAAAACTATCATCATATCTGTTTTTTATTGGCAACAGATTTGTTAAACCTTTGTGAAACACGGCAAATCGCGTTGACGCACTTCGTCGTACGCATACAAATCTCTCCATCGGCTCGCGTCATCCCAAGGACAAACCAACAGGGCGCGGACCGGGATAAAATATCCCAAGGGAGATTATTTTCATGCCGTCTCACATCATGCGGCGCCTTTCGGCGTCGACCATCCTGCTCGGCCTGGCGACCCCGGCCTTCGCGCAGACCAGCGCGGCGGATGATGGCGCGACCAGCGACACCATCGTCGTCACCGGTTCGCGCATCGCCCGCCCCGACCTGCAGCAGGCATCGCCGATCGCGATCGTCAGCGCGCAGGAATTGAAGCTCAGCGGCAAGGTCAACGTCGAATCGATCATCAATGATCTGCCCCAGCTGATCCCCAGCACGACGGCGGCATCCAATAATCCGGGCGGCGGCGTGTCGACGGCCGACCTGCGCGGCCTGGGTGCCAACCGCACCCTGGTGCTGGTCGATGGCCGTCGCTACGTCTCCTATGACTCCAACCAGATCGTCGATCTCAACACCGTTCCGGCGGGCCTGATCGACCATGTCGAAGTCGTGTCGGGCGGCCGTTCCGCCGTCTATGGTTCGGACGCGATCGCCGGCGTCATCAACTTCGTGACCAAACGCGACTTTTCCGGCGTGGAAGCAAACGCCAATTATCGCATCAACCAGGCAGGCGACGGTGGCACTTTCAACACCAACCTGCTGATGGGCGGCAATTTCGCCGACGGTCGCGGCAACGCCACCTTCTATATCGATTACACAAAGCGCGACGCCGTCCAGCAGTCGGCCCGCAGCTATACCAAGCAGGCCTATACCGATGACGGCGATGGCGGCCTGGCCGCCGGCGGCTCGGGCTCGATCCCCGGCACCCGCTTCGCCCTGTCCGGCACCCAGTATAAGTTCAATCAGGACGGCAGCTATTCGGCCTATGACGCGACGACCGACGCCTACAACTATGCGCCGGACAATTATCTGCAGGTGCCCCAGAAGCGCATCCTGCTGAGCGCCCAGACCCATTATGACGTCAACGATCACCTGACCGTCTATGCCGAGGGTCAGTTCATCAACAACCGGGTGAAGAACCGCCTCGCGTCCACGCCGTTCACCGGCTCGGTCTCGCTCGACGTCGACTCCTCCTTCCTTTCGCCGGAATCCCAGGCGCTGCTGTCCGCAGCCGACACCGATGGCGATGGCTATGCCACCGCCGCCATCTATCGCCGCCTCAACGAGGTCGGCGCCCGCATCTCCAATGTCGACAACACCGCCTATCGCACCCTGATCGGTGCCAAGGGCCAGATTGCCGGCGACTGGAACTATGACGGCTATTACAGCTATTCGCGCACCAAGCAGGTCGAGACCCAGACCGGCAACGTATCGCGCAGCCGCGTGGAGCAGGCGCTCAAGACCACCTATGACAGCGACGGCAATCTCGTCTGTTCGGACACCAGCAATGGCTGCGTCCCGCTGAACATCTTCGGCGAAGGCAATATCAGCAGCGAAGCCGCCGCCTTCATCTCGATCCCGGTCAAGAATGTCAGCACCGTGACCGAACAGGTCGCCAGCTTCGCCGTCACCAACGGCAATCTGTTCGACCTGGGTGCCGGCCCGGCCGGTATCGCCTTCGGTGCGGAATATCGCTCCGAACATGGCAGCTATGATCCGGACTATGCCCTGTCCTCGGGCGACGTCGTCGGCTTCAACGCCGGCGAAGGCCTGTCGGGCGGCTATAATGTGAAGGAGCTGTTCGCCGAAATCGACGTGCCGCTGCTCGCCGACCTGCCGCTGGTCCACAAGCTCGACTTCAACGGTGCCTATCGCTTCTCGCATTACTCGACCGCAGCCAAGAATGTCGGCACCTTCTCGGCCGGCCTCATCTATGCGCCAATCAAGGACGTCACCTTCCGCGGCCAGTATAGCCGGGCGGTGCGTGCGCCGACCGTCGCGGATCTCTATTCGGGCCAGTCGCAGGACTTCCCGACCGCGAACGATCCCTGCTCGACCGAGGACGCGACCACCAATGCCAGCCTGGCGGCCAGTTGCGTCGCAACCGGCGTTCCGTCGAGCGCGCTCGGCACCGACATCAACGGTGGCAGCTCGCAGATCGACTCGATCACCGGCGGCAACCCGAACCTGCGTGAGGAAAAGTCGGACACCTGGACCGCGGGCGTCGTGCTCCAGCCCAGCTTTCTGCCGCGCTTCAGCCTGACGGTCGATTATTACCATATCAAGATCGACAATTACATCTCGACGCCGGGCACCGCGAACATCATCAAGGCCTGCTATGGCGATCAGTCCAATGGCTGGACGCCCTATGACAGCAGCTATTGCTCGCTGCTGCCGCGCAACGAGAACAGCTATGCGATCGAGGGCGCGGAAAATCTCCTGTCCAACACCGGTGGTCTCAAGACCGAGGGCGTGGACTTCGAGATGAACTACAGCTTGCCGCTCAACTTCGGCGTGTTCGGCGCCAAGACCGGCAAGCTCAGCTTCCGCGTCGCGGGCACCCGTCTGATCCGTTACGACCTGAACCCGGTCGCGGCGATCCCGGAACTGAACCAGAGCTGTGCCGGTCGCTTCGGCGTCTATTGCGGCGATCCCTATTCCAAGCTGCGGCTCAACAACCGCATCACCTGGAGCAGCGGTCCGATCACCCTGGGCCTGACCCATCGCTATCTGTCGAGCGTCCGCGACGACGACGATACCACCACCTATACCGTCGAGAAGATCAAGGCCTACAACCTGTTCGACCTCGGCCTCCAGGTGCAGGCGACGGAAACCTTCGGCTGGTCGCTGGGCATGAACAACATGTTCAACAAGAAGCCGCCGATCATGGGCGACAACCAGCAGCAGTCGAACACCTATCCGTCGACCTACGACGTCTATGGCCGCGCCTTCTTCGTGAACGCCTCGGTCAAGTTCTGATCATACCGCTGGACGGGCACTCCTCGCCCGTCCGGCACCTGCCCCACAAAAAAGCGGCCGCCCTTTCGGACGGCCGCTTTTTCCCTGATCGATCGGCGTCTCAGCGTGGCGGATTGACCACCACATATTGCACCGACGATCCGACATATTGCGGCTGATACCAGTTATTGCCGCACTGCGAATAGCTGATGCCATTGACCACCACGGTCGAACAATCTGGCGGCACGCTGCGCACGATCGACCCGATCGCCGCCGCCGTCAGCGTCACCGCGGCCGCGGTCGCTACCGGATGCCAGTGATCGTCCCAATCATCATCCCACCGGTCATGGCGATGATGATCATAATGGTCGTAGCGGCCCGGACCGCCCCCATGATGCCCACCGCCATGATTTACATTCACATGGACATTATTGACCGTGTTGTGATGCCGGTTGTGATTGACATTGTTGACAGATCCGCCGCGCACGCCCGGCCGCCCGCCCGGATGGGACTTGCCCGGCCGCGCCGCATGGCCGCCACCTGATGGTCGTGCCGGTCGCGCACGCCCGCCACCGCCGCGATTGCCACGCTTCCGGGGCGGTGCCGCCTCCGCCGTCGAAGCGGTCATGCCCAGCACCAGCACCGCCGATGACAGCATGACCCGACCGATGACGACCGGTTCAGCCATCAGGGCAAGCGATGCGATGATGGCCAGGCCGCGTTTTGCCTCCATGCTCATTTCGCCTCTCCCTTGCTCAGGTCGACCATGCGGATCGGATTGGCGCCGGCCGGCGCGGTGAAGGCGAGGTCAGCTGCCGACGGTCGCGCGCTGCCGTCCCAGCGCATCAGCGCGCTATATTGCGGCATCGACGGATCATTCGTGTCGGTGATCACCATCTTGCAAGGCAACTGGCTGCTATCCTCGATCCATATCTGCCAGTCGACCTTTTCCTGGCGGAAGGCATAATGGGTACAGGTACGGCCGTCGATCGTCTCTGGGCGGATGACATAGCCCGACTTTATGCGGCTGCGCAGCGTCTGGTCCGTGCCCCAGGTGAACAGGTCGGCCAGCGGCAGTTCGACACCATATGTGGTGCGCAGGCTGTCGAGCGACTGGCCGATCGAACCGGTCACCGGCACGCTGGCATAATAGTTCAGGCGCGGCGCCAACACCGTGAACTTGCCGCCGCCGAAATAATATTCCCGGTTCAGGATGTCGGATGTGGCGACGATCTTGAACGCGTCGGGCTTATGGACCTGAATGTCCAGCGCACCGGTGAACTGCAGCTTCTGCCCGGTATCCAGCACCACTTCGGTCGTGACATCGGCCTTCAGCGCGAAGCCGGGCAGCGAGATCAGCTTGGCGCTCATCTTGTCCATCGCGTCCATTGCCGCCGGCTCGACCACGCCCGCCGCCGGCGCAGCAGTCTGCGCGTGGGCGGTCGATGCGGCCAGCAGCGCCAGCGGCACACAGAGACATTTTATCCTAGACCTCATCACAAGCTCCTTCTGCCCGGATCGGACGCGCGGCGAGATGCGCGATGCGGCCATTGGACGCCATCTCCCTTGCTGCGGCCGACTATCGCCGTTCCCACGACGCGGCCCATCGGGATAATTGCCGATTTGGCCGCATTTCTTTCCGAGCAGGGCCTGAGCCTGACGGAGCATCAGGCGGAAAGTGCAGTCCTTCTTCCCGCCTGATGCATGACCACACCCGGGGGGATGGGTGGCAGTCATTTCATAGGCCGGTAGTCCCGGCCGATCCCTGCTGCCGGGTGGTCATTTCCGCACCATCCCGGCCTTGTCCTGTCGCTATCAAGCTAGAACGCCGCCGGGGCCGGCCAAGTCGGGATTTGCCCTGATCGGCCTTTTGCGCCGACGCCCGTCATCCCGCGCGACCCTAACATGCTGCTATCCAACGCTCCGCGCCCCTTTGCGACCGCGCACCGGGGACAGATCCTCACTGTGCCGTCCCAGGGTTTATCATGATCGCCAATCCCCGACGGCATGCCTAGGATCACCGCAAGATTTCTCGCTGACGGAGCGGCGATCATGACGGAAGACATTCCCAAACTCCCGACCGACATGGGTGCAAAACGCACCGTCATGGCCGCCGATCGCACCTTGATGGCCTGGATCCGCACCTCGCTCTCGATGCTCAGCTTCGGCTTCACCATCTACAAATTTCTCGACGCCGCGACGGAGAAGACGGGCCACGGCGATTCCCAGAGCCCGCAGCATATCGGCCTGTTCCTCGCCGGCATGGGCACGCTGGCCATCCTGCTTGGCACATGGGGCTACTGGATGACGCTGTCCGACCTCAAGCAGACCAACCAGTTTCATCTGGGCCGCCCGGTGCTGGTCATGGCGCTGATCATGTGCGTGGCCGGCATTGCTCTGTTCGCGGCCATTGCGACGCGCGCCGTATAGGCGCATCAACAGGATCGACAGACAAGGAGTATCGGTTGACCGTGCCATCCCCCCTCGCCCCTGCGGCCACTGCGCCGGACAACATGATCCATATTCCCGGCGGCCGCTTCATCATGGGGTCGGACCATCATTATCCCGAGGAAGCGCCGGCCCATCCGGTCGAGGTCGACGCCTTCTGGATCGATGCCACCCCCGTCACCAATCGCGACTTTCGCCGCTTCGTCGAGGCGACCGGCCACCGCACCACGGCGGAGATCGCCCCCAATCCGGACGATTATCCCGGCGCCCAGCCGGACATGCTGCGCCCCGCCTCGCTGGTCTTCACGCCAACCGAACGCCCGGTGCCGCTGCATGACTGGAGCCAGTGGTGGCGCTATGTCTTCGACGCCGACTGGCGCCATCCGCTCGGGCCAGCCTCCTCGATCGATGACCTCGACGACCATCCGGTGGTCCATGTCACCTATGACGACGCCGCTGCCTATGCCGCCTGGGCGGGCAAGGCGCTGCCCACGGAAGCGGAATGGGAATTTGCCGCGCGCGGCGGCGTCGATGGCCAGGAATTTGCCTGGGGCGACGAACTGTTGCCCGACGGCAAGGCGATGGCGAATTTCTGGCAGGGCAATTTCCCGTCCGAAAATCTGCTGATCGACGGCTATGAACGCACCTCGCCGGTCGGCAGCTTCCCCGCCAATGGCTATGGCCTGTCCGACATGATCGGCAATGTCTGGGAATGGACCGAGGATTTCTACGCCGCCCGGCACCAGGCCGATCCCTCGCGCCCCTGCTGCGCCCCGCGCAACCCGCTCAACCAGGCGCGCGAAGCCAGCTATGACCCGCAGCAGCCGCACATCCTCATCCCGCGCCGTGTCCTTAAAGGGGGCTCGCACCTCTGTGCGCCCAGCTATTGCCGGCGCTATCGCCCCGCTGCGCGCCATGCCCAGGCGATCGACTCCTCGACCAGCCATATCGGCTTTCGCTGCGTGATCCGCGCGGCCTGACAGACAGAAAGGGGCGTCATGCCGATCCGCACGACGCCCCTTTCCTGTCAGAACCCGACCTGCATGAAGACCGCCGGGCCGCTGAACCGATATTTCATCCGCCCGGCCCAATTGTCCTTGTCGACATCGACCCGATAATTGACGTAGCGCCACATCGCACCGATCCCGACATTCCTGGCAAAGCGCCAGGTCACCGCCGCTTCGGCATTGAGCAGCCGCCCCTTATAATCGTCGACCTTGAGCGACAGATAATCCGCCCGCGCGCCCAGGGTCAGGTCATTGGCGATCCGCTGCGTCGCGAACAGCCCCACCGTCGGCAGCGGGGCCAGCGCCTTGCGGCGACGCTGCGTCCCACTCACCTGCGTCTCGCCCAATCGGGCATCCCCCTTGAGCGTCAGGGTGAAATCGGTCGCATGCAGCCCCAGCGCCGCGCCGACGCGGGTATCGGGCGTGCTCACGAACGCATAGCCGAAGGTCAGTCGGTAGACGTCGCTATCGAAGCCGCTTTCCACCCGGACACCGGCCGGATAGGTGACATCGTCAAAGACAATATCGCGCGCTACCGTCTTGGAGCCGTTGCGGCTCAGCGAATAATATTCGCCCATCATCGACCAGTTGCCGCCCAATCTTATCCCCGCCGCGACCTGCGGCAGCACCTTGCGCTTGTCGAGATCGAGGTCGGATTCCAGGTCGATATTCGTGCCACCATCCGGGTTGGAGGCTGGCGCGACCCGAACATGGGAACTGACCGATGGCCAATAGGCCCCCACTTCGACCCAATATTTGTCGTCGAGCGCCTGCGCATGCGCAGGCGCTGTAACCGTGCCCATCATCACGACACAAATGCCGCCAAGCCTGATGCTGTGACGCGCCATTTCGTCCTCCCTGTGGCCAGCGGCCGCTCATTTGATATGGTGACCATGCCGCCTGCGCCCTTGTGCGCCCTCGCGTAGAGCTTGGGCATCGGGGTCATTGCCTAGGAGCGCGGAGAATATTGCCGGGGGTAAACCCGATGTCGCCATCACAATTGGCCTGTAAAGCGGCCGGAAAATATCGTGCAGGCCGATCCCCCCTCTCCGGGTAAATACCCGGTCGTCAAATCGGGCCTCTCAACCATCCATCCGACATGCGCGACTCAGGAGGGTCGAGCAGGCCGATGACCACATCCGCGCGTTACAGTAGGTATATTTCCTTAGACCTAAAATTATACATAAAACCCACATTTCTTCAAAGTATACAATGTCATACTTTGGTCCATTAACGCTGTTAAACGCCCATTTCACATAGGTTTCGTGGCAACAACCCGCCAAACATCCATCAATGCAGAAAGCGTCGAAAGGCCAGGAAAAACTCTGCTTTTTACACAGGCTTGACCATTGCTACATAGAATCACCACCGGTATACTTACCGATAACAGGGTCGCTCGTTAGTTAGTCCATTTTCACGCGGCATTTGCCGCGCAGATAATCTTTACGCGCCGGAACTTTCGCCCCGGTCGAATGATACAGGGCATTTTTAGGCTCAGGACCTATTAAATCGCTTGCGGTGATAGCGAAGGATTGATTCAATGACGGCGTGAGGAGACGTCGTCATGAGTGACCTGCTCTGGTTGTCGGAGGCGCAGATGCGCCGGATCGAGCCATATTTTCCGCTATCGCACGGGGTGCCACGGGTGGACGACCGTCGGATCATCAGCGGGATCATCTTCGTGATCAGGAACGGCCTGCGGTGGCGCGATGCGCCTGCCGATTATGGCCCGCCGAAGACGATCTACAACCGCTTCATCCGGTGGAGCCGGCTCGGCGTGTTCAACAAGATCTTCGCGGCCCTCGCGGCGAAGGGCGGCAAGCCCGACCAGTTGATGATAGATGCGACCCACCTGAAAGCACACCGGACGGCGGCAAGCCTGCTCAAAAAGGGGATGTTCCCAGACGTATCGGACGCACCAAGGGCGGCCTGAACTCGAAGCTCCACACCGTCTGCGACGGCAAGGGCCGGCCGCTGGTCATGCTGCTGAGCGAGGGCCAGATGAGCGACTACAAGGGCGCTGCCCTGATGCTCGACGCCTTGCCTCCCGCCAAAGCCTTGCTCGGCGATCGAGGCTATGACGCCGACTGGTTCCGCAAAGCGCTTGCGGAGCGCAACATCACCGCCTGTATTCCCTCAAAGAAGAACCGGAAGGTGCCAATCCCGCACGACGCCGCGCTCTATCGTCAGCGCCACAAGATCGAAAACATGTTCGGCAAGCTCAAGGACTGGCGGCGCATCCACACCCGATACGACCGTTGCGCCCACACCTTCATGTCCGCCATCTGTATCGCCGCCGCCGTCATCTTCTGGCTCAATCAATGAGTCCTGAGCCTAGCTGGTGAGGGAGACGTCATGCTCGAACTACATCAAGCGGGGGCACCCTATTATCCGGACTTTTTCGGTGACGAACGTGGCAGTGCCACAGTTCCCGTGCCGATCTATCTGGTTCCGCCGAGTCCGTCCCATACAACATCCCGTGCAGAGCTGCAGCGCCTGATCAACAGCATTCCGGTCAAGATCGTGGTGGTGGATCGCGATGCCTGCATCGTGGCCATCAATGGCGCCTGCCAGCCCTATCTCCGCGCCGTTGGCCTCGACCTGCATCTCGTGGCAGGCCAGAGCTACTATGCCGTCAAGGCGCGTTTCGCCGCGCCGCCGCAGGATGCCCGCAGCGTAAGCGAACATGTCGCCGCCCTCTGTCAGCACAACACGCCCTTCAGCCAGACCCTCAGCTTCCCGCTCGCCGGGCAGGACATCCGCATGGTCGTCCATGGCGAACGCCTGCCGGGCACCGAGGATCTGTTCATCCTCAGCCATCTCGACGATGAAGATCCGGAAAGCGAAACCGCCAATCCCCGTCGCTACCACCTCTCGATGCTGCAGGCGGAGGAAGAGGAGCGCAAGCGGATCGCCCGTGAACTGCATGACGAAACGGCCCAGCAACTGGCCCTGATGCAATTCAACCTCATGACGCTGCGCAACAGCGACATGAGCCCCCAGGCCAACGACGCCTATCAGGCCATGGAAATCTCGCTCAAGGCGATCCAGGACCAGGTGCGGACGCTCAGCTATCTGCTCCATCCGCCCGAACTGGCGGAGGATGGTATCGAGGCGGCCCTCGCCCATTTCACCCGCGGCTTCGCCCGCCGGTCCGGGCTCCAGGTCGAATTTCGCTGCCTTTCGGGACCGATCAAGCGCGACCCGGACATGGAGATCGCCTTCTATCGCGTCGCGCAGGAAGCGCTGGCCAATGTCTACAAACATGCCGATGCCCGCCACGCCGTCGTCCGCCTGCGACGGACCCAGACCAGCTTCACCCTGGAAATAGAGGATGATGGCCGGGGCGTGCCCGAACATATCCTCAACGGTCAGGGCCGCGACATCGTCGGCGTCGGCCTGTCGGGCATGCGGGAGCGGGTCGCGGCCCTCGCCGGCCAGTTGGAAGTCCGCCGCACCGGCGCCGGCACGCTCGTCACCGCGACCATACCGCGCCGACGTCAATGTGACTGAACCAGCCTGATCGGCGGCGCAGGATCAGGCCCGCCCGCAGATCGCCCGCCGATCAGGGTTCGACGATATTGTTGCGCACCGCATAGCGCACCAGCTCCGCCGTCGTTCCCAGCTTCAGCTTGTGCATCGCCGCCGCGCGATGGGTCTCGACCGTCTTCACGCTAATATCCAGCAGATGGGCGATCTGCTTGTTGATCTTGCCCTCGGCGATCAGTTGAACGATCTCGCGCTCGCGCGGGGTCAGCGTGGCGACATTGCTGCCGGCCACGCTGCTCTTCACATAATGGTCGAGCAATGTTTCCGAGATCGCTGCCGAGAAATAGGGCTTACGCAGCGACAGCGCCTCGACCGCCGACTGCAGATGCTGGCCGCTGTCGGATTTGAGCACATAGCCACGCGCGCCCGCGCGCAGCACCTCGACCAGCAGATCCTCTCGATCATGCATGGTGTAGATCAATATCTCGATCCGCGGGAATTCCTGCTTGAGCGCGCGGGTCAGTTCCAGCCCGTTCATCAGCGGCAGCGAATAATCCAGGATCGCGATGTCCGGCTGGGTATCGCGCGCCGCCTTCAGCGCGTCATGCCCGTCCGATGCCTCGGCGACGATCTGCCAGCGATCCTGGGTTTCGAGGAAAGTCCGAACCCCCTGGCGCAAGGCCTGATGATCGTCGGCAATCAATATCCGCGTCAATGGCTTGCTCATCCCTTACCTCTGTCCACTCCCGATGGCGCCCATGATGAGCCCGCCTATCTTTGCGGCCCGTCCGCCTGAAACAATGGGGGTTTTCCCCCGCATCGGCCAATATTGCCCCGACAGCGCGCAAAGCCGCCAATATCCGCCTTTCCGTCGTGGCAAGCACGGGGCCTGGCAGCGGAAAATCTGCCATGTCCCGCTTTGCTTGGCGAGAGGAAAGCATGGTTATCGTGCATTTTCCTGACCTTAGCATCGATCACAGGGTTTTCTGCGATGCGAGCGTCCCCCAACCGGGTCGGGGATTATCCCGATGGCCCCACCCGCCGCGCCGATGGATGATGGCACCGGGCTTCATGGCCTTCAGGGAAAATGGGGACAGATGATGCGCAATGTGAAGACCTGCCTGCTGGGCGCTATCCTGCCGCTGGCGGGTGCGATCAACACCCCGGCGAAGGCCGTCGAGGGCGCCGCCAGCCTCTATGTTCCCGGCACCGGCGGCCCCGCGACCGCCGTGATGCCGCCGCTGGAGGGTGTCTATTTCGACGACACCATCTACATCTACAATGGCAGTGCGAACGCCAGCAAGGAATTCGTCGTCGGCGGCAATGTCGTCGCCGGCCTCGATGCAACGATCGTCGCCGACTTCCTGACCACGCTGGTCGTTCCCTCCACCAACATCCTGGGCGGCACCCTGTCCATGGGCGTGACCGTGCCGGTCGGTGCGCCAATGATCGATGCCAATGCCGTCGTCACCGGCCCGTTTGGCAATCTGCGCAGCCTCAACGTCCATGATTCCGCGCTGGTGGTCGGCGATCCGGTGTTCAACACCATGCTCGGCTGGAAGGCGGGCAAGCTCCACATCCAGGCCAGTAGCATGGTCAACATCCCGGTCGGCCATTATCGCGAGGACCAACTGGCCAATCTGGCGCTGCATCGCTGGGCGGTCGACACCTCGCTCGCGCTCAGCCTGCATGATGATGAAAGCGGCTGGGATCTGACCGGCAAGGCCGGCGTCACCTTCAACGGCAAGAATGACTATACGGAATATGACAGCGGCAACGAGTTCCACCTCGAAGGATCGGTGGAAAAGGCGCTGTCGAAGAAATTCTCCATCGGTGCCCAGGGCTATTGGCTGAAGCAGATCAGCGATGACAAGAGCAGCGGCGCCCTGCTCGGCGCCTTCCGGGGCGAGGTGGTCGGCGTCGGCGGCACCGCCGCGCTCAATGTCACCATGGGCCGCTCGCCCGCAACCTTCCGCCTGCGCGCCTTCAAGGAACTCGACGCCACCAACCGGCTGAAGGGCGAGGCCTTCTTCCTCAGCCTCAGCCTGCCGCTCTACATGAAGATGCCCCCGCAATAGCGCCGGGGCATCCCCTCTATAGCTGCCGCAGCGCCCTTGCGGGCCGCACCGACATCAGCGGGATCGATCCGGCAAGGCCAATCCCCAGCGTCAGCACCGCCCCGCCCGCCAGCGTCGCCAGCACCACGCCCCAGTCCGGCGCCCAGCCGAAACTGAACAGCTGCACCACAACATACCAGGCGGCCGCCCCGCCCAGCAGCAGCGCGACCAGCGCCAACAGGCCGGCCAAAACGCCATATTCCAGCGCCTGCGCACCCAATATCTGGCCACGCGTCGCGCCCAGCAGTTTCAGCACGACACTGTCATAGCTGCGGCTCTGCCGCCCGGCCGCGATCGCGCCGATCAGCACAGCGACACCCGCCAGCACCGTCACCGATGCCGCCGCCAGGATCGCGCCGGACATCTGATCCAGCAGGCCCGACACCTGGCTGATCACCTGGCCCACCTCGATCACCAACGCGCCGGGAAAACTCGCCAGCAGCGCGCTCGTCACCGCCTGCTCCTGGCGCTTGTCGGGCAGGCTGATCGTCGCGGTCAGGCTGTGCGGCGCCGACGCCAGCGTGCTCGGCGAAAAGACCATCACATAGTTGAAGCCCATCGTGTCCCAGTTGATCTTGCGCAGCGACGCGACCCGCGCCTCGATCTCGCGGCCCAGGATCGACACGGTGATGCGATCGCCGACCCAGATGCCGAGCGCCCTGGCCTGGTCGGCATCGAGCGACACCAATGGCGGCCCGACATAATCGCGCGACCACCAGCGTCCCTCCACGATCTCGCTCCCCTCCGGCAGGGTCGCGCTATAGGTGACGCCGCGCTCGCCGCGCAGGATCCACGCCCCTTCCGGTTTTTCCTTCAGGTCCGCGACGCGCTTGCCCGAATAGCCGGTCACCGTGCCACGCAGGATCGGCACGACATTCAGCTTCGCCGCCGGCACGCGCCTGGCCATCAGCGCACGAAACTGCGCCTCCGCCCCGGCCGGCATGTCGAGTATGAACAGGTTTGGCGCCTGTTTCGGCACGGTCCGGCCGATCTCCGCCTGGATGCTGGTCTGGATCGCCGCCAGCGTGACGAACAGGGTCAGCGCCAGCCCCAATGCCACGGTCAGCGCCGCGGTCTGCGCGCCGGGCCGATGCAGGTTGGCGAGTGCCAGCCGCAGCAGCGGCCGCCGCGCATGGGGCATGCGCCGCGCCAGCCATCGTATCCCCTGCCCCATCGCCAGCAGCAGCAACAGGGTCGCTATGATCGCGCCCAGCATGGCCGCGGCGAACATCGGCGTGCGCGCCGTCAGCAGCACGACCGCGACCAGCAGCGCGATCGCCCCGCCGACCAGTGCCAGCGTCCGTCGGTCGATCCGCCGCCGCCCGTCGACCAGGGTGCGCAGGATCGCCGCCACCGGCTCGGTGCGCGCGCGGGCCAGCGGCGGCAGGGTGAAGATCAGCGCGATCAGCAGGCCATAGGCGGCGCTCGTCACCAGCGGCAGCGGATAGAGGTGGAAGCCCGGCGCCACCGGCAGCATGTCGCCCGCCGCCCAGACCAGCAAGGGCGGCGACAGCGCGCCCGCCACCAGCCCGGCCAATATGGCCAGCCCCGCAACCACCCCGATCTGCAGCAGATAGATGCGCTGGATATCGGCCGATGTCGCCCCCAGCACCTTGAAGGTCGCCAGCGCACCGCGCTTGATCGCCAGATAGGACGCGACGCCATTGCTGACGCCGATGCCGGCGATCACCAGTGCAGCCAGGCCGATCAGCGACAGGAACTGGCCCATATTCTCGATGAAGCGGTTGGTGCCCGGCGCCGCCCGCTCGCGATCCTTATACTCCCAGCCCTGCTCGACATAGCGCTTCTCCAGCCGCTCGCGCAGCGCCTGCGCATCCGCCCCGACGGGCAGGCGCAGCCGATATTTGGCGCGGTAGAGGCTGCCCGGCTGGATCAGCCCGGTGCGGTCCAGCCCGTCCATCGACACGATCGCCACCGGCCCCAGGGTAAAGCCCTCGCCCACCCGGTCCGGCTCGTCGGCGATGATCGCCGCCACAGTAAAATCGGCCGTGCCGTAGCGCAGCCTGCCACCGACGCCGATCGCCATCCGCTCCGCCAGGGCCGGGCTGATCAGGATGTGGTCGGCGGCCAGCGGCACATAGCGTCCATGCCGCAACGCCAGCGTGCCATAGAGCGGATAGGCATCGTCCACGCCTTTCAGCTCGGTCAGCAACGGCGCCGCCGCGCCCCCACCGCCCTTATGGACCATGGCGCGCAGCCGCACCGTCTCGCTCATCCGGCCCAGCCGTGCGATCGCCTGCTGGTCGCGCGCGTCCATCACCCGCTGGGTCATGGCGATCTCGACATCGCCGCCCAGGATCATCTGCCCCCGCGCCGAAATCTCGCCGGTGATCGCGCTGGTCAGGCTGCCGATCGCCGCCAGCGTCATCACGCCCAGAAACAGGCAGACGAACAGCAGCCGCAAACCGCGGAATCCGGCATGCAGGTCGCGCCGCGCGATCCGCCAGCTTGCCCCCCATCCCAATGTCGTCACGCGGCGACCTCGCCGCTCAACTGGCCGTCCCGCATCTCGACGGTCCGGTCGCACCGCGCCGCCAGCGCCGGATCATGGGTGATGATCAGCAGGGTCGCGCCGCTCGCCTGTTGCCGGGCGAACAGCAGGTCGATGATCGCCGTGCCGGTCGCCTGATCCAGATTGCCGGTGGGTTCGTCCGCGAACAATATCGCCGGATCGGGCGCCATGGCCCGCGCGATCGCCACGCGCTGCTGCTCGCCGCCCGACAGCTGGGCGGGATAATGGGACAGGCGATGGCCCAGGCCCACCGCCTTCAATTCCTGCGCCGCCCGCGCGAACGGATCGGCCAGCCCCGCCAGTTCCAGCGGCACGGCGACATTTTCCAGCGCCGTCATCGTCGGCAACAGATGGAAGGATTGCAGGATGATGCCGATCCGCCCGCGCCGCGCCCGCGCCAGCCCATCCTCGTCGAGCGCGCGATAATTGACGCCGGCCACGCTGACCGTGCCGCCGCTCGCCTGTTCCAGCCCCGACAGGATCGCCATCAGCGATGACTTGCCCGATCCCGATGCGCCCAATATCGCCAGGCTCTCGCCCCGGCGAATATCCAGGTCGATGCCCTTCAATATCTGCGTATTGCCGAGCGAGAGGGTGACATTGCGCGCCTGGATCGCGATATGGGGGGCATCGATGGTCGCATGCATGAAGAAGGAAGGCTCCTTGGCGAACGGTTTCCGGCTATATGGGTTCTCGCTGCTGCTTGTCCAACTGCTCGCCGCCTGTTCCCCAACGAAGCAAGAGGCGCTTCCCGCCGCTGACGATGGCGCCTCGAACATGACAGCGAAGGCGACACAGCCAATCGCCGATGGCAAGCTGGTCGTCGTGTTCGGCGACAGCCTCTATGCCGGCTATAATCTTCAGCAGGATCAGGGCTTTGCACCCATTCTTGAACAAACCCTGTCAAAACAGGGGATCAAGGCCCATGTCGTCAATGCCGGCGTGTCGGGCGACACCAGCGCCGACGGCCTCGCCCGCCTCGCCTTTGGTCTCGACGGCCTGCCGCGCAAGCCCGATCTGGTCCTCGTGGGCCTGGGCGGCAACGACATGCTGCGTGGCCTCAGTCCGCAGGCGACACGGACCAATATCGACGCCATCCTGACCGAGCTCGCCAAGCGCGGCATTCCCGCGATGCTGACCGGCATGATGGCTTCGCCCAATATGGGACCGGACTATGCCGCCGCCTTCAACCCCATCTACCCCGATCTGGCGAAGAAGCATGGCGTGCCGCTCTACCCCTTCTTCCTCGACGGCGTGATCGGCCAGCGCAGCCTGCTGCTGCCCGACGGCATCCACCCCAACCCGCAAGGCGTCCAGCGCATCACCGCCAAGGTCGCGCCATTGGTGGCCGGGCAGTTGGGGGACTAGGCGGCGGGAGAAAATCGGGTGTCCGTCAAAATGGCTAAAATGGGTGTGAACAAGACATTCCTCCCCGGCACGGGGAGGGGGACCGCTCGCGTAGCGAGTGGTGGAGGGGCACAGGCCGGATAGCGCAGCGCTAAGAGGCACCTGCCCCTCCGTCAGCGCTTCGCGCTGCCACCTCCCCGTTCCGGGGAGGAATGTCCACTTCTGGTCGCTTCCTGCCCGCCCAAATTTGCGCTCGCAGTCCAGACACGCTCGTCACCCGCTAGATCAACCCCCGCACGATCCAGCCCGGCAGCGTCGCAATCGCCAGCAAAGTCCCCAATGGCACCCGGCTCTGCCCCTGCACCGCCCGGCCCAGCGCCAGCGCGACCAGCGCCCCCGCCAGCCCCAGCGAGGCGGCGATCAGCAGGATGAAGGGCAGCGCCTGCCAGCCCAGCCAGGCGCCGATCGCGCCGAGCAGCTTGGCGTCGCCCAGCCCCAGCCCTTCGCGTCCACGCAGCGCGCGATAGCCGAGCGCAATCGCCAGCAGCCCCAGATAGCCCGCCGCCGCGCCGATCACCCGGTCGACCAGCGCGACGTCGGTGGTCCAAAGCCCCAGGGTGAAGCCCAGAAAGGCCAGCGGCAGGGTCAGCGCATCAGGCAGCCAGAAATGGCGCCAGTCCAGTAGCGCCAGGGTCAGCAGCAGCCAGCCGAGCAGCGCCCAGCCGATCCCGCCCAGATCCGGCACGAAACCCAGCGCCAGCGCGCCGATGATGGCGCAGCCCGCCTCCACCCGGCCATGGAGCGGATCGATCGCCGCGCCGCAGGTCCGGCACCGGCCGCGCTGCACCAGCGCGCTCAGCATCGGCACCAGGTCGATCGGCCCCAGTAGCCGGCCACAGCCATCGCAGGCCGATCGGCCGTGCATCACGCCGCGGCCCTGCGGCCAGCGCAGGATCAGGGTGGCGAGGAAGCTGCCCGCGATCGCACCCGCGACCGCGCCGACCAGGGCCGCCCAGGGATGGATCACAACGTCCCTTCGACCTTCAGAACATAGGCGTTACCGACCGTGGCGAAGCCCGCCTGCCCCAGCGTCCCGGCCAGCGCCGGGTCGGCCGTTTCCACCCGCATTTCGGCGATATAGCGGCCCGATCGCCAGATGCGCAGGTTGATCTTTTCCATTCCCGACTGGCTGACCAGCGGCAGCAGCAGTGCATCACCATCGCAGGAGACCGTGCCCGACAGCCCCTGCGACAGGTTCAGCCCGGCAATCTGCGTCGCCATCCGCGCCCGCACCCGGCCTTCGGCATGGCCACAGACATCACCGCGATAATAGCCGCTGACATCCTCCATCATCAGCCCGCTGACCGGCAGCGGCGCGAAGGTGCGGCCCAGCGGCACCGAACCGGTCACGTCATCTATGCCGATCCGGTCGAACCCGACGGTCAGCGCCCCTTGGACGTCGTCGGGCTGGCCGCGATGCCGGGCGATGTCGAACCGCGCCCGGCCGACCAGCAACGATAGCGGCGACAGGCCGGCGCGCACCGACCCCATCGGCATTTCACCCAGCATCAACTGGTCGATCCGCCCGCTCCACACGCTGCCGCGTATCTCGCGCGCGGCCAGGCCCAGCCCGTCAAGCTGCGCCAGCCCCAACGCCACCCGCATCGGAATGAAGAGGATCAGGCCGAATATGAACAGCGCGATCAGGATGATGCGCATCCGGCGCGACAGGATCAGCCCCTTCATTGGCCGCCTCCCCGCACCAGCACCGCCTGCACCGACACGCTGCCCGCCGTCGGCGAGGGCCGCGCGCTTATCGTCTCGACGCGCAGCCCCTGCGCCTCCAGCCCCGCGATCCAGCTCATCATCGCCACCGGTCGGACCGAGGCGATGGCGATTTCCATCCGGTCATTGCCCTGCGGCTGCGCCCGTTCCAGCGTCAGCCCGGCCTCGCCCGCGCTCTGGCCGACAAATTGTTCGATCGGAATGGCCGGGCCGGTCGGCGCGGGCCTGCGCGGCAGATGCTTCAGCAGCTTCACCTTGGCGCGGATCGCCGCGTTGCGATCGGTTGCTTCGCGCAGGGCTTCGCGGGCGGAACGCTGCGCGTGGGTCAGCGGCCGGGCCACGCCCAGCCACAATATCACCACCGCCAGCAGCGCGAACATCACGCCCAGCATCCATTGCTCGCGCGGCGACCGCTCGATCCAATAGGCTTTCATCCTGTCCATCATGACCGCACCGTAATATCTGCCAGCGTGCGCCCGCCCGGATCCTGGGACGGGGTCGCCGTGATCGTGTAACCGGCCGCCTGCAGCGCCAGCAGCACGATGTTGATGTCATCCGCCTTGGCGGCGGCCAGCGTCGCGCGCAGCATGCCGTCGGGATCGCGCGACAGCGACGTCAGCGACACGCCCGGTGCATCCTGCATCGCGCTCATCAGGCCCGCGACCGGCGCGGTGAAGGCATAGGCGCCGGCTCCGCGCGCGGCGAGTTGCCGGTCCATCTCCGCCTCGACCTGCATCACGTCGCTCGCCTCGGGCAACACCTGCCGCGCCAGCGCCAGGCTCTCGCCATCAACCTGGCTGGCGGCGACATTCTGCCGCACCAGGGTCACCAGGCTGATGAGCAGGCTCGCCAGCAGGATCAGGCCGCACCAGATCGCGATCCGGCCCAGCGCCCGCGTATCGATCTGCCGCCGCACCCGCTTGGCGAAATCACCCTGGCGCAGGTCGATCGGCGGCGCATCGAGTGCGGCAACCAGCCGCGCTTCGATCTCGTCCGCCCCAACCTCCCGCACCGGCGCATCGCTGATCAGTTCAGGCAGCGCCATATCGGCGGTCAGCGCCATGTCAGGGCCGCGCAATACGGACACCCCACAAATCATTCCGGATACGAAACTATCATCACTTTCCGGCAACAGCAGCGCCGCCGGCACGATGATGTCGGGGTCCAGCCCATGATGCTGCGCCCAGAGCAGCCAATGCTGCATGTCACTGCGCGCCGCGACCGCCACGATATGCGGGCGGGCGGGATCGTCATTCTCGTCCGCGGCGGCAAACAGCTGGTCGGACGGCAAGATGGCGCCGGCCAGCGCGCCCAGCCGCGCCGCCGCCCGCCCCTGCCGCGCTGGCAGGTCGGGATGCGACACCCAGTGCAGCGCCACCAGCGCGGCCGGCGGCACCAGCATCACCCGCGCCTTGTCGGGCAGCGCGACAAGACCACAGGCGGCCAGCCAGTTGGCGCCTGCGCCGGTCTGGACGATCGCGCCATCCACCACCCGCATCCAGGTCGGCGCGTCCTCCGCCCCCTCGGGCAGCGCAATGATCAGGGCATCGGCCGAACTCATGCGCCCACCCCCCAATCGCGCCGCACCAGCCGGATCGGCGGTTGCCGGGCATCGATCAGCCCGCGCTCCACCACTTGCGTTCCCCCTACATTCACCGACACGTCCACTCTGAAAAATCCCGTCGTCAACTTGACCTGCTCGGCCACCTCGGTGAGCGGACTGAGCCCGACCAGAGAGGGTGCCTGCCAGAATTGCGGTATGCTGCCGTAGCCTTCCGCCGGCCGTTGCGCCAGCAATTGCCGTGCCTGCGCCACGCTCAACTGCCCCGGCAGCAGCATCGCGAACAAGGGCGCCTGATCGGGCAGCAAGGTATTGATATTGATCGGCGACATGTCCGACACCGGCAGCGCGCAGACCCAGGGCCGGACCAGATCATAGACCGCCGGCGTGATGCCGTTTACCGCCCGCAATTCGCTGGCGTCGACCATGAAGCGGTTGGCAGTGCGATAGGGCCGCGCCGCACGGGCATAGGTCTCGTCCTCGGCGCCGCCCGGCTGGGGCACGCTGTCGGTATCGATCCAGTCGGCGAGCGAGGCGGCCGCGACCTGCGCCTGGCGCACATCGACGCCCAGCGCCTGCAACAGCGCCTGGAATTGCGAAACCGCCACCGGGCGCACCTTCAGGCTGTTCTCGTTGTTGCCGGCGACCACGCTGTTGAGGTTGAAGCAGTTGCTGCCATCGGTCACCCGCGCCGTCGCCATGCCGCCGGGCACCGGGATCGCCTGCGGCGTGCCCATCCAGTTGCCCGCCAGCGTCGTCTTGCCGGGGCTGGCCGCGACCAGATCGCCGATCTTGAGGCGCGCGATCACCATGCCGGCATCGGCAAAGGCCCGCCCCTGATCGACCGCGCCGCCATTGCCGGTCATCCGCGTCGCCAGCGCCACCCGCTCCAGCGCCGTGGCCGCCACCACCGCCATCACCGCGACCAGCAGCAAGACGGTCAGCAGCGCGGCGCCGCGCTCCTCAGGACGGTTGGGATCAGGCCGCCGCATTGGCCGCCTCCTGATCGTCAAGCGGCGCTTCCTTGGGACCGGGCGCCACCAGGAAGCGCAGCGTGACCGGCGGCTCGCCGTTGCGTTTGACCACCATTTCCACCGCGCGCGGCATCAGGTCGGGCTGGCCCGGCGTCCACTCCTCGCGCCACTCGCCCTCCCCATCGCGGAAGCGCAGCGTCACCTCCTCGACATGGTCGAGCAGCGCCGCCGGCTCGTCGCCCGCCGCCCCGTCGATCTGGGCATAGCCGCGCCGTTCCAACCGGCCCTGCCGCACCCAATATTCGACCTTCTGCAAGGACGGCCGGGGCAGGTCGCCCAGATTATCCCATCCGCCGCGCACGAACTGCATCACCGGCTGTTCTTCGCCATCGCGATGCGCCCAGAAGGCCGGGGCCAGCGTCCCCGCCTCGGTGCGGCTGATGCGCGGCACCGCTTGGCCAAGATCGGCCGACAGCGCGCCCGCCGCCCGCTGGATCGCCGCCATGTCGTCCAGCCGCGCCTTGACCTGCGCCTGCGCCGACACGCTGTTGCCCAGCAGCAGCACGCCCGCCGCCGCCAGCATCGCAAAAATCATCAGCGCGACGAGCAGCTCGATCAGCGTGAAGCCGTGTTCGGCGGAACGCCTCAAAGACGTGAAGCCTTGTTCACCCTGTGGCTTCTCCGGCCTCATCACTCCACCTCCCGCAGGAAGCTGAGCACCACAGGCGAGGCGCCCGGCTGGCCATCGACCACCAGATCGACCTGCAACAGGCGCTTGTCCTCGGTCGCCTTGACGGTGCGGGTCCAGTGCCAGCGGCGACCGCCATTCTCGACCTCGCCATCCTCCTCGCCGACCGAGGGCGGGGCGACATCGCTCTGCACCTCGACCATCAGGTTGCGAGCGACGATCTGGCCCAGCGCCTTGCTGTCGAGATCCGCGGCGGTGCGCAGCGTCACCCCCTGCAACCGCACCAGCGCCAAAGCCGCCAGGCTGAACACCGCCAGCGCAACCAGCATTTCGAGCAGCGTGAAGCCGTGTTCGGCGGAACGCCTCAAAGACGTGAAGCCCTGTTGGGCGGAACGGCTCCCCCTCTCACTGCCGTCATCCCGGACTTGATCCGGGATCCATTCGGCGTTCTCTCGCCCGGCGTGGAGCCCTGTTGGGCGGAACGCTTCAAAGCGCAGCGCCGAATGGATCCTGACTTTCGTCAGAATGACGGAAGAAAAGGACCGCCGATCAGCCACCGACCGCGACCTTTCCGGCCATGTCGACGCTCACCTGCACCCGCTCCGCCTCGCGCGCCAGGGTGATGGTCAGCGGATCGGTGGGCAGGCCGGTGCCGTCGAAGGCGATCTGCTGGCGGCCGTCCTGGCCAACCAGCGCCCGCGTACCGGTCTTCCAATTGGCGCTGACGAAGGGCTTTTCCTCCATCGGCACCCATTGGCCGCCCTCGCGACGCTGGAACCCATAGCCGGAGGCGGAGACCCACACGCCCATTGGGCGCGCGGTGACGACCGCTTCGTCGCGCGCGGCGGCAACGCGCGCGGCAAAGCGATCGGCATCATCGACGATCCGGCCGCGCGGATCGGGAATGGCGATCACCACCGCAGCCGAAATGAAGCCGATGATCGTCAGCACGACCATCAGCTCTATGAGGGTAAAGCCGTTGCGTGGCGGAACCGATCCCCCATCGCCGTTCGGGCTGAGCCTGTCGAAGCCCGCTGCCGAGCGGAGCGAGGCAGCTCGCTCCGCTCGACGTGCGGCATCACATTTCGCTGGAATAGATGTCCGCATTCTCATTCTCGCCGCCCGGCTGGCCATCAGCGCCCAGCGAGCTGATGTCGAACGCGCCCTTCTTGCCCGGCACGGTGTAGATATAGGCGCGGCCCCACGGGTCCTGCGGCAGCTTCTTGATATAGCCGCCACGGCGGTAGCGCTGCGGCTGCGCCAGCGACGCGGGCGGATTGAGCAGCGCCTGCAGCCCGTCCGACGCGGCCGGATAGGTCAGGTTGTCGAGGCGATATTGCTCCAGCGCCTGCTCGATGGTCGAGATATCGGCCTTGGCCTTTTCGACGCGGGCGGTGTCGGTCGCGGGAATGACGTTGATCGCCACGATCGTCGCCAGCAGGCCGATGATGACGATCACGACCATCAGCTCGACCAGCGTGAAACCGTGTTCGGCGGAACGCCCCACTTCCTTTTCGTCATCCCCGCGCAGGCGGGGATCCATCTCCCCAGCTTGCGCTTTCGGCTCGACGTTGAGAGATGGATTCCCGCCTTCGCGGGAATGACGGAGGGAGAGGATCTTTCGCATATTCTACTCCTTCAAGCCCCGGTCAGGCTTTGCAGCTGCAGGATCGGCAGCAGGATGGACAGGATGATGACGGCGACGATGCCGCCCATCAATATGATGATGATCGGCTCCAGCATGGCGAGCGCGGCCGAGGTGAAGGCGTCGAACTCGCGCTCCAGATAATCGGCCGCGCGCTCCAGCATCGTGTCGAGCCGCCCGGCACTCTCGCCGCTCGCCGCCAGATAGACCAGCAGCGGGGGAAACACCCCTGCCCGCTTCAACGCCGCCGACAGGCTGCCACCGCCCCGGATCGCCTCGACAATCTCGTCCGACGCCTTGCGCAGCACCCGATTATGCACCGTGTTGGCGGTCAGCGACAGCCCCTCCATCAGCGGCAGCCGGCTCGCCACCATGGTCGAGAGCGTGCGCGCCATCCGCGCGGCGTGCAGGTCGCGGATCAGCCGGCCGAGCACCGGCAGCCCCAGCAGCATCGCATCGAAGCGATAACGGAAACTGTCGATCTTGAGCGCGCGCCAGAAGCCGAAGGCGCCAAGCCCGATCAGGATCAGCAACAACCACCAATAGCCCGCGAGGAAGGCGGAAATGCCCATCACCATCCGCGTGAGCAGCGGCAATTGCTGGCCCACCGTGTCGAACTGCTCGACCACCTTGGGCACGACGAAGATCATCAGCGCCGCGACCACGAACACGGCGAAGGTCGCCAGCACCGAGGGATAGGCGATCGCGGTCAGCACCTTGGACCGCATCACCGCCTGCCGCTCCATCAGTTCGGACAGACGCTCCATGATGGTCGGCAGGCTGCCGGAGCTTTCGCCGGCCGAGATCATCGCACGGTAGAGGGCGGGAAAGCTTTTCGGCTCCGCGCCCAGCGCATCCGCCAGCCGCCGTCCCTCCAGCACGCCCGAATGGACCTTGCCGACGATCGCGCGGACATGATCCTGCTCACTCTGCCGGCTGATCGTGCGCAGCGACTCCTCCAGCGGGCTCACCTGGATCAGGGTCGACAATTGCCGGGTAAAGAGCGTCAGTTCCTTGGCCGACAGCTTGGGCGCGCGCAGCGACAGGCCGGCCCGCTTGCGCGCGACCGATACGGCGCCCGGCTCCAGCCGGACGACGAACAGCTTGCGCGCATCCAGCTTTACCCGCGCCTCGTCCAGGCTGTCCGCCTTGACGCTGCCCTTGCGTTCCTTGCCCGCCGGGTCGATCGCGACATAGTCGAAATCAGCCATCGGCAATGGTTTCCACCTCGGTCGCGTCGCGGCGCGACACGCGGATCGCTTCCTCGGCCGTGGTCTGGCCGTCGCGCACCAGCGCGCGCGCGGCCGATCCCAGGTTCGGCGCGTTCAGGAAGGCATGGCGGGCGATCAGCGACTCGTCGCCGCCATCGTTGATCAGGCGGCGGATCGTGTCGTCGACGCGGATCGCCTCGAACACGCCGATCCGGCCCTTGTAGCCGGTGCCGTTGCATTCGTCGCACCCGCGCGCCCGGTAGATGATGGTGCCGGGGTCAAAGCCCAGCAGCGCGCTTGCCGACTTGTCGGCCTGCACCGGCTCGCGGCAATGCTGGCACAGCCGCCGCACCAGCCGCTGAGCGACGACGGCGCGCAGCGTGGAGGCGAGCAGGAAGGGTTCGACCCGCATGTCGCGCATACGGGTGATCGCGCCGACCGCGTCATTGGTATGGACGGTCGACAGCACGAGATGGCCGGTCAGCGACGCCTGCACCGCAATCTCGGCGGTCTCGCGGTCGCGGATTTCGCCGACCATCACGACATCGGGGTCCTGGCGCAGGATCGCGCGCAGCCCGGCGGCAAAGGTCAGGCCGACCTTGGCATTGACCTGGGTCTGGCCGACGCCCTCCATCGCATATTCGACCGGGTCTTCGACCGTCAGGATATTGCGGCTGCCATCGTTCAGGTTGCGCAGGCCGGCATAGAGCGTGGTGGTCTTGCCCGAACCGGTCGGCCCGGTGACCAGGATGATGCCGTTGGGCTCGCTCAGCCCCTCGCGGAAGATGCGGTCGGGTGCCCCGGTCATGCCCAGCAGGTCGAGCGTGATGCCGGCATTTTCCTTGTCCAGGATACGAAGCACCACCCGTTCGCCCGCCCGGCTCGGCAGGGTCGACACGCGCACGTCGAGCAGCTTGCCGCCCAGGGTCAGGCCGATACGGCCATCCTGCGGCACGCGCCGTTCGGCAATGTCGAGCCGCGCCATCACCTTGATGCGACTGACCACCACCGGCGCGACATGCGGCGGCATGCGCAGCGTCTCGCGCAGCACGCCATCCACGCGCATCCGCACGATCAGGCCCGTCTCATAGGGTTCGATATGAATGTCCGACACGCCCTGGCGCGCGGCCTCGGCAATGATGCCGTTGATCAGGCGGATCGCCGGCGCATCGTCCGCGCTGTCGAGCAGGTCGTCGGCGGTCGGGATATCGGCGGCCAATATGTCCAGCTCGTCCGCGCCGACGTCGATCGACCCGGCCATGGCGGCGGCGCTGCCCTCCATCGCATAATGATCGGACAGATGCCGGTCGAACTGCGGCGCCTCGACAAAGCGCACATCAAAGCTGCGCGCGAGATGACGGCGCACCTCCAACAGCACGCGCGGATCGCTGCCCTCGCGCACCGCGATCGACAATCGCTCGCCATCCTGCGGCAACATCACCACGCCATGCTTGCGGGCAAAGCCATAGGGAATGTCGACGGGCCGTGGCGGAAGAACCGACGGCATTACCGTCACATGCTCCTGTTCGCTCACTTCTGCTCTCCGCTTGGCGGCAGGTCGACCGGGCGGACGACGCCGCTCGACTGCCGCACCGTGGGTTCGATGCCCTGCACCTGTCCCGGTACCGGCGACGTTGCCGGCGCGGCGGCACCGGCCTGTGGCTCGACCAGCATGTCGCCGGGCTGCGGCGCGATCGGCGGCTGCGCGCCCATATAGTCGCGCACCAGCTCGTCGATGGTCGGCTCGCTGTCGGGGCTGCGCTGCAACTGCATGCCGCGCACATAGCCATAGCGCTGCTGGGTCAGGCGCTGCGCATCTTCCTTGGTGCGCAGGATGGTCGGCCGGATGAAGACCATGAGGTTGGTCTTCGTCCGGCTCTTGCTGCGCGACTTGAACAGCTCGCCAATGCCCGGAATGTCGGACAGCAGCGGGATGCGCTCGATCGTCTTGCGCTCATTATCGTCCAGCAGGCCGCCCAGCGCCAGGATTTCGCCGTCATCGACCGTGACCGTGGTCTCGATCTCGCGCTTGTTGATGATCAGGTCGCTGCTTGAATTGCTGACCGGCCCCGCCACGCTCGACACTTCCTGCTTCAGGAACAGCTTGATCGCGCCGCCGGTGTTGATCTGCGGCTTCACCTCCAGCTTGATGCCGACATCCTGGCGCTGGACGGTGCGGAACTGGTTGTCGAAATTCTGGCTCAGCGCCTCGCCGGTGGTCACCGGCACCTGCTGGCCGACCAGGATCGACGCCTTCTGATTGTCCAGCGTCATCACCGACGGCGTGGACAGCAGGTTGCTCTCGGTATCCGACTTCACCGCATTGATGATCGCCCCGAAAATGCCGTTCTTGCCGATCTGCGTGCCCAGGCCGCCGACGATGCCGGTCGCGCTGGCCAGGCTGTCGACCGCCGCCTGGGTCAGGCTGCTGGCCAGGTCGCTGTTGGTCTGCGTCTCGGTCGTCGTGGTCGTCCCGTCGGCCGCCACCACCGTCGTCTTGGTGGTGCCCAGCTTGGTCGCGCCATAGGCACCGGCAATGGTGATCAGGCTGGGCGACGCATTGCTGTAATTGGTCGCGGCAAAGCCGGTCGATGTGCTGCCCAGCAGGAACTGCACGCCCAGCTTCTTGGCCGCCGCATCGCTGATCTCGACGATGATCGCCTCCACCAGCACCTGCTCGCGGCGGGTGTCGATCTGGCGGATGGTCTCGCCCAGCATGCGCTGCACGTCGCTGTTGGCGGCAACGATGATCGCATTGGCGCCTTCATAGCGGGTGACGATCGCCGGGCCGCGGGTCGAAATGCCACTGCCGCTCGATCCGCTGGAGGCCGCCGCGACCGGTGCCGCCGCCGCGCTGGCCGGAGCCGCGCCGCCGCCAGCGCCGCCGCTGGCGCCCGCCGCCGGCACCGACGAGGTAACGGGCGAACTGCTCGACTGGCCGATCAACTGCTGCAACACCGGCAACAGCTTCTCCGCATCGGCATGCTCCAGCCAATAGACGCGGATTTCCGTGCCGCTCGCCGCCTGCCGGTCCAGCTCGCGCGCCATATTGGCCAGGCGGGTCACGGTATTCACATCACCGCGGATCGCGATTGCGTTGCTGCTGTCGATCGGCACCACGCTGGCGGCCGCCGGCGCGCCATTCTCGCCCCCGCCACTTTGCACCAGCGCCTGCAGCGATGTCGCGATCTCGCGCGCGCCGGCATTTTTCAGCATCACCATCTGGGTCGAGCTGGTATCGCGGTCGACCCGCGCAATCACCTGGCGGATGCGCGCGACATTGTCGGCATAGTCGGCGACGACGATGCTGTTGCCGGCGCGATTGGCGGTGACCGTGCCTTCCTTGCTGATCAGCGGGCGCAGCGTTTCCAGCACGCTTGCCGCATCGACCGACCGCAGGCGGAAGACTTCGGTGACGAAGCTGTTGCGGGTCGCCGCCCGGCCCACCGCGCTGGGCTGGCCGGCCGCGCCGTCCGCCGGCTGGATGCGATAGGCTCCACCGGGCGCCGGCACCGCGACCAGGCCATTGGCGCGCAGCGTCGACAGCACGATCTCGAAATATTCCGACTTGGACAGCGGCCGGTCGGTCACCACCGACACCTTGCCCTGCACCCGGTTGTCGATGATGAAGGTGCGGCCGGTGACGCGCGCGGCATCCTGGATGAAGGCGCGGATATCGGCATCGCGCACATTCAGCGTCTGCTGCGCATGGCCGGGGACCGGGGCAGCCAGGACCAGCGCGAGGGCGGCGGAATATTTGAGGATATGTCTGGTCATTGGCCTTGCAATATCAGGTTGATCGGCACGGTGACGGCGCCGCGCTCCACGGTCAGGGACAGGCGTGCGCCGGGCACGATCTGGTTCTGCAATGATGCCAGGTCACCGGCCGATCCGATCGGCTGGCCGTTGATCTGGGTCACGATGTCGCCGGCCTGGAAACCGGCATTCTGAAAGCCCGGCCCCTTGGGGCTCAGCACCAGCCCGGTCACCCGGCCATTCTGGGTGCGCGGGGAAAAGCCGATGTCGCGCTTCACCGCATCGGCGCTTGGCGCATCGCGGCCCGGCACCGGCGAGGGCGCGCCCTCGCCCGGCGCCATATCCCCCTCGGGCGCGCCGCCCGGCCCACCAGCCGGTCCGCCGGCCGCCGACGCCGGCTGCGACTGGTCGAGGAACACCTGCTCCTCCGCCCCGCCGCGATCGATGGTCACATGGTCGAAGAACACTGCCTTCAGCACCACGCCCGGCATGATCTCGTCGCCCACGGCATAGCTGTTCTGGATGCCGTCGGGCGTCGCCAGGATAGCCGATCCCTGCCCCGTCCCCTCGTTCAGCCGCACGCCATAGAGCGTCAGCGCCAGCGAGGTGACGACGCCATTGCCCGCCTGCGGCGCGCCGGTGCGGAAAAAAGGATCGAAACTGGCGAACAGCGCCTGCCGCGCACTGGCCGACAGCAGCTGCGCCTGGCGCCCTTCCCAGGGGCCGAAGGCGCCGACCGGCGTCAGCAACACCCATACCAGCCGGGCAAGCTGCAATGCCAGCACTGCCAGCAACAGCTTCTCGACCAGCCCCAGCCAGTCGACCGGCCGCGCATAGCGCCGCCACCCTTGCAACTTGTCGCCGAACGGCACACGCATGAGCCGGAATGTCCCCCTTGGTTCGCCCGCCTGCTATGCAACTCTTCTTACTGCCAGATGACGTTTATGTTACCATAATATGACAGGTAGCAATGGGGCCGCGACGATGCTTGCATTTCGCAGGGTCAACGATAGCTAGGGCCACGGAAACCGGCCTGTAGCGCCGTCATTCGCGGAAATGACCATGACCTTGTCCGACCCGATCCTGTCACCGCCCGCCGCACCCGACGCCGATCCGGCCTGGATCGCCAGCCATGCACGAGTCCAACGGGTGCCCAGCAAGGATCTCACCCTCTTCATCCAGCGTGATTTCTTGAGTCTTGACGAATGCGCGCAGGTGATCGCGCGGATCGATGCGGACCGTCGCCCCTCGACCATCGCCGACGCCAATGGCGACGGCTATTTCCGCACCAGCGAGACCTGCGACCTCGACCATGGCGACCCGTTCGTCGCCGCCATCAACGCCCGGCTCGACAGCTTCGCCGGCATCGCCACCCAATATGGCGAACCGATCCAGGGTCAGCGCTACGGCGTCGGCCAGGAATTCAAGGCGCATACCGATTATTTCGAGCCCAAGGGCGCGGACTATGACAGATTCTGTGCGGTCGCGGGCAACCGCACCTGGACCTTGATGGTCTATCTCAACGAACCGGCCGCCGGCGGCGCAACCCGCTTCACGAAGATCGGCAAGACGGTGCAGCCCGAAACCGGCAAGCTGCTCGCCTGGAACAACCGCATCACCCCGGATCGCTTCAACCCCGCCAGCATCCACCACGGCATGAAGGTCCGCAGCGGCGTCAAGCATGTCATCACCAAATGGTATCGCGAACGCCCCTGGGGCTGAAGGCGACGCCCCAGGCGGCGCACATATTTCAGCCGCGCTGGGTGATTTTCCGCCAGCGGGGTGTGCGTTCGCAACGTCCGCCCTGCAAGTCAACTATGACACCGCCCCGCGCCTGTATGACACCGCCCCGCGCCTGGCGCGCAGGGCGGGGCCCTTCTCCCGTCAGAAATCCACGGTGGCCGAGAGCCAGAGGCGGCGCCCTTCCTGGTTGATCGAATAGGCCGGGGTCCAGGCGGTCGTCGTGCCGGTCTGATAGGGCACATAGACCGCATAGTCGGTGTCGAGGATATTATAGAGCGTCGCCGACAGGCGGAAGGCCGGCGCGACCTGGTAGGAACCACCCAGGTGGAAGACTTCATAGCTGCGGAAGTCGCCCACGGACGTCTGCTGCGCATTGGCGCCACGATAACGGCTGGAACGGATTTCGGCGCGGGTCCAGACGCTGGCCTTGTCGCCCAGCTTCCAGCGCAGATTGCCGTTCAGCATATGCTTGGGCATGCCGATCAGCGGCAGCCCCTCTTCCGCGCCGCTGAGCTGCTCGGTCTCGGTATAGGTATAGTTGGCCGTCAGCGACAGGGTGGAGGTCAGGGCAAAACGGGTTGCCACCTCGACGCCGCGGGTGCGGGCCTTGTCGATGTTGATCGATTGGCTGAACAGGTCGACGGTCGGGAACGGGCCGACGTCCAGACAGCCGGGGCGATTGGGATTGCCCGAGAACTGGCAATTGGGGATGCCCGGACCGCTGGCGATCTTGTCGGTGAAGTCATTGTTGAACAGGGTGACATTGCCGCTGAAGAAGCCGTCACCGTCATAATAGAGGCCCGCTTCATAGCTGGTGCTGGTTTCCGGCTTCAGCCCCGGCGTACCGAGCAGCGGGATGCGCCCCTGCCCGCCAAAGCCGATGATGCCTTCGGCAATCTGTTCGACGCGCGGCGTCTTGAAACCGCGGCTGACACCGCCCTTCAATGTCAGCACATCATTGATGTTCCACACCGCATAGGCGCGCGGCGACCATTTGTCGCCGAAGGTCGAGTGATTGTCGTAGCGCGCGCCGCCGGTGATGTTGAAGCCGTCGACGACGGTCAGCGTCGCTTCGGCAAAGCCCGCCCACTGGGTGAACTTGAACGGTTCGGGGGCGACGCCCTCGACCATCCGCGCCTTCCAATATTGGCCGCCGACGGTGAAGGCCAGCGCGCCCGCCTTGCCGGCAAAGCGGGAATCGATGATGTCGTTGCGCGCCTCCAGCGTGCGCGGGCTGCCCGGCACCGCGCCCGGCGTGCCATTGGGGATCAGGCGGCCGATCGTCTCGGTCTCGTTGCGGGTCAGGGTGGTGTCGAGCTGGCCGAACCCCATGCGCCAGCTGTGCGCGATCACATAATTGCTGCGGTTGAACCGCTGTTCGGGGGCATAGCCGCCCGATCCCAGCGTGCCCAATTGGCCCCGGCTATTGTCATAGCGTTGTTCGTTGCGATCATATTCGAACCACAGGTCATGATCGGCATGGGGCGTCAGCGTCAGACGGCCGCCATAATTATAGATGTCGGATTCCACCGGGTTGCGGCCCAAGGTCAGCGCCGGATCGCCGGGGATCTCGATATCGGAGCCGGCGCGGTGGAAGACACTGCCGCGCAGGGTCAGGCCGGCCAGCCCCTTGATGATCGGCCCCTGGGCAAAGCCGTTGACCGACTGGATATTGCCGAAGCGGTCATCGCCCTGGATCGTGCTTTCGGCGCTGGCGGTGCCGACCCAGCGATCGCCGACCTTGCGGGTGATGATGTTCACGACGCCGCCCATCGCGTCCGATCCGTAGAGGGTGGACATCGGGCCACGCACGACCTCGATCCGGTCGATCGCGGAGAAGGGCGGTAGGAAGCTGGTGGAGGTTTCGCCAAAGCCGTTGGGCGTGACGCCGCCGGGCGCATTCTGGCGTCGGCCGTCGATCAGCACCAGCGTATAGTCGCTGGGCATGCCGCGGATCGAGATGTTGAGGCCGCCGGTCTTGCCCGCTTCGCCGCCGACATCGACGCCCTGCACATCCTGCAGCGCCTCGGCCAGGCTGCCGAACCGCTTTTCCTGCAACTCCTCGCGGCCCAGCACGGTGATGCTGGCCGGCGCCTCGATGATATTCTGTTCATAGCCGGCCGCGGTGACGACGATCGCGCTCGACTGCGCATCGGCGTCGGGCGCGGGTGCCTGCGCCTGGGCGGCGACGGGCAGTGCGAGCGCACCGATCAGGGCAGCGCCCCCCAGCAGATGGGCACGCGTCGACAAGATTGCAGGAAATGGCATTTCAGACCCCCATTGAAATAATAGTGCGACTTAGTCGCATTAGAATTTCACGGGCTGATGTGGAGGAAGAAGGTAGTGGTCAATCAATGATGATATGCCCGGCCGCCTGCGCAACAATTTCTCACAATCGCGACACCGGCGGAGCGCAGGCCTCTTCTTTACGGGACATGTTGGAGCCGCCTGGGCAACATAAGAAGGGTTGCAGACATCATGGTGGCACCCAATATCCGCTTCGACACTCGTCCGCCGCTACGGATCGCCGCCGCTCCCCGCGCAGCGAGCGCCGGGGCGATCCGGATCGGTGCATCCGGGCCTATCGGGCAGCTTGCAAGCCGGGCGATCTTGGCCTACGCGCGACCCGTCACCGCCCCAGGTCGGTCCATAAAGCCGTCCGGTGGTGCCACGCCCGGATTCATACACTTTATGGCATTGGATTTATAATGAGCATCTACCTGGATTATCTGGCCGAAATCGACAGCAGGAAAGTCCAGGGGCTCGCACCCAAGCCGATCGACGACGGCGCCCTTGTCGCCGAACTCATCACCCTGATCCAGGACGCCGGCAGCGAACATCGCGCCGACGCGCTCAAATTCTTCATCTATAATACTCTGCCCGGCACCACCAGCGCCGCCGGCGTGAAGGCCGACTTCCTCAAGAAGATCGTGCTGGGCGACGTCACCGTCGCGGAAATCACCCCCGCCTTCGCGCTGGAACTGCTCAGCCACATGAAGGGCGGCCCCTCGATCGCCGTGCTGCTCGACATTGCGCTCGGCGATGACGCCGCGCTGGCGGTTCAGGCGGGTGACGTCCTGAAAACCCAGGTCTTCCTCTATGACGCCGACATGTTCCGACTGCGCGACGCCTTCGCGGCCGGCAATGCCGTCGCCAAGGATGTGCTGGAAAGCTATGCCAAGGCCGAATTCTTCACCAAGCTCCCCGAGGTCGAGGACGAGATCAAGGTCGTGACCTTCATCGCCGGCGAAGGCGATATCTCGACCGACCTTCTCTCGCCGGGCAACCAGGCGCACTCGCGTTCGGACCGCGAACTGCACGGCCTGTGCATGATCTCGCCCGAAGCGCAGCAGGAAATCGTTGCCTTGAAGGCCCAGCATCCCGACGCGCGCGTCATGCTGATCGCCGAGAAGGGCACGATGGGCGTCGGCTCCTCGCGCATGTCGGGCGTCAACAATGTGGCGCTGTGGGCCGGCAAGCAGCAGAGCCCCTATGTCCCCTTCGTCAACTATGCGCCCGTCGTCGCCGGCACCAACGGCATCTCGCCGATCTTCGCGACCACCGTGGACGTCACCGGCGGCATCGGCCTCAACCTCAAGAACTGGGTCAAGATGACCGGCCCGGATGGCAAGGCGATCCTCAACAATGACGGCAATCCGGTGCTGGAGGAGGCCTTCTCGGTCGCGACCGGCACGGTGCTGAAGATCGACGTCAAGAACAAGAAGCTGACCGACGAGACCGGCAAGGAACTGGTCGACGTCGCCGCCGCCTTCACCCCCCAGAAGATGGAATTCATGAAGGCGGGCAGCAGCTACGCCATCGTCTTCGGCAAGAAGCTCCAGACCTTCGCCGCCGAAACGCTGGGCATCGAAGCACCCAAGGTGTTCGCGCCGAACAAGGAAATCACGGTCGACGACCAGGGCCTGACCGCCGTGGAGAAGATCTTCAACCGCAACGCCGTGGGCGTGACGCCGGGCAAGGTGCTGCATGCCGGTTCGGACGTGCGCGTGAAGGTCAACATCGTCGGGTCGCAGGACACGACCGGCCTGATGACCGCGCAGGAACTGGAGGCGATGGCCGCCACAGTCATCTCGCCGCTGGTCGATGGCGCCTACCAGTCGGGCTGCCACACCGCGTCGGTGTGGGACAAGAAGGCCCAGGCCAACATTCCCAAGCTCATGAGCTTCATGAACAATTTCGGCCTGATCACCGCGCGCGACCCCAAGGGCGTCTATCACGCGATGACCGACGTCATCCACAAGGTGCTGAACGACATCACCGTGGACGACTGGGCGATCATCATCGGCGGCGACAGCCACACCCGCATGTCGAAGGGCGTCGCCTTCGGCGCGGACTCGGGCACGGTTGCGCTGGCGCTGGCCACCGGTGAAGCCACCATGCCGATCCCGCAGTCGGTCAAGGTCACCTTCAAGGGCCAGATGGCGCCCTATATGGACTTCCGCGACGTCGTCCACGCCACCCAGGCGCAGATGCTCCACCAGTTCGCTGGCGAGAATGTCTTCCAGGGCCGCATCATCGAAGTCCATATCGGCACGCTGCTGGCCGACCAGGCCTTCACCTTCACCGACTGGACCGCCGAGATGAAGGCGAAGGCGTCGATCTGCATCTCGCAGGACGAAACGCTGATCGAGTCGCTGGAAATCGCCAAGTCGCGCATCCAGATCATGATCGACAAGGGCATGGAAAATACCGCCGGCACGCTCCGTGGCCTGATCGCGCTCGCCGACAAGCGCATCGCCGAGATCCGCTCGGGCGAGAAGCCCGCGCTGTCGCCCGACGCCAACGCAAAATATTATGCCGAAGTCGTCGTCGACCTCGACCAGATCGACGAACCGATGATCGCCGACCCGGACGTCAACAATGCCGATGTGTCGAAGCGCTACACCCATGACACCATCCGCCCGGTTTCCTATTATGGCGGCACCAAGAAGGTGGATCTGGGCTTCATCGGATCGTGCATGGTCCACAAGGGCGACATGAAGATCCTGGCCCAGATGCTCAAGAACATCGAAGCTGCCGAAGGCAAGGTCGAGTTCAAGGCGCCGCTGGTCGTCGCCCCGCCGACCTACAATATCGTCGACGAGCTGAAGGCCGAAGGCGACTGGGACGTGCTCAAGAAGTATGCCGGCTTCGAGTTCGACGACAGCCACCCCAAGAACGCCGCCCGCACCGAATATGAGAATACCCTCTATCTGGAGCGTCCGGGCTGCAACCTGTGCATGGGCAACCAGGAAAAGGCCGCGAAGGGCGACACCGTCCTCGCCACCTCGACCCGCCTGTTCCAGGGCCGCGTGGTGGAAGACACGGCCGAGAAGAAGGGCGAATCCCTCCTCGCCTCGACCCCGCTGGTGGTGCTCTCGACCATCCTCGGCCGCACGCCCAATATGGACGAATATAAGAAGGCCGTGGTCGGCATCGACCTCACCAAGTTCGCCCCGCCCAAGGCGGCCTGATCAAGACCGCCGCCCGATCGCAGGATCGGGAGGCGGCATCAGGACAGCGATGATCAGAAGCGGCGCGGGACAGTATCCCGCGCCGCTTTTTTCATGGTTCAGCTCGCGCCGCCCGCCGCATCGCCCATCGCGTTGATGGCGTCGTCGATGGTGAAGGTGTTGGGCTTCTGGATCGGCGGGAACTCCTTGAAGGTCGCCGCAAATTCGGCCGCCCCCGCCTGCGCGCCATAGAGCAGGAAGGTGTTCTTCAACACCCAGTCATAATAGGTGTTGGACGTGATGTCGGCGAACTCATAGGGATCGATCCGCAGGTTGAAGAGCTTGGGAATGCGCAGCCGGGTGAACGGCTCGCCCCAGACCTTCATCGTACCGGCGCAGCGCTGTTCCAGGAACACGCATTTCCAATTGTCGTAGCGCATGGCCAGGATGTCGCCATCGTCGCTGATGTAGAAGAAGGCATTGCGCGGGCTCTTCTCCTCCTTGCCGGTGATATGGCCGACCAGGCTGACGCCGTCGATATGGTTCTTGTAGGTCCGGCCGATCGCCTTGTAGCCCTTCTTCACCTTCTCGACGATGTCGGGCTCGCCCGCCATTTCCAGGAAGGTCGGCAGCCAGTCATGATGCTGGACGATGCCGTTGGAGACCGATCCGGCCGGCACCTTGCCCGGCCAGCGCACCATCATCGGAATGCGGAAGGCGCCTTCCCAATTGGTGTTCTTTTCGCTGCGGAACGGCGTGGTGCCGCAATCGGGCCAGCTGTTGCGATGCGGGCCGTTGTCGGTCGAATATTGGACCAGCGTATCCTCGGCGATGCCCAGTTCGTCCAGCAGGTCGAGCAGCTGGCCAACATTCTTGTCATGGTCGATCATGGTGTCGTGATAGTCGGACTGCCAGCGGCCGGCCTGGCCCTTGCTGCCCGGCTTGGGGTGCGTGAACATGTGCATATGGGTGGTGTTCACCCATACGAACCACGGCTTTCCATCGGCCTCCGCCTGCTTGATGAACTTTGACGCGCGTTCGACGAATTCATCGTCGCAGGTTTCCATGCGCTTGGCCGTCAGCGGGCCGGTATCCTCGATCTTCTGCTTGCCGACCTTGCCCCAGCGCGGCATTTCGGTGGCGTCGTCGACATCGGTGGCGAAGGAATGGATCACCCCGCGCGGGCCGAAGCGTTCCTTGAAATGCGGCATGTCCGGTTCGTTGAGCGGATAATTTTCCATCTCCGGCTCTTCTTCGGCGTTCAGGTGATAGAGATTGCCGAAAAATTCGTCGAAGCCGTGATTGGTCGGCAGCATATGGTTCAGGTCGCCCAGATGGTTCTTGCCGAACTGGCCGGTGGCATAGCCCTGCTCCTTCAGCAGCGCGGCGATGGTGATGATCTTGTCGCTCATACCCACCGGCGCGCCGGGAATGCCGACCTTGGACAGGCCGGTGCGCAGCACGCTCTGCCCGGTGATGAAGGAGGAACGGCCGGCGGTGCAGCTCTGCTCGCCATAGCTGTCGGTGAACTTCATCCCCTCCCTGGCGATCCGGTCGATATTGGGCGTGCGATAGCCCATCACCCCGTCGGTGTAGCAACTGAGGTTCGATATCCCGATATCGTCGCCCCAGATGACGAGGATATTGGGTTTCTTGTCGGCCATGGTGCTTTCCCTTCGCATGAACAGGAATTGGGTCGCCTTTGTCTGCATCCTGCCTGACCAGCCGGCTATCGGGGAAAACCCTGTGAAGCGTCCGCGATGATGCACGGACAACATGCCTGCCCGGTCGCACGCACCGCCAGCCTCTTTCCTTTCGCACCCGTCATGGCATGATGGAAGAAATGCGCTGGGGGGGGGGCTCGCGTGATTACAGCCTATGACAGGAGCATGGCGCCGTTCGACTGGGCGGCGATCCTCTATCTGATCTTCTTTGCCCTATTGTTCCTGGGCGCCCGCTGGTGGAAGCGATCCGGGCGACGGATGCCGCGCTATACGCCGGCCGCGATCCTGCTTGCCGGTCTGTGGTTCGGCGGCCTGCCGCTATTCGACCAGTTGCGGGTCGGCGCCATGGACATGGACCAGATGAGCGTGACCAAGGGGCGGATAAGCAAATTATGGGACATCCGCACGCGCAGCCGCAATACCGAACCGCTCTCCTTCCAGAAACATCAGACCAATGTCACCCAGGGCTTCGACATCGGCGAGGAGAGTTTTTCCTGGCACGAGGGCAGCCGCTGCCCGGTGGCGACCTTCTGCGGATTTGCCGGCGGTCCGCCCTATCTGCGCGAGGGGCAGAAATTGGAGGTAACCTGGTTCGCCGACCCGCTGCGCTTCGGCAAGCGCCGGATCGTGAAGCTGCTGATGGAGAAATGAGCCTGCGCCGCCGATCCCCCAACGCAAAAGGGCGCCCGATCGGGCGCCCTTTCCGTTTCGGCTGCGCCTGACGTCAGAACGTCGTCGACAGCGAGAAGTTGAAGGTCGTGCCATAATTATAGGCGTTGTAGATGACCTTGTTGGTGCCGTTCGACTGGCTTTCCTCATAGTCGTTGCCCAGGATGTTGCGCACCTCGAACTTGGCGTCGAACTGGCGCCCCGCGACATAGACGCCCTGGCGCGCCACGAAGTCCAGGTTGATGCCGGGATGTTCATAGACGTCCGGCTGGTCCTGGTTGGCCAGGCCACGGCTGGTCACGCGCTTGCTGGCATAGGACAGGATCAGCGTCTGCTGCGACAGCTTGTCCTGGTCTTCCAGGCCGAACTGGAAGTTGACCAGATGGTCCGACTGGCCTGTCAGCGGCGAACCGTTCCGGAAATAGTCGGTCGCCAGCGTCGACGACGCGCCGAACACGGCGGTGGTATCGCCGTCCTTCACCTTCAGCTTCGACTTGGTGTAGGTATAGTTGGCGATCGTCACCAGACGGCGGGTCGAGAAGAACGCGCTGTCCGACATGGACGACAGGTCGAAATATTTCTGCAACTCGACTTCGCCGCCATAGAGGTCGGCCTTGGGCGCGTTGGCGAAGCTGGTGACGAAATTGTCGCCGTTAAGCGTGATGAAGGTTTCGATCGGGTTGTCGATCTTCTTGAAGAAGCCCGACAGCGAGAAGCGCTGATCCCGCGCGAAATACCATTCATAGCGCGCTTCCGCGTTGAACAGCTTGCTGTCCTGCAGATAGGGGTTGCCCTGATAGCGACGGTTGGTGTCCGGGTCGAAATAGAACTGATAGATCAGCTCGCGGAACTGCGGCCGGGCAATGGTCTTCGACGCGTTCAGGCGCACCTGCATGTCGTCGCGCATCTGCCAGGTCAGCGTGCCGCTGGGCAGCCAATAGTCATTGTCGAGCTGGGTCGAGGCCGTGCTGGCGCCCGGCGTGCTGAACACCTGCAGCGGCGACACGGTCAGCTTGGCCGTTTCGTAGCGAACGCCTGCGTCGAGCGACAGATCGTCCAGTATCTGCCAGTTCAGCTTGCCATAGCCAGCATGGTTCTTGAGCGTCGCGCGGAAGGCGGGATTGCCTTCGTTGGTCTCGATCAGGCTGATGTCATAATAGTTGACGATGCCCGGTGCCAGCAGCAGGTCAGGGCGCAGCACGCCCACGCCCTCGGGCATGTCGCTCGACGCGCGGAACTGGAAGTCGCGGCGCGAGCTGGTGCGGTTGGTGTCGACATAGGCATAGCCGGCGGTCAGCGCCATGTCGGCCGACGGCTTCCAGGTCAGGTCCGCGCCGCCCGACCACAGATCCTCGTTGAGGTCGGAGAAGCTGACCGTCGCGGTCTGGCCGGTATTGCCGTTCAGACGGTTGACGAACAGATTGCCATAGGGGTCCGCCGCCGCATTGGTGCGGATATATTCGAACGACAGTTCATAGGGGGCTTCGCGCTGCGAATTGGCGAAGCCGCCGCGCACGTCCAGGCTGAACGCCGGGCTCAGCTTGAACTCGCCCACCACCTGCGTGTCGATCAGCTGGCGTTCATACCAGGCGGTATCCTGCTCCATGATGTCCGACGTCGGCTGGGTCTGGGTGTTGCCCAGGCCCATGCGAGTGTGCTTGAGCGTGTCGCGGATATAGAGGTTGGTCCAGCGGATCTTGTTATCGCCAAACTCCAGGCCCAGGCCCAGCAGGCCGTTCACGACGATGCGATTGTCGGTGGTGACGCGCTGGAAATCCGAATTGAGCGCCGACAGGTCGGGCGTGATCGAATTTTGCTGGCGCTGGTCGCGCGTGGTCCACTTGTTGCTGTAGCCAGCGGTGGCGATCAGGCCCAGGGTCGAACCGCCCAGGTCGAACGAGGTGCCGCCCGAGATGGTCGCCGAATAATTGGGGTCGATATCCTTGATGCGCTGGACGGTGCCCTTGCTGAAGCGCACCATTTCCGCCGCGATCGCGGTGGTGTCGACATTGCCCGAACTGATCCGTTCGCCGCTGGCGAAGAAGGCGGCGAGCGCCGGCGGAATGTCGCGGCTGCCATTGTCGAAGCCGGTCCAGTCGCTCTTGCTGCCATAATAGCTATAGCCCATCTGATAGGTGGTTTCGGTGTTGGCACCGATACCGCCGCTGATCGTCAGGAAGCTTTCCGCCGGCACCGCATTGGTCGTCAGGTTGATGACGCCGCCACCGAATTCGCCGGGATAATTGGCCGAATAGCTCTTCTGCACCATCGAGGACGAGACGATGTTCGTCGGGAACAGGTCCAGCGGCACGACGCGCTTGAGCGGCTCGGGGCTGGGCAGCGGCGAACCGTTCAGCAGCGCGAGCGAATAGCGATCGCCGAGGCCTCGGACATAGACATAGCCGTTGCCGACCACCGACAGGCCGGTGACGCGGCCCAGCGCGCCGGCGATGTTGCCGTCGCCCGTCCGGGCGATATCGGCCGAAGACAGGACCGAAACCACCGCCGGAATATTCTTCTGGACGTTGGCACTGCGGCGGCCGGTGACGATGATGTCGGAACCGGGGACCGAAATGTCGGGCGCCGCCTCCGGATCCTCGGCGGTCGAACGACCGGCAGCGGCAGCAGGATCGGCCGCCTGCGGGTCGGACGTGGTGGCATCGGCGGGCGCGGGCACTTCCTGGGCCAGCGCGGCCGGCGCGACCAGCGCAGTGGAAAGCAGCAGCAGGCCCGCGAACTTGAGCGGCGTCGCCATCGAATATCCCCTAGATAAGGTCATTGCACGTTTCGGGGCGGGATGCGGCCGATCATGGCCGCATCCCGCCCCGCATCAGGTCCGTCCCGTCTTAGAGCGGGATCGAGGTGCAGGCGCGGCGCGCGGTGCTGGTGCTGTCAAACGGCGCGTAGGCCGAGTTGCAGGTCCAGCCGGCGAACCAGGTGTCGTTGGCGTCCTTGACCGCGCCGACATAGGTCGTCGTGTCGAAGAAGCTGTCCAGCGTCTTGGCGTCGATCGCGGTGGCGGCGGTTTCGGCCGCACCGTTGATGAACACCGCGCTCAGCGAGGCCGTGTAGGCATCGTTGTTGTTGTTGCCGCTGAAGATGGCAGCGACATCGGCGGCGGTGTAGGCGGTCGCGCCGCTGCCCGAACCGATATACTTCGTCGCGTTGCACTGCATCAGGACCGAACGGGCGGTCAGCGTGGCGCGGGTCGAAGCGGTGCCGGTGCCATGCAGGCGGACGCACTCGTTGTTCGGCGACACGACGATGCCGTTCACCAGCGACAGATCGCTGTTGCCGCGGTTCAGGATCGAGGCCTGGTCATTGGCTTCGTTGTTGCTGCTGACCTGCGACTGGATCGCGGTGAAGTTGGCAACGATGGTGTTCTGGCGCGGGGTATCGCTTTCCAGACCATTGCTGTCGATTTCCATCAGCGCGTCGCCCTGGCCCGGACGCTGCACGATCAGTACATATTGGAAGCGACCCTGGATGCCGGTGTCGGCGTCGAGGCTGTCGTCATCCGCGCCGGTCGCGATATAATGCTTCATGCGCACGGTGCCGCCGAAGAATTCCGCGCCGTCGTCCGAGCTGTTGAAGCTCTGGATATAGTCCAGCGTGGTGCCGCTGCCGATGCTTTCGCCGGTCAGCGCCTGCAGTTCGGTGTTGGCACCCAGAACATAGCCCGAATAGCGGATCTGGACATATTTCATGGTGCCGGCATTATAGGCGTCGTCACGACCGCCAAAGGTCGCCGGATCGGCCGAACCTTCGGTCTGACGCTCGCAGGTATCGGCGCCGACCGAACCGCTGTTGCAGTCCGTGGTGCGCGCACGGCCCATCAGCACGACGCCGCCCCACTGGCCCATCGACGTTTCGGTCGAGTTGCCGTTGATATTGTCGCGGCTGGTGAAGATGATCGGCGCGCTGGCGGTGCCGACGGCATTGATCTTGTTGCCGCGGTTGACGGCCAGCCAACTCGTGCCGGTGCCGCCATAGACGATGACGCCCGGCTCGATGGTCAGGGTGACGTTGGTGTCGGCAGTCAGCTGGCCACCGGTCAGCGTGAAGCCGTTGGCCGCGGTGCAACCCACGGTCGAGCTGGTGACGGGCGCCGAGGTAGTGGGCGCAGCGAAGCCGCTGTCGCAGCCGACGTCTACACGGCCTTTCATCTGATAGACCAGGCCAGCGATCTTGGGCAGGGTGATGCTCTTGGCGATGATCGAAGGCAGCGTGCAGACGCGCCAGGCATCACCGTTCGAGCTGGAGATGGTGCCTTCGTCGGTCAGACCCTTGGGATCGGCGATCGTCGGGCAGCCCGCAGCCGGGGTAACGGCGGCCGGGGTCGGCGTGGGGGTCGGGGTCGGCGTGGGGGTCGGCGTCGGGTTGATGATCACGTCGCCGCCGGTGCCGGGCGAAGCGATATCGTCCGCGCCGCAGGCAGCCAGCGCCGCGCAGGCGCAGCCCGCCATCAGGATATTATGGATACGGTTGATCTTGGCCATGTCGTCTCCGCTCCGGCTTCTGCCGGGTTTGTTGCGATGCGGAGCGCAAGGGGGAAAAGCGAATCGGACAACGCCCCCTGTCGCCCTCGGAAGCGGCAGGTAGGCGCGGTAAATGACAGCCTCATTTTCCTTTTATGACATATCGGGGTCGATAAAATTACAGTTCAAAGACAGTGGCCCAACCGCCACAGCCAACAGAAAGGGGCGCCGTCCACCGGACGACGCCCCTGCGCGAGCCACTGAAACAGGGCGTTCAGCGCATCGCATAGCTCGTATTCAGGCGGGCCGAGGCGCGCTGCGCGATCGAGCGCGAGGATTCCTCGCTGCCATCGGCCAGCACCAGCGTCATGTCGGGCACGCGTGCCACCGCGGCATAGGCTTCGCGCGCATCACTGGTGCGGCCCATCCCCGCATAGGCATTGCCCAGGTTGATCAGGCGCGCCGGATCGTTGATGGTGTCGGGCCAGACCGCCTGCAGCTTGCGCGCAGCCTTGTCGAAATCATGGGCGAGCAGCGCCGACGCGGCCAGACCCGCATCCGGCACGACGCTGACGATCACGTCATCCGCCGCCGATGCCATGGCCGGCACTGCCGAAGCCAGAAGAAAGCCCGCAACTGCCGCTGCCTTGAACATCGATTTTCTCCGAAAAAAACTTTCCAACATAGCCGGAATTATTTCATCTTGATGACATCGGCACAAGATCAGGCGTGGGCGCCGATTCCATTTTATATAGACGCAATTTCATTGTCTTATGCGTTTTTCACATCAATGTCATAAAAGTGAAATCGAATGTGGCATGCAAATTTCGCCCGATTCGAATCGCATCATGGACGCGCAAAAAGGCCATGCACCGCAAGCGGCGTGGCCTGAAAAAACATCGCTGATGGATTGGGTCCGGAGGCTTCTGTTGCCCGGCGCCTCCGGGGGCCGCTGAATTCCCTTCTGTTGCCCGGTGGGTTCAACCGCGCTATTTTAGAGTAATGTCAGGCCGTGAGGCCCTCAATTACGCTGCAATGGCGAGTGCTTCGTTATCGTTGGCACTTGTGAGTTTTGCACAGTTTAACGGCTTACACGGGCCGGGTAAAAGCATCGCCTTTGAACACACGTCGATCCTAGTTCGGCCCCATCAGACACCCCGCCAGACCAAAGGTCATCCGGGACATGTGGTGGAACCGCCGGGTACTGCCCCCGGGTCCGCTGCGTCTATTATACGACACGATTTATCACCATAGCCGGGCAAGCCCGGCACCCCCTATATGGCGGCGGCCGCGCCATTTATCAAGCCGGTGTTGGTTGACGGAGGCAGCAAATGTGTATCGTGGCACTGGCCTGGCGGGCGCACCCGCGCTGGCAGCTTGTCCTGATCGGCAATCGCGACGAATATCATGCCCGCCCCGCCGCCGCGATGGCGCGCTGGGACGACCGGCCGGGCCTGGTCGCCGGGCGCGACCTGCAATCGGGCGGCACCTGGCTCGGCGCGGACGAGGATGGCCGGGCCGCCGTCATCACCAATTTGCGCGGCTTCGGCGACCCCCTGCCCGACCGCGCCTCACGCGGCGCGCTGGTGACCGACCTGCTCACCGGCACCGGCACCTATGCCGATCCCCATGCGGCGGCGCTCGACGATTTCAACCCGTTCAACCTGCTGCTCGCCGACCGCGACCGGCTCCTCTTCCTCACCAATCGCCCCGAACCCCAGCGCAGCCTGCTCGCACCCGGCCTCTACGGCCTTTCCAACGGCCCGCTCGACCAGCCCTGGCCCAAGACGCTCGCGCTCAAGGAAGCGATGCTGCAATGGCTGGTCGCCGGCGCGACCGATCCGGAAAGCCTGTTCGACGCCCTGCGCCGCGAGACCCTGCCCGCCACCGGCATCGCCCCGGCCACACCGTCCGACGCCCCGCTGGAGCCGCCCCTCTCCCCCATCTTCATCTGCAACCCCGTCTATGGCACACGCTGCAGCAGCGTCGTCGCCATCGCCCCGGACGGCGCCGGCCTCGCCTTGGAACGCCGCTTCGACGCGCAGGGCCACGTCACGGGCGGCAGCCGCATCGTGTTCCATTGGCCGAGTGCCTAATGACAGCGATACTTGCGACAGCCCGAAACGACCAGTTTTGGGGCGTTTAGCTGGTGGGCGAACCTTCCTACTAGCGGACGATGAGCCTGCTCGATAGAGTATCGGATGGCTCCGAAAGATTACGCTCTTCTGTCATTCTTGATACCGATACTCGTCGCTATTTCCTTAGTTAATAGCCGGATGCGATTGGCTGAGCCAAATCGGCGAATATGGATGGGGGTGGCCTTTTTCTGTATCGCACCATTGATATTCATAGCAATGATGTTGATACCGACGCCCGATAGCAGCGAGTCCGATATATCGATCAGAAACATCGTTGTGATGGGGATGGCTTCTGCATTCAGCGGCACCCTACTATTGGCTATTCTTCTTATTTCGGGCGGTCTGTTTCAGACTTTTAAGCGTTGGCGATATTATCGAAAGAAGGGCCGTTAGCGGCTTGGCCTCGCCCAAAGCCGCCCTTCCGCTAACCACCCATTTTTGTCATTCCCGCATAGGCGGGAATCCATCTCCTAACCTTGCATCGGTCCAACGCTGGAGAGATGGATCCCCGCCTCCGCGGGGATGACGTCATGAAACAGGTGGCCAGCTTCCACGCCAATTCAGCCCCCGCCTGGCTAAGCCCCCTTGTCCCCATAGACAAAGGCCCGCCGTCCCGACCGCAGCAGTACTTCGCGCCGGACATAGTCGACCTCATAGGCGTCGGCGCTCGCGACATCCGCTTCCGTCAGGCGAAACAGCAGCCCTTCCACCGCATCCTCGGGATCATCGCTCGGCTCGACCATCGGGTGCCAGCGCGTGCCACTCTTGGCGATCACGTCCGGGTCGCTGATCTCGATCATGCGCTGGCGATAGCCCGACATCGCGTCCGGCTCGCCCTGCACCAGCCGGTCGAACAGCGCCATCTGCACCTCGACCAGCCGCAGCGTGCCATAGGAAAATAGCAGTATTTCGGTCATCTGCGCGCTCCTCCGTTCAGCCCAGGGCCGCGTTGACGATGCGGATCTGGGTGAATTCCTCCACCCCGGCCAGTCCCTGGTGCCGGCCAATGCCCGATTGCTTGGCGCCGCCGATCGGCACGTCGAAGGGCAGATCGAACAGCCGGTTGACCCAGACCAGCCCGCTGTCGATCCGCGCCGCCATCGCCTGCCCGCGCGCCGCATCGGCGGTCCATACCGACGCGCCCAGCCCATAGGGACCGTCATTCACCCGGCGGACCAGTTCCGCCTCATCATCATAGGCGAGCAGCGGGATGATCGGCCCGAACTGCTCCTCGCGCACCAGCCGCGCATCGTCAGGCAGGTCGGTGACGATGGTCGGCGCAATATAATAGCCGCCCCCCTCGATCGCCACGCCGCCATGCAGCACCCGCCCCTGCGCCCGCACCTCCGCCAGCAGGTCGACCAGCCGCGCATATTGCGCCGCATTCTGCACTGGGCCGATCGTCGTGCCGACCGCCCGCCCGTCGCCGACCACCGCCCGCTGCGCACATTCGACCAGCGCCGCGCCCAGCGCCGGCATCAGCGCGCGCGGCGCATAGATGCGCTTGACACCCAGACAGACCTGCCCGGCATTGCCCATCGCCCCGTCGAACAGGATCGGCGCCACCGCCGCGACATCGGCATCGTCCAGCAGGATCGCCGGATCATTGCCGCCCAGTTCCAGCGTGAAGCGCTTCACCGTGTCGGCCGCCGCCGCCATCACTCGCCGCCCGGTCGCGGTCGATCCGGTGAAGCTGACATGGGCGATTCCCGGATGCGCCGTCAGCATCGGCCCGACATCGCCGGCATCGCCCAGCATCTGCACCACCCCGGCGGGGAAGATGTCGGCCGCCAGCGCGCCCAGCATCAATGTCGTCAGCGGCGTCGTCGGCGCGGGCTTGGCGATCACGACATTGCCCGCGATCAGCGCCGGCGCGAGCTTGAGCGCCAACAGCAGCAGCGGATAATTCCACGGCACGATCGCCGCGACAACGCCCAGCGGATGGCGCTGCTCGACCACGCGCTCGGCCGCGCTGTCCTTCAGCACCACCGGCTCCAGCCGCAGCCCGGCATGATAGCGCAGCGCCGCCACCGCCCCCTCTATCTCGCCCCGCGCCTCGGCCAGCGGCTTGCCCTGTTCCTGCGTCAGGAGCGCGGCGAAATCCGCGGCCCGGCCCTCCAGCGCATCGGCCAGCGCCGCAATCCGCGCACCACGTTCGGCAAAGTCCAGCGCGCGCCAGCCGGCAAAGGCCCGCTGCCCGGCCGCCACCGCCCGCTCCACCTGCGCCGCATCGGCACAGGGCGCGGCGGCAAAGACCTGCCCGTCCGCCGGATTGACAAGGTCGATCGCGCGCGCGCCATCGACCAGCTCACCATCGATAAGAAGCTGCATCCCGCCCCTCTACCGCAGCCATGCCATGCTGCAAGCCTGTCCTACAGTGATGCGATCCGCTAGACCCACTTCATAAGCGGCGACGTTCCGCATCGGGGGAGTATATGCACGCAAATCGCATTGGCGGCCTCGCCATCATGGCCATCCTTGCCTCGCTCACCGGGTGCCGGCAGCCAGTTCAGGACACTGCAACCCTGCAAGCGATTGAACGGGAAGCCAAAGCCTTGGCTGCGCGAACGCCCGCCAGCCAACAATTCGTGCCCAAAAGCCGTTGGCCACATCACATTGCGCAGCTCGATCCCATGAGCGTCACGGTTTCGCCTGATGGCGTCGATATTCTGACAAAGCCCTATTTTGACGGCGGCTGGGGCTATTTCATCACGCATGATAGCCGGAAAGGTCCGCCGTCAGGCCCACACTTCTCCAAGATTGGCCATGACATCTACTGGTATCAGCCCGATTGAAGGCCCGCATAGTCCTCGCTGCACGGCCCACAAAGGCGAGCAGGCCGGCGCGCAACAAGATTTCCTACATCTGTTCCAAAATATCAGAATGTGCAGGAAATATGCGAAGTTAAGCGGGGGATTTCCTATTTTTCCGCCGGCGCATCGACCCGGTCGCCATGGCTCTTGGGCGTCGAATTGACCAGGAAATCGACCGGCGCGCTGCTCCTGTTTTGCGCCCGGTGCGGCACACCCGGCGGCACTTCCAGCCCCTGGCCCGCTTTGAGCACATGGGTCACCCCGCCCGCCTCCAGCGTCAGTTCGCCCGACAGGACGTAGAAGAATTGCCGCGCTCGCTGATGATAATGGCGCACTTCCGCCCCGCCCGGCACGATCCGTTCCTGGATCACCGACATCTCGTCCCGCTTCACCAGATGCCAGCCATCATTGCTGCCGCCCCAGACATAATGTTCGGCATTGGTCCGGTCGATCGGCGCGATCGCGGTGTCGGGCGAGGCGCCGGGCGCGGCAGCGAGCAGCAGGGGCAAAAGCAATATCGTCATGCCCGTTCCAACGATCCGTCCTCGCCATCCCGCCATGCCACTGGCGCCCATGCGGCCTGCCCCCTATAGCGGAGCCATGGCATCGACCCAGAAGCAGAAGAAGGCGGCCCCGGCCCGCGCGAAAGTCCGTCCCGCCGGGTTCCCCACCCGGCAGCAGGTGATGGACTTCATCACCGAGTCCGACACCCCGGCGGGCAAGCGCGAAATCGCCAAGGCGTTCGGCCTCAAGGGGCAGGAAAAGATCGCCTTGAAGGCGCTGCTCAAGGACATGGCGGACGAGGGCCTGCTCGACATCGGCCCGGCCCGCGCCTTCCACAAGATGGGCGGCGTGCCCAAGGTGACGGTGCTGCGCATCGTCGATGTCGATGACACCACCCTGATCGCCACCCCCGAACGCTGGGAGGCCGAAGGCCAGCCCGCGCCTCGCATCCGCGTGGTCGAACGGGGCAAGCCCAAGTCTCGTTCAAGCGCGCTGACGATCGGCGACCGCATCCTCGCCCGCACCGAGGAAGCGGGCAAGGGCTGGCTCGCCCATCCGATGAAGAAGCTCGCCAAGGCGACCGAGATGCTGCTCGGCGTGGTCGAGGAAATGGCCGACGGCAAGCTGTGGCTGCGCCCGGTCGACAAGCGCATCCGCAAGGATACGCCGATCAGCGACATCGGCACCGCGAAGAAGGGCGACCTGGTCCTGGCCGAGCCGACCGGCCGCCCGCCGCGGATCAGCGCGCGCGTCACCGACATTCTCGGCGATCCCTTCGCCCCGCGCAGCTTCAGCCTGATCGCGATCCACAAGCATGGCATCCCCCATGTCTTCCCCGAAGCGGTGGAGGAGGAAGCGGTCACCGCATCGAAGCTGCCGCTGCATGAGGACAAGCGCGAGGATCTGCGCCATCTGCCGATCGTCGCGATCGACCCGGTCGATGCCCGCGACCATGACGATGCCGTCTGGGCCGCGCCGGACGAAGACCCGGCCAATGAAGGCGGCTTCAAGGCGATCGTCGCGATCGCCGATGTTAGCTATTATGTCCGCCCCGGCAGCGCACTCGACCGCGAGGCCCGCAAGCGCGGCAACAGCGTCTATTTCCCCGATCTGGTCGTGCCGATGCTGCCGCACCAGCTCTCGTCCGACATGTGCTCGCTGCGCGCCGGGCAGGACCGCGCCGCCATGGCCTGCCATCTGGTGATCGACGCGCAGGGCAAGGTGAAGAGCTTCCGCTTCTCCCGCGCCATCATCCGCGTCGCCGCCGTCCTCGCCTATGAGAATGCGCAGGCGGCGATCGATGCTCTTTCTTCCGTTCGCCCTGAGCCTGTCGAAGGGCAGGGCCGAGCCGAAGGCGAGGCTGCTTCGCCTGCGGCTCAGCAAGCGGCTTCGACTTCGCTCAGCCCGAACGGAGTGGATCTGGTGGAACATGCCCTGAAACCGCTCTGGGCCTGCTGGGCGCTGCTGCGCAAGGCCCGCGAAAAGCGCGATCCGCTTGCGCTCGACCTGCCCGAACGGCGCGTGGTCCTCGACGAATGGGGCAAGATCGTCAGCGTCGCGGTGCGCGAACGGCTCGATGCCCATATGCTGATCGAGGATTATATGATCGCCGCCAACGTCGCCGCCGCCAAGGCGCTGGAGGCGAAGAAGGCGCCGGTCATGTATCGCGTCCATGAAACGCCGGGCCGCGACAAGCTGGTCGCGCTCAAGGAATTTCTCGCCACCTTCGACATCGACTTCGCGCTCGGCCAGGTGATCCGTCCGTCCACCTTCAACCAGCTGATCAAGAAGGTCGGCGAGTCGGAGGAGAAGGAGCAGATCATGACCCAGATCCTGCGCTCCCAGACCCAGGCCTATTATGCGCCGCAGAATATGGGCCATTTCGGCCTGGCGCTCGGCAGCTACGCCCATTTCACCTCACCCATCCGCCGCTATGCCGACCTTCTGGTCCATCGCGCGCTGGTCGGCGCCTATGATCTCGAACTGCCCGCGCCCAAGGACAGGGCGATCCCCGACCGCTCCTCCCTCAGCCAGGAGGATTATGAGAATATGGGCCGGGTCGGCGAGATGATCTCGGGCCACGAACGCCGCGCGATGGAGGCAGAGCGCGAGACGATCGACCGCTATGTCGCCGCCTTCCTGTCGGCCCATGTCGGCGAAGTGGTGAAGGCGCGGATCACCGGGGTCCAGAATTTCGGCTTCTTCGCCACGGTCGAGGGGCTGGGCGGCGACGGCCTCGTGCCCGTCTCGACGCTGGGCGCCGAGCATTTCTTCTTCGACGAAGCGGGCAAGGCGCTGCAGGGCGTCGAAAGCGGCGACCGCTATACGGTGGGCCAGCGGCTTGAACTGCGCCTCGCCGAAGCCGATCCAATCAACGGCGCGCTGCGCTTCGAGCTGCCCGACAATCCGGCCCCGCGCGGCAGCCCGCTGAAACGCGACCGCACCCGCCCGAAGATCCACCGCGGCCGCCCCACCAACATCCGCCACATCGGCAGCAGCCGGGGCAAGCACAAGAAGCGCTAGGGGATGGGCGGCGGAGCGCTGCCGCCTCTGCCTACATCGTCATCCCCGCTTTTTTTTCACCGTCATTCCCGCGAAGGCGGGGATCCATCTCCCACCATAGTCCCGGCCGCGAGGTCCGGGGATGGACTACCGCTGTGCGCTCCGCGTCCCGCCTTCGCGGGAATGATCACCACAATAGATTGCGAACGATCCGGTTTCAGTTAAAGTTTCTGCATGTCGATCAGACTTCTTCGAGTTGACGTCTCCTTACGAGTGATATTCGCCTGGGGAGCGGCATTGCTGTTTCCCGGCCTATTATTTGGTTCGATTCTCATCGTACTCGCCGCCCTATCGATCCCACTATTGTTTCTTGCCGCAATCGTGGCCCTTTGGTTCGGTGGATCGATTGCCCGAAACCCCATGCTATGGTCGGCGGCAGCAATATTCGGCGCGCTAATCGTCGGCTGCGCCATCTATGGACGAGCGGGCCTCTTATCCCTCGTCATCAGTATGCCCGCTGCACTATTTTTCTGGATGTCGCTGCGCCTGTTTCCACTGCAGCAAAGTCAAGCATGAAGCCCAACACCCCGTTCACGCTTTGCGCCTGATCGAAATCCCCCACATCCCCTTCCCCCCATCGTCATCCGCGCCTATAGGCTGTGCCCCATGATCCTCGTCATCGACAATTATGACAGCTTCACCTGGAACCTGGTCCATTATCTGATGGAGCTGGGCGCCAAGGTAGAGGTCGTGCGCAACGACGCCATCTCGGCGGGCCAGGCCCTGTCGAGCGGGGCCAAGGCCTTCCTGCTGTCGCCCGGTCCCTGCACCCCCAATGAGGCGGGTGTCAGCCTGGATCTGGTCGCAGCCTGCGCCGATGCCGGCGCACCGCTGCTGGGCGTGTGCCTGGGCCATCAGGCGATCGGCCAGCATTTCGGCGGCAAGGTGGTGCGCGGCGGGCTGATGCACGGCAAGACCTCGCCTGTGCGTCATGACGGCACCGGCCTGTTCGCCGGCCTCCCCTCGCCCTTCACCGCGACCCGCTATCACTCGCTGATCGTCGAGGATATTCCGGCCGACCTGGTGGTCAACGCAACCAGCGAGGACGGTTCGGTCATGGGCTTCCGCCACGCGACCCTGCCGATCCATTCGGTCCAGTTCCACCCGGAAAGCATCGCGACCGAACATGGCCATGACATGCTGGCCAATTTCATGAAGATCGCCGGCATCCCGGTCCGCGAGCGCGAGGCCGCGTAAGCCTAGCTTCGCCGTTTCACTTCTTCCGTCATCCCGGACTTGATCCGGGATCCATTCAGCGCTCGCTCGCCAGCGTAGCGCCGAATGGATCCTGACTTCCGTCAGGATGACGAAAAGGGAAAAAGGCCGCAGCCGTGTCAGTGCGGCACCGCCCCCGTCTCCACCCCGGTCTTGTCGTGCAGGGCAAAGCGGTCGACGATGTCGGCGCTCGCCCGGTTATAGCCGACCACCTCGACCATGCGCCCTTCGCGCCGCAGCCGGGCGATGATCTTGCCGAGCGCGCCGACACCCGAAATATCCCAGAAATGCGCGCCCGACACGTCGATCAGCACATGGGTCGCGCTTTCCTCGCCGGTGAAGGCGCGGGTGAAGCGATCGACCGAGGCGAAGAAGATCTGGCCAGTGACGCGATAGGTCGCCCGACCATCGACCTCGCTGCGCTCCACCGCGAACATGCGCTGCACCTTCGCGGCAAAGAAGATGCCCGACAGCAGCACGCCGGTCAGCACGCCCAGCGACAGGTCGCGGGTCGCCACCACGACCACCACCGTCGCCAGCATGACGGCCGAGGAGGTCGGCGGATGGCGCCGCAGATTGGCGATCGAGGCCCAGCTGAAGGTGCCGATCGACACCATCACCATCACCGCGACCAGCGCAGGCATCGGGATGCGGCCAACCCACGGCCCCAGCACCGCCAGCAGGAACAGCAGGAAGGCGCCAGCGACGAAGGTCGACAGCCGCCCGCGCCCGCCGGACGTGACGTTGATCACCGACTGGCCGATCATCGCGCAGCCACCCATGCCGCCGAACAGGGACGCGACGATATTCGCCCCGCCCTGCCCCATGCATTCGCGCTGCTTGTCGCTGTCGGTGTCGGTCATGTCGTCGACGATCTGCGCGGTCAGCAGCGATTCGAGCAGGCCGACCGCCGCCATCGTCACCGAATAGGGCAAGATGATGCGCAGCGTCTCCCAGGTCAGCGGCACCTGCGGCAGGGCAAGGCTCGGCAGTCCTTCGGGCAGCCGCCCCATGTCGCCGACCGTATGGACCGGCAGGCCCAGGCCGATCGACAGCGCGCTCAGCAGCAAAATCGCGACCAGCGGCGCCGGCACCGCCTTGGTGATCCGGGGAAAGAGATAGATGATGGCCAGCCCCCCCAGCACCATCGCATAGGTCTGCCAGCCGACATTCGTCAGCTGCGGCAGTTGCGCCATGAAGATCAGGATCGCCAGCGCATTGACGAAGCCGGTGATGACCGATCGCGACACGAACTGCATCAGCAGGTCGAGCCGCAGCAGCCCGGCAATGATCTGCACCACCCCCATCAGGATCGTCGCGGCAAACAGATATTCGACGCCATGCTCGCGCACCAGCGGCCCGACCAGCACCGCGACGGCAGCGGTCGCGGCGGAGATCATTCCCGGTCGCCCGCCGATCAGGGCGATGGTGATGGCGATCGCCACCGAGGCATAGAGGCCGACGCGCGGATCGACCCCGGCGATGATGGAAAAGCCGATCGCTTCGGGGATCAGCGCAAGCGCAACGACGATGCCGGCCATGATGTCATGGCGCGCCGTCCGGGCGTCGCTGAACCATTGGCGGCGATAGCGGCTGAAAAATTGGGTCATGTCGAAAATCCACATCAGGTCACATGGCGCCGACGCGGGCGCAGTCTCGATAAACATGTGTGATGTTGTCCGGCGGATCGGCGGCCGGAATAGCCACCCGGAATTTCACCGGGTCCATGCGAATGGCGGCCTTCTACAGCCCTGCCCCGCCAATGCAACCCCGGCTCGGCCCGCGCCCTCGCCCGGACGCCCTACGGCGATATACTGTGGGAGGCCGGGTGGGGGCGCGGGCCGGTGCGGCACCGAAAATGCGCCCTTCCGCGCATTTTCCAAGAAAGCCCTATCCCTCGCCGAACAGCGCCCGCTGCGAACTCTCGATCTCCTCGAAATAGCGCCGCCGCGCATGTTTCTCGGTCAGCACGCCCAGCACCAGCCCGCTTTCGTCCACCACCGCCAGCTCGTCCGCCGCCGCCTTGTCGAAAAGGGGCAGGATCGCGCGGATATCCGCGTCGGCGCGCAGCGCAATATCGGCCATTATTGCCAGCGGCGCGATCGGTGCATCCTCCGCCAGTTCGGGGCGATAGGCGGCTGCCGTCGGCACGATGCCGCGATAGCCGCCCGCACCGTCGATCATGATCGCCTTGCTCGCCGACCCCAGCGGCACCAGCGCGCGAAACTGGCCGACGCTCATCGTGTCAGGCACCGACACCCAGTCGCGCCGCATCATCCGCCCGGCGGTCAGGTTCATCACCCAGCCAATGTCGCGCGGGCTGCGGATGGTCGATCCGCGCAGATGCAGCCGCCAGGTGGAGAAGGAATAGCCGAACATTTCCCGCGTCACCGCGCTCGACAGCAGCGACGCGGTCAGCACCACGCCCATCAGCTGGAAATCATGGGTCGTCTCCAACATCAGCAGCCCCAGCGTCATCGGCCCGCCGACGATCGCGACGCTCAGCGCCGCCATCCCCACCAGCGCCGCATCATTGGGGTCGAGCGACCAGCCGATCCCGACAAGGTCGACGATCTGCGCGAAAATCTGCCCCGCCAGCGATCCCAGGAACAGCGACGCAAAGAACAGCCCGCCGCGAAAGCCGAAGCTCAGCGAAATCACCGACGCCGCGATCTTGAGGCACAGGATCATCAGCAGCACGGTCCAGTCGGGCTGCAGGATAAGGTTGAGGTGCAACGCGCCATGGCCCGCCGACAAGGTCTGCGGCGTCAACCAGGCGAGCGGCATCAGCAGCACGCCGCCGATCACCGGCCGCCACCGCCCCGGCCAGGCCCAGCCCTGCACCCGCAGCTCGGCAAAGGTCACCATGCGCATGATGAGGATGCCCAGCCCTGCGCAGAGCAGGCCCAGCAGCGCATAAAGAAGATAGTCCGCCGTTCCCAATATCCGGTCCGCCGTGGTCGCGATCAGCCAGGGTTCGACGCCCAGCGCGCGGGTCACGAACGCCGCGCTCAAAGCCGCCGCCACCACCGGCGCAATCGCGGCCGGCGTATAATGGCCGATCACGATCTCGAACGCATAGAAGGCGCCGGCCAGCGGCGCGCCGAAGGCCGCGCCCACGCCTGCCCCCGCGCCCGCGCCGACTAGGGTGCGCAGATCATTGCGCCGCAGCTTCAGCCATTGCCCCAGCAGCGACGCGACGCCGCCGCCCATCTGCGCATAGGCCGCCTCCAGCCCGACCGAGGCGCCCGCTCCGTTCGACAAGACCGTCTGCCCGGCGATCACCAGATTGTCGGCCATCGGGATGCGCCCGCCATGCAGGGCATTGGCCTCCACCACGTCGATCAGCGGCCGTTGCCGCCGGCGCAGCAGCCGCGCCAGCAGCACCAGCGCCAGCCCGCCCAGCGGCAGGCCCAGCAGCCGCCAGGGATGGCGGATCTCGCCCAACGCGCTCAGCCGGTTGATGCTGACGCCATAGAGCAGTCCCTGAATGCCGTGCGCCATCAGCTGCAATAGGTTGGTGATCAGCCCCGCCGCTACGCCCGCCAGCACGGCGAGCAGGATGAAGGCCGCCTCGCTCTCGCGCAACCGGCGGCGCTGGCGGATGGCAAGGCTCCAGAACAGGGTCGACCAGGATCGGCGCATGGCTTTCCCGACAACGCCCCTTTGGCGCCGGCGTCAAGCCAATTGCCGGGTCACGCAACAAAATTCCAATTGGCGGGCAAATAGCATGTCGCCCTCGACTTTCGCGCGCGGCCGGGACTAAAGGCTTGGGCCATGACCCTGTTGCCCGATCCCAGCGCGCCCCTGGCCGCCGACGAAGCCGCCCGCGCCTTCGACCTGCTGTTCGACGCCGACCTGTCGGACGAGGCGATTGCCGGCTTCCTCGTCACCATGGCGCGGCGCGGCGAGACTGCGACGGAAATCGCCGCCGCCGCCCGCGCGATGCGCGCCCGGATGATCCCGGTCGATGCCCCCGAAGGCACGATCGACGTCTGCGGCACCGGCGGCGACGGCCATCATACGCTCAACGTTTCGACCGCCGTCAGCCTGGTGGTTGCGGCCGCCGGCGTACCGGTCGCCAAGCATGGCAATCGCGCCGCCTCGTCCAAGGCGGGGGCCGCCGACACGCTAGAAGCATTGGGCCTTGACCTCGATCGCGCCGCCGCCACGGCCGAATCGACGCTCAAGGATCTCGGCATCTGCTTCCTGTTCGCGCAAAATTATCATCCTGCGCTCAAGCGCCTCGGCCCGATCCGCCGGTCGATCGGCGAACGCACCATCTTCAACCTGATGGGGCCGCTCGCCAATCCCGCCAATGTCCGCCGCCAACTGGTCGGCATCGCCCGCCCTGCCTATGTCCCCATCTATGCCGATGCGCTCGGCCAGCTGGGCGCCACCCATGCGATGATCGTGTCGGGCGACGAGGGGCTCGACGAACTCTCGCTCGCTGGCGGCAACGACATTGCCGAGGTGACGGCCGACGGCGTGGTCGCGATGCGCCGCCTGACCGCCGCGGACCTCGGCCTCTCGACCCATCCCGTCACCGCCATTCGCGGCGGCGACCCGGCCCATAATGCCGCGGCGCTGCGTGCCCTGCTCCAGGGCGAGGCCGGCGCCTATCGCGACGCCGTGCTCCTCAATGCCGCCGCCGCTTTGGTGGTCGCTGACGCCGCCCATGATTTCCAGGAAGGCGTCGAACAGGCCGCCGAAGCGATCGACAACGGCCTTGCCAACGCGCTCCTCAATTGCTGGATTGCCTATCAATGACCAACAAGCTCATCGAAATCTGCGATTTCAAGCGCGAGGATGTCGCCCGCCGCAAGGCTGCGACCACGATCGCATCGCTCCACGCCCGCGCCAGCGAGCAGACCCCGCCGCGCGGTTTCCGCAGGGCGCTGGACGATGCCGCCCGTTCGGGCTTCGGCCTGATCGCCGAGGTTAAGAAGGCCAGCCCGTCCAAGGGGCTGATCCGCGCCGATTTCGATCCGCCGGCCCATGCCGTCGCCTATGCTGCCGGTGGCGCTGCCTGCCTCTCGGTGCTGACTGACGAGCCCTATTTCCAGGGCCATGACGATTATCTGATGGCCGCCCGCTCGGCCTGCGCCCTGCCGGTGCTGCGCAAGGATTTCATCGTCGATCCCTGGCAGATCCTCGAAAGCCGCGCGCTCGGCGCCGACGCGATCCTGATCATCGTCGCCGCGCTGGAAGATAGCCAGATGCAGGAGATCGAGGACGCCGCGCTTGGCCTTGGCATGGACGCCCTGATCGAAGTGCATGACGAGGCCGAACTGGAGCGCGCGCTCAAGCTCCGCTCGCGCCTGATCGGCGTCAACAACCGCGATCTGCGCGATTTCAGCGTCGATTTCGCCCGCACTTATGAGCTGGTCGGCAGGGCGCCGGACGGCTGCACCTTCGTCGCCGAAAGCGGCCTTGGCTCGCATGCCGACCTCAGCTCCATGGCCGATCATGGCGTGCGCTGCTTCCTGGTCGGCGAAACCCTGATGCGCCAGGCCGATGTCGAGGCCGCGACCCGCAACCTGCTGACCGGGGCATGACCGGCCTCACCCATCTTGATGAAGACGGTGCCGCCCGCATGGTCGATGTCTCGGCCAAGGCGGTGACCGCGCGCGAAGCGGTGGCCGCCGGGCGCATCACGATGGCGGCCGACGCCGCCCAGGCGATCGCCGCCGGCCTCGTCAAGAAGGGGGACGTACTGGCCGTCGCCCGCGTCGCCGGCATCATGGCGGCCAAGCGCACCGCCGAACTGATCCCGCTCTGCCATCCAATCCCGCTGAGCGCCGTCACCATCGACTTCGCCCTCCACGACGATGGCGTCACCGTCACCGCGACCGCGCGCACCGCCGGCCAGACCGGGGTAGAAATGGAGGCGCTGACCGCCGCCACCGCCGCCTTGCTCACCGTTTACGACATGGCCAAGGCACTCGATAAGGGCATGATAATCGGCGATGTTCGCCTGCTCGCCAAGCGTGGCGGCAAGTCGGGCGACTGGACCGCGCCGGAGAGCAGCGACCGATGAGCCTGATGCCGGTCGCGGACGCGCAGGCGCGGCTCCTTGCCCTCGCCGATCCGTTGCCGGCCGAACATGTGCCCGTATCCGCCTGCGCCGGTCGCTGGCTCGCCACCGACATCAGCGCGCGCCGCGACCAGCCCTGGGCCGATCTTTCCGCGATGGACGGCTATGCCGTGCGCGCATCCGAAGGCGCCGGGCCGTGGCAGCTGGTCGCGACCAGCAGCGCGGGCGACGCCGATATCCCGGCCCTGCAACCGGGCCAGGCCTGCCGCATCTTCACCGGGGCGCCCTTGCCGGCCGGCGCCGACGCGATCCTGATCCAGGAAAATGCCACGCGCGACGGCGACAAACTGACCGCGCATGACGGCATACTGACGCCCGGCAGGCATGTCCGCCCGCTCGGCTCAGATTTCCGCGCCGGCACGCCGCTGGTCAGCGCCGGTAACCGCCTCACGCCCGGCCAGATCGCGCTCGCCGTGCTGGGCGGCCATGGCAGCCTTCCCGTCGGCGCCCGGCCGCGTGTCGCTTTGCTCTCGACCGGCAATGAACTTGTTCCCCCCGGCGCGCCGACGCCGTCGGGCTATCTCCCCTCGTCCAACGCGCCGATGCTCGCTGCCCTGCTCGCCGCCCTGCCCTGCGACGTGATCGACCTTGGCATCGTGCCCGACGATCTCGCCGCCATGACGCAGGCGCTGGAACAGGCGGCACAGGCCGACATCATCGTCTCGACCGGCGGCGCCTCGGTCGGCGACCATGACTATGTCCGCCCCGCCTTCGCGGCGGCCGGCGGCACGCTCGATTTCTACAAGATCGCGATGCGGCCCGGCAAACCGCTGATGGCCGGGCGTCTCGGCAACGCAATCTTCCTCGGCCTGCCGGGCAATCCGGTCTCCGCTTTCGTCACCGGCACCCTCTTCCTCTGCCCGCTGGTCCGCCATCTCGCCGGATCGCGCGCGCCGCTGCCGCCGGTCGTGCAGGCCCGCCTTGCCGCGTCGCTTGGCGCAACGGCGGAACGCGACGATTATCTGCGCGCCTATCGCGCCGCCGACGGCATCGTCTCGGTCACCGCGCAGGACAGCGCCGCCACCGCCGCCATGGCGCTGGCCGACTGTCTGATCCGCCGGCCGGCCGGCTCAGCCCCCGCCATTGCCGGCGACATGGTCGACATCATTCCGCTGACCGCCTGACTATCTGACTGCCTGGCCGGCAAAAGCGGCGCATGGTTTAACGCGCTTGACTTGCCCCTTTCCGTTTCCTATGCGTTCTTCATTCGTTCCATGGAGGACCGCCGATGTTGACGCCCAAGCAGCAGGAATTGCTGAGCTTCATTCAGACCCGGCTGGAAGAAGGCGGGGTGTCCCCTTCGTTCGAGGAGATGAAGGACGCGCTCGACCTGCGCTCCAAGTCCGGCATCCACCGGCTGATCAACGCGCTGGAGGAACGCGGCTTCATCCGACGCCTGCCCAACCGCGCCCGCGCGCTCGAAGTGCTCAAGCTGCCCGAGGCGATGCATCGCGCGCCTGCACCAGCCGTCCCGACGCCCAAGATATCGGCTCCGGCCGTGCTGCTGCCGACCGCCGCCAATGACGTGATCGAAATCCCGCTGCACGGCCGCATCGCCGCCGGCGTCCCGATCGAGGCGATGGAAAGCCACACCATGCTCTCCGTCCCCGCCGCCTTGCTCGGCTCGGGCGACCATTATGCCCTCGAAGTGTCGGGGGACTCCATGATGGAGGCCGGCATTCTCGACGGCGACTTCGCGCTGATCCAGCGCACCGATGTCGCGCGCGAAGGCCAGATCGTCGTCGCCCTGATCGACGACGCTGAAGCCACGCTCAAATATTTCCGCCGCGAAGGCGCGCGCGTCCGGCTCGATCCCGCCAATGCCGCCTATGAACCGCAGATCTATGATCCGCGCCAGGTCCGCATCCAGGGCAAGCTCGCCGGCCTGCTGCGCCGCTACAACTGACCGGCTGTTCGGGGCCGGCGGCGCACGATCCACGGATGCGCGTCTCCGGGCCGATGGACGGTGTGAACTTTGCCGCTTTCAAGGCCAATCGACAGGCCGCCGGTGCGCGACAGCAGCCGGCGGTCGATCTTCATCCAGCGCGGCCGGCACCACCAGGGCAGCCCCCGATCGCTGATGACGATATCGGCCGCCGCGCAGTCCCGCTCCAATATCGGCCGATCGACCAGCATCGCATTGCGCGTCACCAGCAAATGCCAGTCGCGCCCGTCCCGTGGCAACGTCACCGCACATAGATCAGTCGAACAGCGCGCCTGCTTCATCGTCGCGATCGCCTCCAGCGTCCCGTCATAGCCCGCGCTCTCGCTCAGCACGTCGCGGACATACTCACCCGCCCCCTCGCGCAGCAGCGCCATCGTCCCCGCTGGTGTCAGCACCGCGACATGCCGCCCGTCGCCGGTCACCACGATATCGGGCGGCGCCAGCAGCGCGATGCCGGCCAGGCCGATCGCGACCGGCCCCAGCCCCAGCCAGCGCCAGCGACTGCGCCAGAGCAGGCACCAGAGACCTCCCACCAGGATGACCGCGAACAGCCCGCCCGGCACCGCCGGCGCCAGCATCACCGCCATCGGGCTCGCCGCCACGCCATGCGCCACCGCTAGCAACAGCGCGATCGCCTTGGCCGTGAGCCACCAGAAGGGCGCGCCCAGCCCGACGAGGTCGAAGCACAGCGCCAGCGCCTCCAGCGGCATGATGACGAAGGTGGTGAGCGGGATCGCGACCAGATTGGCCACCGCGCCCAGCAATCCAGCCTTGTGAAAATGGTAAAGCGCGATCGGCGCCAGCACCAGTTCGATGGCAAGGCCCGTCATCAGCATCGCCGCCACCGTCCGCCCGGCCTTGCGCGGCAAAGGCTCGTCCCGCGCCATCGCAAACGCCTTGAACCGCCGATGCTCGCCCAGCGCCACCAGCGCGACCACGGCGGCAAAGCTCATCTGGAAGCTCGGGCCGATCAGCGCCTCTGGCCAGAAGACCAGCACCACCAGCGCCCCGGTCGCCACCAGCCGCAGGGTGATCGCCTCGCGCCCCAGCGCCAGCCCGCCCAGCACCAGCAGCGCCGCGATGCAGGATCGCACCGTCGGCACCTCCGCGCCGGTCAGCAGCGTATAGCCGATCCCCGCCAGCGCGCCGCCCGCCGCCGCGATCAGCATCAGCGGCCAGTCCAGCGCCGCGCGCGGGATCAGCGCCAGCAAGCGCAACAGCAGGAATATCACCGCCCCGATCAGCGCCGTCACATGCAGCCCGCTGATCGACAGAAGATGGGCAAGGCCACTGCGCCGCATCGCCTCCGCATCCGTTTCGGCAATCGCGCCCTGGTCGCCGGTCGCCAGCGCCACCGCAATCCCCGCCGATGCGCCCGCCACCTGTCCGCCGATATGATCGAACAGCCGCGCCCGCAGCGTCGGCCCCTCGCGCGCCTGTTCCACCACCTCGACCGGCGCCAGCGCCCGCCCGGTCGCCCCGATCCCCTGGAAATAGGCGCGTCGCGCGAAGTCGAACGCCCCCGGCACGCTCGGCGGCGCGGGCGGCATCAGCCGCACGCGAAAGCGCAGCACCGCCCCCTTGCCCAGCCCTTCGGGCACATCCGCCTCCGCGATATTCACCCGGATCGCCGCGGGCAGCGCCGGCGCCTCGATCGGCCGCAGCCCCACCCGCACCATCTGCTGTGCCGGCAGCTTGGCCACCGCCGTCACCGTGCCGGTCACCTGTGCGAATATGGGACGGGCCAGCGGCGGCTGACCCAGCCATGTCGCCTTGCCCCAAACCAACAGACAACCAATGCAGGCCAGCAGCCCGCCCGCCACCAGCATGTGCCGCAATCGCGCGCCCACCGGCAGCAACAGCGCCAGACAGGCCAGCCCCAGCGCCCCGCAGCAACAGGCCAGCCATTGTGCCGGCCCCGGCAGCACGAACCAGCCGGCAATGCCCGCGCCCAGCGCCACCGGCACCCACAAGGCGAGCTGTTCGCGCTCCACCTCCAGCCATTGTTCGATCCGCGCAAATCCATTGTGCGCAATACGCACCGTCCTGCGCCCAACGGACGTTTGTCGTGGCTCAAAAGCCATGCTAGGGGGCGTCGCATCCATGGATCAGGCAGGAAGAATGTCAGCGAATATGACGGCAAGTGCAACGGGATTGAACAAGCAGGTGGTGACCCGTTTCGCCCCGTCGCCAACGGGCTTCCTGCATATTGGCGGCGCCCGCACCGCGCTGTTCAACTGGCTGTTCGCGCGCCATCATGGCGGCAAGTTCCTGCTCCGCATCGAGGATACGGATCGCGCCCGCTCCACCGAGGAAGCCGTGGCCGCCATTTTCGACGGTCTGGAATGGCTGAACCTGGGCGGCGATGAGCCCGCCGTGTTCCAGTTCGAGCGCACCCCGCGCCATGCCGAGGTCGCCAACCAGCTGCTCGCCAATGGTCATGCCTATCGCTGCTATGCGACGCAGGAAGAGCTGGCCGAGCTGCGTGAACAGCAGCGCGCCGCCAAGCAGCCGATGCGCTATGACGGCCGCTGGCGCGACCGTTCGCCGGAGGAAGCGCCCGAAGGCGCGCCCTTCGTCATCCGCATCAAGGCCCCTCGGACCGGCGAAACCGTGATCGAGGATGCGGTGCAGGGCCGCGTCGTGGTGCAGAATGCCGAGCTGGACGACATGATCCTGCTCCGGTCGGATGGCACCCCCACTTATATGCTGGCCGTCGTGGTCGACGACCATGACATGGGCGTCACCCATGTCATTCGCGGCGACGACCATCTCAACAACGCTTTCCGCCAACTCGCCATCATCAAGGCGATGGGCTGGGAAGAGCCGGTCTATGGCCATATCCCGCTGATCCACGGGTCGGACGGCGCAAAGCTGTCGAAGCGCCACGGTGCGCTCGGCGTCGACGCCTATCGCGACGAGATGGGGATGCTGCCCGAAGCGGTGCTCAACTATCTGCTGCGCCTGGGCTGGGGCCATGGCGATGAGGAGATCATCTCGATCGAGCGCGCCATCGACCTGTTCGATATCGACGGCGTCGGCCGCTCGCCCTCGCGCTTCGACATCAAGAAGCTGGAAAATCTGAACGGCCATTATCTGCGCGAGGCCGATGAGGCGCGCCTGGCCGCTCTGGTCGCCCCGCGCGTTGAGTCGCGTCTTGATACGCAACTGAATGACGCTCAGCGCGATATTTTGACCCAGGCGATGGTTTCGCTCAAGCCGCGGGCCAAGACGCTTAACGAAATTGCAGAAGGCGCGGAGTTTCTGTTCAAATCTTGCCCGCTCGATTTTGACGAGAAGGCGTCTGCTCTGCTAGATGAACCCGCGCGTGAGCTGCTGAAAAAGACAGCCGACGCTCTCCAGCCCGTCCAGTCCTGGACGGTTGAAGCGATCGATGAAGTGATACGCCGCGTGGCAGAGGATGCGGGGCTTGGCCTGGGCAAGGTGGCACAGCCGCTTCGTGCGGCGCTCACCGGGCGCACGGTCTCGCCGGGTATTTTTGATGTCCTCTTCCTTCTGGGGAAAGAGGAAAGCTTGAAGCGACTGACCGCTGCGGGGCACGTGGTGGCCGGTTGACGGCAGTTAAGGAGAAAAACATGTCGGATAATAATGCCAGTTTGACCGTTGGCGGAGAGGCCAAGGACTATGCCATCATGGATGGTACCGTCGGTCCCCAGGTCATCGACGTTCGCAAGCTCTACGCCAACACCGGCATGTTCACCTACGATCCGGGCTTCACCTCGACCGCCAGCTGCGAGTCGGGCCTGACCTATATCGATGGCGACGCCGGCGTGCTGCTGCATCGTGGCTATCCGATCGGCCAGCTCGCCGAACAGTCCAGCTTCATGGAAGTCTGCTATCTGCTGCTGAACGGCGAACTGCCGTCGGCCAAGGAACTGGCCGAGTTCACCAACACCATCACGCGCCACACCATGGTGCATGAACAGCTGACCGCCTTCTTCCGCGGCTTCCGTCGTGACGCCCACCCGATGGCGATCATGGTCGGCGTCGTCGGCGCCCTGTCGGCCTTCTATCATGATTCGACCGACATCAACGATCCGGAACAGCGCCGCATTGCGAGCCACCGCCTGATCGCCAAGATGCCGACGATCGCTGCGATGGCGTACAAATATTCGGTGGGTCAGCCCTTCGTCTATCCGCGCAACGACCTCAGCTACACCGCCAACTTCCTGAACATGACCTTCTCGGTCCCGGCGGAAGACTATAAGATCGATCCGATCGTCGTCGACGCGATGGACAAGATCTTCACCCTGCATGCCGACCATGAGCAGAACGCGTCGACCTCGACCGTGCGTCTCGCCGGTTCGTCGGGCGCCAATCCCTTCGCCTGCATCGCGGCCGGCATCGCCTGCCTGTGGGGCCCGGCACATGGCGGCGCGAACGAAGCCGCGCTCAACATGCTGCGCGAAATCGGCACCGTCGATCGCATTCCGGAATATATCGCCCGCGCCAAGAACAAGGACGATCCGTTCCGCCTGATGGGCTTTGGCCATCGCGTCTACAAGAATTACGATCCGCGCGCGACCGTGATGCAGAAGACCGCGAAGGACGTGCTGGAGAAGCTGGGCGTCAACGACCCGATCTTCGACGTCGCCAAGGAACTGGAGCAGATCGCCCTCAACGATCCCTACTTCATCGAGAAGAAGCTCTACCCGAATGTCGACTTCTATTCGGGCGTGATCCTCTCGGCGATCGGCTTCCCGACCGAAATGTTCACCGTGCTCTTCGCCCTCGCCCGCACCGTGGGCTGGGTGGCGCAGTGGAACGAAATGATCTCGGACCCAGCACAGAAGATCGGCCGTCCGCGTCAGCTCTACACCGGCCCGACGCAGCGCGACTATGTCGCCGTCGACAAGCGCTAAGACGCGGTCACAGAGACAAGAGGAACGGCGCCCCATCGGGCGCCGTTTTTCGTTGGGGCTCAGCCGGCTACCCCTGCACAGACATAGATCCAGGCCGGCACCCGCCCCTGATCGGTAACAACATCGATCGCGACACGGCGATAGTCCGTCCCCTCAAATGCATCGAGCCGCGCCCAATGCGCCGGCAGGTCGGACGAGCGGAACAGCTGGACCGGCACCGCCGCGCCGCCCTCGTCGGGAATGAAGGCGGGAAAGCCCATCGACGCGGCCCAGCCGTGCGCGACCAGATGGCCGGTCACATGCCCTGCCTGCCAATGGCCCTGCAGTTGCGCCAGTTGATGATGATTGGCCCGTCCGGGCGCCAGCGTGCCATAGGTGGCCAGGCAATGCGATCTGTCCATGCCACCACCCTATCGGGGCAGCATCGGCCGGACAAACAAGCGCTCTTTATCTCATATAAGCGCGATCGCGCGCCCGTCAGTCGTGCACCGGCAGCGTCAGGATGAAGCGCGCGCCCTCGCCCGGCGTGCCGCCAACGCTGATGTCGCCACCCATCGCCCGCGCCAGCTTGCGCGAGATATAGAGGCCCAGCCCGCTACCGCCGGGATCGTCACGTCCCAGCCGCTCGAACTTGTCGAAAATCTTCTCGCGATCCTCCAGCGCCACGCCCGCCCCCTGGTCGATCACCAGCACCCGTGCCTGCCGATGCTCCCGCTCCACGACGATGCGCACCTGCGATCCCTCGGGCGAATAGCGCACCGCATTGCCGACCAGATTGACCAGTATCTGCAGCACGCGGCGGAACTCGCCCCTCGCCATCAATATCTGGTCGGCATCCGGGCAATGGATCTTGATGTGCCTATCCAGCGCCTTGACCGTCAGCAGGCCGCCGGCTCGCCGGCCCAGGTCGGCGAGGTCGACATCCTCGATGATCACGCCGAAATCGGGCCGGTCGATCGCCTGCAGATCCGCCAGATCGTCGACCAGCGCCATCAGGTGACGGCCAGCGGTCGCGATATCATTGGCATAATCGGCATAATCGGGCCGCAGCGGCCCTTCCAGTTGCGCGCCGATCGTGTCCGCATTCGCGATGATCCGCCCCAGCGGCTGGCGCAGCGATCGATCAAGCCGCTTGCCGAACTCACCGGGATAGAGCGACAATTGCGTCGTATCCGCCCGCGCCAGCGCCGGCGGTCGTTCGATCGGACAGGCCTTGCCGCGATAGCCGACCAGATGGCCGGCCAGGTCGAACAGCGGGAAGCCCGCCAGCCGCACATGCTGTTCGGGATCATGCACCAATGTCGCGACCTGATCGCGGAAGGCACGGCGCTGGGTGAAGCCGCGCAGGATCGCCATGTCGCCCTCACCATCGCTCTGCAGCTCGAAATAGCTGGAGAAACGGCTACCCGGCAGGGGCGGCTGCGTCGGCAATGCGCCCTGCCGGTCGGTCCCGGCAATTGCCATCTGGAACTGCAACTGGGTGTCGATCTGCCAGGTCCAGCCATCGGCCAGCGCCGCCAGATCGGCCTCGCGCCGGCTATGATCGCCGGTATTGGCGAGCGGCGGCCGCTCGCTCCAGTCGACCACCGCCAGCGACACGATGCGCCCGTCCGGCCCTTCGTCGCTGCGCGCCCGCACCCACATGTCGATATCGCCTCGCTCGGCGGCCGCGACCACCGGCCGCGATACGGTGACACCCAATCGCGCCGCCAGCCGCACCACGGCGGCCAGTTGCGGAATGGCGAGCGGCCCCAGCAGATCGCTCCCCGCCTCCCGCTGCAAGGCGAGCAGCGGCGCATCGGCACTCAGAAGCGTGCCGTCCGCCGATGCCGTTGCCCGGACGATGGAGGGGTGGAGCGTCATGTTCATCCGGTGACGCGCCGCAAATGATCGAGCTTCGCGCGGAAGGCGGCCGGCGCGCGCAGGGCGCCCACCACGGCTTCCGCCTTCACGTCGCTCAGCAATTGATATTGGTCGGCCTCGGCCACGATCACCGCGTCCGACAGGCCCGGCCGCACCGGCCGCAGCGCCAGCAGCAGATGGCGATAATCCGCCCCGGTTCCGCCCAGCGCCCGGCACAGTGTTGCCACCTGCATCACCGGCCCCATGATCAATATGTCCGTCACCTGTGCGGTGCCAAGGCGCAGCCGTCGACCGGCCAGCGCCGCAAACAACAGGAAACGCCGCTGCCCAAGCGCCGCGCCCAGAAGGTCGGGCGCATCGGCCTGCGGCCCCAGCCGGCGCACCAGCTGGTCGGCCGCCGCGATCGGGCCATTGCTTTCGTCATGACTGGCAAGCAGCGCCCAGCCCGCCCGCTCGAACGCGCCGAGCAATTGATTGTCGGGCTCCAGCGCGGTCCGCTGCACCACCGCCGCCAGACAGGCCGCAGCCGTCCATACCAGTTCGGCGAAATGTTCGGCCGGCAGATCGGGCCGCATCGGCTGATCCTCGCCCCCCATCGCCTGCCACTGCCCCTCAGCCAGCGCCAGCGCGACGATCGCGTCACCAATTTCGGGATCATCCGACGACAGGATCGACTCGGCCTCGGGCTGTTCCGGCGGCTCGCCATCAGGGCGCCCGATCTGCCGCAGCAACAGGCTCACCCCCGCACGCATCTGCATATGGGCCAGCAAGGCCGGTCCCAGCAGGGTCGGCTGCGCACAGATGGTCGGCCAGCACAGCCCATCGGGCCAGCGCCCCAGCGCCGCGGCAATTGCGGGATCACCCGCCAGGCTCAGCCGCAGCGCAGTCTCGATCGCAGTCAGGCATCCGCCCAGATGACGGCGGGTCTCGGCGATCAGCGCATCATGGCGCGCCCGGTCCTCGACGGGAAAGAAAAAGGCGAGATCAATCGCATGGCCGACGGGCACGGCCGACATGCCGGCCATGACATGTGCCATGGGCCAGCTGTCCGCCATGATGGATCCGGCAAGGGACGTGTGGGCGCTCATGCAAGGCAGCATAACCCCACGTCGTTAAAATGCACTAAACCCTGACAGCAAAATCAACGATCTCGATGCGACAAAAATCATCCGCCCCGACGCAACAGGATGATCGCCCCGATCGATCCGATCGCCGCCAGCATGGCAACGTCGAAACCAAATGCCTCCGCCCCCGTCAACAAGGCTGCCAGCAGTACCAGCAACGCGGTGCCCGGCGTGAAGATCATCCAGGGGCGCGCCGCCCCGGTCCGGCGCCAGCGATCGGCAACCGTGATGATGCCCAGCAGCAACGCCAGATAGTTGGGCACCATCCCGCTACCCGACAGCATCACGCCGATCAGCGCCAGCCCCGGCGCCAGAAAGGCGATCCAGCCGCTCGGCGGCCGGCGCAGCGCCATTTCATCGAGCCGATCGGCCAGTTCCGCCAGCAGCAGCGCCAGCAGCAACAGGCTGAGCCCGGTGCCCGGCCAGCCCAGTTCCAGCGGCATCAGCGCAATGCCGGCCAGCGCGATCGAACCGATCCGCACCTGCATCGCGGGCACCTGGCTGCGCATCAATGCGGGGCCGAGCAGCCGGGCGAGCGGCCCGAACAGATAATGTTCGATCCCGCCCCGGCTGGACGATCCCGATCGCGTCCCGGTCGACATCACCGCCTGCGCGGCGAGGTCCGCCTGTTCCTGCCCGTCGACCAGCGCAACTCGGCCTTCCAGCAGATCATCCTGCGGCACGGTGATTCGCACCGCACCGCCCTGCACCGCCGATCGCACCAGCGTCAGCGCCAGATCCCAGTCGCCGATCATGTCCAGCGTGCCGAACAGCAGCGCAGGATTGATCCGCGCCAGCCCGGCCCAGCGCTGGCCCGCATCGATCCGCTCGAACGGCGCACTGGCGCGGCTGTCGTCGGTGACCAGCAAAGCATTGCCCGCCTGCCCCGCCAGCGCGTCATAATGGCCCTGCGCCACCACCGCGCCATCGGCCACCAGCAGCACATCGGCGTCACGCGGCGCATCGCGCACCATCGACACCATGTCGCGGATCAGGGCGACGGCAATGCCGTCCGCGCTCAGCCGGTCGACCGCCTGCGAAATGGCCGGCGTGATGACGCTGACCAGGATCATGATCCGGTCCGCACCGGCCCGGACCGCCTGTCGCGCCTGATATTCGACCAGCGTCTGGCCGGCGAAATGCAGGGTGGCGCGAAGCGCTGCAGGCGAATCACTTGAAGCCCGGCTGGCACTGAGAATGGCCGCGAATGTCATATTGTCTGGAAACCGACCCGTTTTGATTGCGACGATCTTCTTGCAAGCCGAACGACGCAGCGCAAGCAGGCGCTTTCAAATCACCGGTTTCAGCCCTGCTGGAGCAGTGCGATCGTGCTGCGCAAACGCTGCAAGGCGCGCGGATCGCCCGGCGCGGCCTCGACCGCCTCGTCCGCCAGCGCCATCAGGCTGGTCAGGCCGAAACTCGCCGCCAGGCCTTTCAAACGCCAGGCCGCCAATTCCCAATTGGCGTCGCAGCGCGCCCGGCTCATCAGGTCGAGATGGCGCTCCGCGCTTTCAAGGAAAGCCACGCGCAGATCGGCGATCAGCACCGCGTCTTCGCCGACGGCGGCGGCCAATGCCGCATTAAGAGCGCCAGGATCATAGGACATGGGGACGGAAGCTATCGAAATTGCGTTAAGTTTTGGTAACAAGGCATTTGCGCAGACGGAAAAGATGATAGGATCACACCCATGAATGGGGGCAGCACAATCGTCGAATTCTGGCGAGACGAGGGAAACGCGACCGGCAACGCGCCGGCCGCGGATGACATCCTGCTATTGAAGCAGGCAGTACTGGACATTGATGATGCCCCTGACGACGCGCAGGGGGAAGGCGAAAAGCTGGTGCGCAACGCCCGGATCGGCCTTGGCCTGCTGGCGGTCCTCTGGCTTGGATTCGCGCTCTGGGCGACGATCGTGTCGGATCAGTGGCGCGCCGGCCCGGCCGCCTGGCCCTCGCTCGTCGCCACGCTGCTGGTACCGATCAGCCTGCTCGGCATCGCCTATCTGCTGATCGTGCGCAACAGCCGCGCCGAATCGCGCCGCTATCTCGACACCGCCCATGCGCTGCGGACCGAGGCCGAACTGCTCGAACTGCGCCTCGGCCGGATCGCCGACCGGCTCGAATCCGCGCGCCAGACGATGCAGGACCAGGCCGAACTGCTCGACAGCTATGGCGCCGCCGCCAGCAGCAATATGGAGGCATCGGCCGAACTGATCGCCGGCCGCGCCCAGACCACCGCCGACCGCGCCGAAAGCGCCGAGCGCGCCGGCACCGCCCTTGTCGCGCGGATGGACGCGCTGATCGCCGCCATGCCGCAGCTCGAAGAACGGGCCGTGCGCATGGCCGCGCAGATCATGGACAATGGTCATGCGCTCGCCGAACGGATCGACACGCTCGAAGCGCGCCTCCATGCGCTGGGCGAACTGTCCGACGATACCCGCACCCGCACCCTGTCCGCGACCAAGAGCCTGTCGAGCCAGCTAGGCCAGTTGCAGGAGACGACCCGCAGCGCCACCGACGAGGTGAACGGCCTCGCCGACATCGCCGCCGGTCGGATCGAGACATCGACGCAGAGCGCGCGCGCCGCCATGGCCCTGACCCAACGGGATATCGATGCGCAATCCGCCGCGCTCGAGGCGCTGGTCAATCGCGTCGCTGTATCGCTCGGCGAAACCAGCGATGGTGCCGTTCGCGCCCTCACCCAGGATCTCGATCTGGTCGAGGCATCGCTGCGCGGTCGCCTCGAAACCTCGATGGATCAGGTGCGCGACACGATGGAGCGCGCGCAGGAAGGGCTTTCGACCCAGCGCGCCACCCTGGAGGCGCTGGTCGCCCGTGCCCAGGCCAGCATCACCGCCACCAGCCAGAATGCGCTCGCCGCGCTGGGCCAGGATCTCGGCTCGATCGAGGATGATCTGCGCCAGCGGCTCGACGCAACCCTGCTCCAGGCCCGCGAAACGCTCGCCCTGACCGATGCCGGGCTGCGCGATCAGGCCGGTGCGCTCGACAGCCTAATCACCCGTTCGCGCGACAGCATCGCCGCGATCGGCACCGACACCGTCGCCGGCCTTGCCGACGATATTGGCGAGGTCGAAAGCCGCCTGCACCAGATCAACGATCTGGTCGAAGGACAGCGCAGCCTGATGGCCGGGCTGCACGGCACGCTCAACCAGACGATTGATCAGGCCGAGGCGCGCTTTGCCGCGCTGGAGGATAATGCCCTCGCCCGCAGCCAGAAGCTGACCGACGCGCTGACCCGCCTGACCGAGGAAACCCGCCGGATCGACACGGCACTGCATGACGGCGGCACCACCGCCGAAAAGCTGATCGGCAATGCCGAAACGCTGATGGTGGCGCTCGATTCGAGCGTTCGCGAACTGGACGAAACCTATCCCGGCGCGCTCGCCCGCTTCGACGCCCGACTGGAAACCAGCCGCGCCATGCTGGGCGCCGCGACGCCCGAGCTGGAACGGCTCGAAGCCATTTCGGAAGCGCTCGTCGGCCGCACCCAGGAGGCCGAAGAGATGCTGCGCGGCCAGGGTCGCCGTCTCTCCGAATGGCTAGAGAGCACGCAAAGCGGCATCGAATCCAACCGCGAACTGGTGGAGAAGCTGCGCACTGCGCTCGACGCCGCGCATGAGGACACGACCCGCATCACCGAAGGTGCCGGCCCGCTGCTCATCACCGCGCTGCTCCGCGTCAAGGACACCGCCGAACAGGCCGCCGAACGCGCCCGTCAGGCGCTCGGCCGCGCCATCCCCGACGCCGTGCAGAACCTGGCCGAAGCCAGCGAACAGGCGATGCAGCAGGCCGTCGGCGATCAGGTTTCGGCCCAGATCGAGAAGCTGGCCGATGTCGCGGAAGAGGCCGTGCGCGCCGCGCACAATGCTTCGGACCGGCTGACCCGCCAGTTGATGACGATCGCCGATACCAGCGCCGGGCTGGAACAGAGGATCGAGGAAGCCGGCCGCGCGGCCGAGGAACGCGATCGCGACCATTTCTCGCGCCGCTCCGCCCTGCTGATCGAATCGCTCAACAGCACCGCGATCGACGTCGCCAAGATCCTGTCCAACGATGTGACCGACACCAACTGGTCGGCCTATCTCAAGGGCGATCGCGGCGTCTTCACCCGCCGGGCAGTCAAGCTGCTCGACGCCGGCGAGTCCCGCGAAATCGCGCTCCATTACGACAATGACGCCGATTTCCGCGAGCATGTGAACCGCTACATCCACGATTTCGAGGCGATGCTGCGGATCATCCTGTCGGCGCGCGACGGCAACGCCCTGGGCGTCGCGATCCTCTCGTCCGACATGGGCAAGCTCTATGTCGCCCTAGCCCAGGCGATCGAGCGCCTGCGCCAATAAGGATCAGGGGCGGTGCCCGGCCGCCCCATCCCCCTTTCTCAGGGCTGGAACAGCACGCCGCCGGTCATCGGTTCAGGCGCGCCGGTGGTGCCGGGAAAGCTGATCGGCAGGCCATTGAGGTGCCGCACCGCCATATAGGCAAAGCCCTGTGCCTCCAGCGCGTCGCCATCCCAGCCCAGTTCGTCGACCGAGCGGACATCGGCGCCGGTCCGTGCGGCCAGCATCGCCATCAGCGTCGCATTATGACGCCCGCCGCCCGCCACATAGATGCGCGCCGGCCGTTCGGGCAGATGGTCGACACCGCGCGCCACTGCCTGCGCGGAAAAGGCGGTCAGTGTCGCCGCCCCGTCCGCCAGCGACAATCCCTCGACCGGCGCGATGGTGAAGGCTTCGCGGTCGATGCTCTTGGGCGGCGGCGCGGCGAACCAGGGATCGGCCATCATCGCCGCCAGCCGCGCCTCGTCCACCTGGCCCCGCGCGGCGGTCGCGCCGCCCGCATCATAGGCCGCGTCCCCATACGCCTGCATCCAGTTGTCGATCAGGCCGCTCGCCATGCCGGTGTCGAAGGCGACCAGACTGCCGTCCGATCCAATCGCGGTGATGTTCGCCACCCCGCCCAGGTTGAGAATGCCGACCGGCTTTGCCAGCCCGTCGGACAATGCCCGATGATAGACCGGCATCAGCGGCGCGCCCTGCCCGCCCGCGCGCACATCCGCACTACGCAGGTCGGCGACCACGGGAATGCCGAACGCGCCGGCCAGCACCGCGCCGTCACCAATCTGCCAGGTCCAGCGCCGTTCGGGCCGGTGGGCAACGGTATGGCCATGAAAGCCGATCACCCCGATATCCTCCGCCACATGGCCGCTGCGGCCCAGCATGTCGGCGATTGCATCGATATGGAAATTGGTAAGGTCCATCTCCACCGCCCGGATCAGCGGATCCTCGCCCGGCGCGTCCATCGCCATCGCCCGCGCGCAGGCCGCAGCCAGCCGTTCGCGAAAATCATCGCTATAGGGCTGGGCGTGGAAAATGATTGCCTCGGCCTGGCCCTCGCCATCCGTCTCGATCAGCGCGGCGTCGATCCCGTCGCGCGAGGTGCCGGACATCAGACCGATTGCCAACATGATCGAAAACTCCGCCTCTTTTCCAGTTGCTGCCCCAATGCTACAGGCGCGCGTCATGAGCAACTATCAGTCCGATCTCCTCCGCCTGCTCGAAGCACGCGGCTACATCCACCAGCTGACCGACGCGGAAGGGCTTGATGCCATGGCCGCCAAACAGGTGGTGCCGGGCTATATCGGCTTCGACCCGACCGCGCCGTCGCTCCATGTCGGCAGCCTGGTGCAGATCATGATGCTGCGCCGCATGCAGCAGGCCGGTCACAAGCCGATCGTGCTGATGGGCGGTGGCACCGGCAAGATCGGCGACCCCTCGCTGCGCGACGAGGCCCGCTCGCTGCTCACCGTCGACAAGATCAACGACAATGTGAACAGCATCAAGCGCGTCTTCGAACGCTTCCTGACCTTCGGTGACGGCCCGACCGACGCGGTCATGGTCGACAATGCCGACTGGCTCGACAAGCTCGAATATATCCCCTTCCTGCGCGATATCGGCCAGCATTTCTCGGTCAACCGGATGCTCAGCTTCGACAGCGTCAAGCTGCGCCTCGACCGCGAGCAATCGCTCAGCTTCCTCGAATTCAACTACATGATCCTCCAGGCCTATGATTTCCTGGAGCTGTCGCGTCGCAGCGACTGCCGCCTGCAGATGGGTGGATCGGATCAGTGGGGCAATATCGTCAACGGCATCGAACTGTCGCGCCGCGTCGACGGCACCCAGGTGTTCGGCCTCACCTCGCCGCTCATCACCACTGCCGACGGCGGCAAGATGGGCAAGACCGCCAAGGGCGCGGTCTGGCTGAACGCGGATGCACTGTCGCCCTATGATTATTGGCAATTCTGGCGCAACACCCAGGACGCCGATGTCGGCCGCTTCATGCGCCTGTTCACCGACCTGCCGCTGGATGAGATCGCTCGCCTTGAAGCGCTGGAAGGCGCGGAGATCAACGAGGCGAAGAAGATCCTGGCGCATGCCGCCACTGCCATGGCCCATGGCGAGGACGCGGCCACCGCCGCCGCCGAAACCGCGCGCAAGACCTTCGAGGAAGGCGCGTCGGACGCCAATCTGCCGACCGTTGCGCTGGGCGCCGAGGGGCTGACGGTCATCCAGGCGACCACCGGCCTTGGCTTTGCGACCTCCAACAAGGAAGTCCGCCGCAAGCTGGCCGAGGGCGCGATCAAGGTGAATGGTGAAGTCGTCACCGACCCGGCCGTCACCCTCAAGGCCGGCGACAAGCTGAGCTTCGGCGCCAAGAAGCACGGCCTGGTCACCGCCTGAGGACAAACAGGGTTTCAGCCCAGTTAACGCTACCAGGTAGGAAAGCCTCCACTTTCCGCCCGCTAGGCTGAAACCCATGTCCTCCTCGGTTTTCGCCAATCTTGGCCATGTCATGCGGTCGCGCGACCCGTCCGTCGATCAGCGACGGGTGGCGCGCGACCTGGTCGACATGGTCAGCCATATCACAGCGGACGGCCGCACCCATGGCGTGCGGATCATCAACATCTCGCCACTCGGCCTGATGTGCCGCACGGAAGAGTTGCTCACGCTGAGCGGCCGGGTGCTGATCTGGCTGCCGGTGCTCAAGGATCGTCGCGCGCTCGTCCGCTGGAGCGAGGAAGGCCGGATCGGCCTCGAATTTGTCGAGCCGATCCCGACCGCCGGCTATGACGCCATGATGGCGCTCATCCCGCCACGCCGGACCGCCTGGTAAAGGCCTCATCCCTCTCCAGCGTCTGACGCCCGCGCACCAGCGCCTCGGGCATCTCCGTCCGCAGGAAGGTCAGCATCGCCTCGCGCACCTCGCAGCGCAGGTCAAAGGCAATCCCGGCATTGCGCGCCGACAGCAACCCGCGCAGTTCCAGCGCATCGGCGCGGTGATCGGTCACCTGCAATATCGCCACCCGCCCGTCCCAGCGTCCATTCGCCTTCACCGCCTCGACGAAGCGCGCGCGGATCCGCTCGATATCGGCCGTCGGATCGACATAGAGGAAGACCGTGCCCAGCAGGTCCGATGTCTTCGTGGTCCAGTTCTGGAACGGCTTCTCCAGGAAATAGGATACCGGCACCACCATGCGCCTGTCGTCCCAGATGCGCACGATCACATAGGTCAGCCTGATCTCCTCGATCCGCCCCCATTCCCCTTCGATGATGACGACATCGTCCAGCCGGATCGGCTCTGAAAAGGCCATCTGGATGCCGGCAATCAGATTTTTGAGCGCCGGTTGCGCCGCCGCGCCCACCGCCAGCGCGGCGAGGCCCGCCGACGCCATCAGCGACACGCCGATCGTCCGCACGCCCGGAATGGCGATCAGCATCATCGCGATCACGAAGAAGCCGACGATGCACTGGCAGATGCGATAGAGGATGCTGATCTTGGTGCGCTGCCGCCGCGCCTTCAGATTATCCTCGACGCTGATGTCGGCGCGCGCCTCCAGCATCGCCTTGCCCGCCCGCATCGCGCGAAAGATCAACCAGCCCACAAGCAGCGCAAACACCATCCGCGCCCCGATCGACCAGATATCCTCGATCCGCGGCCCCATCTCGATCGACTTGAGCCCCGCCCCCAGAGCCAGCAGCACCACCAGCCAGCGCGTCGGCTGGAAGATGGCCGGCAACAGCAGCGGCTCAATCCGCGCGCGCTTCACCAGCCGCACCGCAATCCAGTAAAGCGCGCCATGAACGGCGAAGGCGACGACCACCGACAGCGCGATCGAAAGCGCGGCCATCGGCGTAATATGGGTCAGGCTGATGTCGGTCATGCCAGGGGCAACGCGACCGCCCCGCATTTTGTTTCGCAGGTGCAGCAAATTTACGCAGGAAGGCCGGGCACTTCTAGCCCTCTCCCGTCTTCACGGGAGAGGGTTGGGTGAGGGTCTTTCTTCCTTTATGATGCGATGAATGTTCCCGGTCCGCCGCCAGATCAGTCCCCACGCTGCACGTCTAAGGCGCGACATGACCGATGCCGAGCGCATGCTATGGAGCATCTTGCGCAACCGCCAGTTGGACGGATTCAAACTTCGTCGTCAGGCAACGATCGATCCATTCGTCGTCGATTTCCTGTGCGTGGAAGCCGCATTGGCCGTGGAGCTTGATGGCGGCCAGCATGATGAAGATCGCGATCACCGTCGCACTGCCTATCTGGAGGCGCGCGGCTTACACATCCTCCGCTTCTGGAATCATGATGTAGTGGAAAATATCGAAGGCGTTGCAGACGCCATTCGATCAGCGCTTTCGAAAAAGAAGCCCCTCACCCAACCCTCTCCCGCGAAAGCGGGAGAGGGCTAAGACGACAAGCCCCCCCCTCACCCCCCGCGCAGCAATCCCACCGCCGCATCCTTCTCGAACAGATAGAGGCAGGTCCGCGCCGCCTGCCCCCGTTCGCTGTCCAGCCCGCCGTCCCGGTCGATCAGCAGATGGGCGTCATCCCGCGCGCTATCCACCAGTGCCGACACATGCTCGGGCGTCGCGATCTTCAGTTCCGCCTCGCCCGACTGGCGCGTGCCCAGCACCTCGCCCGCACCGCGCAGCTTCAGATCCTCCTCGGCGATGCGGAAGCCGTCATTGGTCTCGCGCATCAGCGCCAGCCGCGCCCGCGACGTCTCGCCCAGCGCATTGCCGCGCAGCAACAGGCAGACCGACGGCTTGTCGCCGCGCCCGACCCGACCGCGCAACTGGTGCAGCTGCGCCAGGCCAAAACGCTCCGCCCCCTCGATCACGATCAGGCTGGAATTGGGCACGTCGACGCCGACCTCGATCACCGTGGTCGCCACCAATATCTGGGTGCGGTTGGCGGCAAAGGCCTCCATCGCCGCATCCTTGTCCGGCCCCTTCATCTTGCCATGGACCAGCCCTACCCGGTCGCCGAAGCGCTGGCGCAGCGTCTCGGCCCGCATCTCGGCCGCCGCCTGATCGCTCGTCTCGCTCTCCTCGACCAGCGGGCACACCCAATAGGCCTGCCCGCCCCCTTCGACATGGCGGGCCAGCCCCTCGACCACCTCGTCCAGCCGGTTGGCGGACATCACCAAAGTCTGGATCGGCTGGCGGCCCGGCGGCATCTCGTCCAGCCGCGACACGTCCATCTCGCCATAATAGGTCAGGGTCAGCGTGCGCGGGATCGGCGTGGCCGTCATCACCAGCAGATGCGGCGATCGCTCGGCCTTGCTCGCCAGCATCATCCGCTGCGCCACACCGAACCGATGCTGCTCGTCGATCACGGCCAGGCCCAGCGCCTTATACTGCACCTTCTCCTGGAAAATCGCGTGCGTGCCGACCAGGATGTGGATGCTGCCATCGGCCAGCCCCATCAGCGTCGCCTCGCGCACCTTCCCCTTCTCGCGCCCGGTCAGGATCGCGATCTCGATCGGAAGACCCGACGCCATCTTGCGCAGCGTCTCATAATGTTGCCGCGCCAATATTTCGGTCGGCGCCAGCATCGCGCCCTGCATCCCGGCCTCGACTGCGTTCAGCAGCGCCATCAGCGCCACCAGCGTCTTGCCCGATCCGACATCGCCCTGCAGCAGCCGCAGCATCGGCGTCGCCTGCGCCATGTCGCCCTCGATCTCGCCGATCGCGCGGCGCTGGGCACCGGTCGGGGCGAAAGGCAACTTCAGCATCACCCGCAGTCGCCCGTCGCCGCTGATCGGCACGCCGCGCCGCCGCCGCGACGATTGCCGCACCAGCATCAGCGCCAGTTGCCCGGCGAAAATCTCGTCATAGGCCAGCCGCTCGCGCGCCTGTGCGTCGGTTGGGTCGGCATGGAAGCGTTCCAGCGCCGCGCGCCAGGCCGGCCAGCCCTTGCTCGCCAGCAGGCTCGGCTCGATCCATTCGGGCAGTTCGGGCGCGCGGGCCAGCGCTTGCCCCACCAGGTCGCGCATCCGGTTGTTGGTCAGCCCTTCCGACAGGCCATAGACGCTCTCGCGCGCCGGCACGGTGTCGGCCTCCTCGGGCGGCAGGACATAGTCGGGATGGACCATCTGCAGATTGTCGCCATAGGCTTCCAGCTTGCCCGACACGAATTTCGCTTCGTTGAGCGGCAACAGCTTGCGCGGCCAGGCGCTGTTGCGGCCGAAATAGACGAGGGAGACGGCATTGCCATGGGCGTCCAGCGCCTGCACCCGGAACGGCGCGCGCGCATTGCCGCTGGCGCGATAATCGACCGGGGTCAGCATGATGCCGATCACCTTGCCGGCGTCCGCCATGTCCAGTTCGTCGATCAGTTTCCGATCGACATAATTGACCGGCAGGTGAAAGGCGACATCGACCGCCCGCGCCAGCCCCAGCCGTTCGAGCGGACGGGCCAGCGCCGGGCCAATGCCCTTGAGCGCGGAGATTTCGGCAAAGAGCGGATTGAGAATATCGGGTCGCATGGCTATCTGAGGCTTCTCTAACGCAGCCGGGACGGTCATTCAAATATCCGATCGGCTGTTTCGGCACGTCCGTTAAAGGAACAAATTGTGAACGACAACCCGCTGATGCGTCGCCTGAAATTCCGCGCCTGGCACCGGGGCACGCGCGAGGCGGATTATACGGTCGGCGGCTTCTTCGAACGCTATCATGCGACCTGGAACGACGAGCAGATCGCCTGGTTCGAGCGCTTCATGGACGAGCAGGACGCCGACATCATCGGCTGGGCGCTCGGCACCATCCCCGTGCCGGACGAATGGAAGGGCCCGATGATGGACCAGTTCCTCAAGCTCGATTTCGTCAAGATCGAGAACTGACAAGTCCCCCCTCCCGCAAGCGGGAGGGGGTTAGGGGGTGGGCCTGCGCCACCTCTGTTGCATTTGCCCACCCCTAGCCCCTCCCGCTTGCGGGAGGGGAACAGAGACGACAATGACCGATCTCCAGAAAATCCTGAAGGCGAAGGCGCCGCTCACTCTGTCCGGCGTGCCGGCCGGCTTCCAGCCCTGGCTGCTGGCGGACATTGCCCGCGCTGCCCATGGTTCGGATGCGACCCGCGCCGTCTTCGTCGCCTCCGACGAGCAGTTGATGCGCGCAGTCGCCGACACCGCCCATTATTTCGCGCCAGAGATCGAGCTCATCGAAATTCCCGCCTGGGACTGCCTGCCCTATGACCGGGCCAGCCCCTCGCTGCGCACCGCGTCGGCGCGCCTCGCCGGCCTTCATGCGCTTCAGGCAAAACCAAAGGGACCGCAGCTGGTCCTCACCACCCTCAACGCCCTGACCCAGCGCACCCTCACCCCGTTCCGCGTCCGCCAGCTGGTCGCGCGCCTCGCGCCCAAGGAACGGATCGCGATCACGCGCCTCGCCGACATGCTGCAATCCAACGGCTATGTCCGCACCGACACCGTCCATGATCGCGGCGAATTCGCCATTCGCGGCGGCATTGTCGACCTGTTCCCCGGCGGCGAGGACCAGCCGCTGCGGCTCGACTTCTTCGGCGACGAGATCGAGACGGTGCGCCGCTTCGACCCGACCGACCAGCGCACCACCGGCAGCGTCGACGGCTTCACCCTGCTTCCCGCGTCCGAGGCGCTGCTCGACGAAGACACGATCAAGCGCTTCCGCGGCCGCTATCGCGAAACCTTCGGCGCGACCGCAACCGGCGACCCGCTCTATCAGGCGGTGAGCGAGGGCCGGCGCCTCGCCGGCATGGAACATTGGCTGCCTCTGTTCGAGGAAAAGCTGGTTCCGCTGACCGAGCATCTGGGCGATGACGCGATCATCGTCCGCGACCATGGCGTGGTCGGCGCGGCCGACGCCCGGTTCGAGGCGATCCGGGACTATCATGCCAACCGCATCGCCGCGAAATCGGCCGATCCCGGTGCCTATCGCCCGCTGAAGCCCGAAGCCCTCTATCTCGACGCCGCCGAGTGGGATGCCTCCGCCGCTGTCTGGCCGATGCACGCCACCACCCCCTTCCACGAGCCCGAAAGCGCCACCGTGCTCGACTTCGCGGTCGACGGCCCGCGCGATTTCGCGCCCGAACGCGCGCAGAACGTCAATGTCTATGAGGCGGTCGGCAAGCATATCGACGCCCTGCGCCGCACCAAGAAGAAGGTGGTGATCGCCAGCTATTCGGCAGGCGCGCGCGAGCGCCTCTCCGGCCTGCTCGCCGATCATGGCGTCGTCCGTCTCGCTGCAGCCGACAGCTGGCAGGAGGCTCTGGGCACCGCGGCGGGCGGCAGCGCCGTCCTCACCGTCCTCGGCCTCGACCATGGCTTCACCGCGCCCGACGTCGCCGTCCTCACCGAACAGGATATGCTGGGCGACCGGCTCGTCCGCCGCGCCAAGCGCAAGAAGAGCGCCGACGCCTTCCTCGCCGAACTCGCCACCCTCTCGCCCGGCGACCTCGTCGTCCATATGGACCATGGCATCGGCCGCTATGAGGGGCTGACGCAGATCCCGGTCAGCAAGACCGCGCATGACTGCGTCGCCCTCTCCTATGCCGGCGGCGACAAGCTCTATGTCCCGGTCGAAAATCTCGAAGTCCTCTCGCGCTACGGCTCCGACAGCGAGGGCGTGAGCCTCGACAAGCTCGGCGGCGAGGCCTGGCAGCGGCGCAAGGCGCGGATGAAGGAGCGGATCCGCGAGATTGCGGGCGAACTGCTCAAGACCGCCGCCGAACGCGCCCTGCGCCCGGCCGAGATCGCCGAGCCGGACGCCGCCGGCTATCCCGCCTTCGTCGACCGCTTCCCCTATCAGGAAACCGACGATCAGGACCGCGCGATCGGCGATGTCATCGAGGATCTGGGCGCCGGCCGTCCGATGGACCGCCTCGTCTGCGGCGATGTCGGCTTCGGCAAGACCGAGGTCGCGCTGCGCGCCGCCTTCGTCGCCGCCATGGCCGGGATGCAGGTGGTGGTGATCTGCCCCACCACCCTGCTCGCGCGCCAGCATCACATGAATTTCGTCGAGCGCTTCCGCGGCTTCCCGCTGGAAATCGCCCGCCTCTCCCGTCTCGTCCCCGACAAGGAGGCGAAGGCGACCAAGGCGGGCCTGGCCGACGGCACGATCGACATCGTCGTGGGCACCCACGCCCTCCTCGCCAAGGGGCTGGAGTTCAAGCGCCTCGGCCTCGTCATCGTCGACGAGGAACAGCGGTTCGGCGTCACCCACAAGGAACGGCTGAAGTCCCTGAAGACCGACGTCCATGTCCTCACCCTCACCGCCACGCCGATCCCGCGCACGCTCCAGATGGCGATGTCGGGCCTGCGCGAACTCTCGGTCATCCAGACCCCACCAGTCGATCGCCTGGCAGTGCGCACCTATATCATGCCCTGGGACGGCGTCGTCATCCGCGAGGCGCTGCTGCGCGAACATTATCGCGGCGGCCAGAGCTTCTTCGTCGTGCCGCGCATCTCGGACCTCACAGAGGTCGAGGAATTCCTGCGCACCGAAGTGCCCGAGGTGAAGCCGATCGTCGCCCATGGCCAGATGAGCGCCACCGATGTCGAGGAGCGCATGTCCGCCTTCTACGACAAGCGCTATGATGTGCTGCTCTCCACCACCATCGTCGAATCCGGCCTCGACATCCCCAGCGCCAACACGCTCATCATCCACCGCGCCGACCGCTTCGGCCTTGCCCAGCTCTACCAGCTGCGCGGCCGCGTCGGCCGGTCGAAGACGCGCGCCTATGCCTATTTCACCACGCCCGCCAACCGTATCATCACCGAAACCGCGGAAAAGCGGCTTAAGGTGCTGTCGGATCTCGATACGCTGGGCGCCGGTTTCCAGCTCGCCAGCCATGATCTCGACATTCGCGGAGCCGGCAACCTCGTCGGCGACGAACAGTCGGGCCATATCAAGGAAGTAGGCTTCGAACTCTACCAGTCGATGCTGGAGGACGCGATCATGGACGCCAAGGCCGGCGGCGCCGGCCTCGAAGCGCGCCGCGACAGCTTCTCGCCGCAGATCAGCGTCGACGCGCCGATCATGATCCCGGAAGATTTCGTGCCCGATCTCGACCTGCGCATGGGTCTCTATCGCCGCATCAACGAACTGGAGGATCGCCAGGGGCTGGAGGCCTTCGCCGCCGAGCTGATCGACCGCTTCGGCAAGCTGCCCGCGCCGACCCAGAACCTGCTCAAGATCATCGAGATCAAGCAGAATTGCCTCAAGGCCAATATCGCCAAGATCGATGTCGGGCCAAAGGGCGCGCTAGTCAGCTTCTTCGAGGATCGCTTCCCCAACCCGGCCGGTCTGGTCGCCTATGTCCAGCGCCTCGACGGCGTCGCCCGCCTGCGCCCGGACAGCAAGGTGGTCGTCACCCGCGCCTGGCCCGACCCCGCCGCCCGCCTCAACGGCGCGCTGCAATTGTCGAAGGGGCTGGCCAAGGCAGCGGGGTAAATACGCATCCTGCCCTCACCCTGCGGGGAGAAAGCGACCAATTGCCGTCACCGATCGCTCATGAGATACGAGGTTGATGCAAAGGGCATTTATCAGATACCGCGCCTTTCTTTCGAGCAAGGCAATACCGCTACGTGGATTGGCGTGGGTAAATGAGATGAATTTCCAACTCATCCCATGGATGCTGCTGCCGCTGCTTACCTCGGCAGTCTGCTGGTCTTTTTCGATACCGGATACCATCTGGACATGGGCTTTGCATTCAGCAGTATGCTTCACGACTATCGGTTTCGGGCTCGTAGTATGGACCTTCCTCAAGCCGGTTTGTGACCAAGAAAGCTGACATTCCGCTAACCACCCCTGTTAGATGCTCATCGCGCCGAGCGGCGCCAAGCACACCCGACAGCGGTCGGTCCGCTCCTGGGCGGGGAAGTTGCCGGGCCAGAAACGACCAGTTGCGAGCGGAAAAAAGGAAAAGAAGCCAAGCCAGACGAAATTTCATGTTGACCTTTGTAGATGACAAGAAACTTAAGTTGCCGCCGACAATGCATGGGGAACGGAGAAATTGCAGCTGCGTCTGGAGCCGTGTAATTGATTGAGTGGGCAAATCTTCAATAGATACACACTCGGAATTTTGTCTGTTGAAACTTCAAAAACGTTCTTTCCATTTGTGATAAGATAACTGCATATTTTAATATTCTGCATACGCATTTCCAAGCAAAAATATCTATTTTTGATCAGATACGATGCATTTTCATCTGAATATCCGTGAACTACAGCTTTTCCTCCTTGGAAAAAGCTTATTCCATTATCATGGTTCCAAAAAATTGGATATTTCTTTATATTATTTCCAATTAATATACGTTCCATCTCTTGATCGCTCAACTTTCTGTATTTTGAATTCGGAGTGCGGTTATCTCCCACGTCGTCTTCACAAGAGGATGTCGCGAATACGGCCATTAGGAGAATTGTTGAGAGTGATTTTCGCGCAAGCATTGCATCCCCGCTGATCAATTCTAGCCCACGGTTATCGTCTCTTTTCGACATTGTATATTTCAAAGCAGACCGTCGCCTAACCACCCATCCCGGCCATTGCCAATTACCCTCTCCCGTTCACGGGAGAGGAGGGGCCCGCGCCGCAGGCGTGGGAGGGTGAGGGTGAGGGTCTTTCGGATCAGTCTGTCCTCATCCGATTTCGCTCGCCCGACTTGGCAGGCACTGCGTCATGCCCCGACAGCGGCAAAAGAAATGGCGCATCAAGGAAATGATTTACCCGCCTTGTTCAGCCCGCGACCACCCCGATCGCCAGCGCGTCGCCACCGTCCACGATCGCGATCAGCCGGTCGACATTGGGGTGCGCACCCGGCCGGTTGCGGGCATCGGCCGTATGTTCGGCAAACACCGCCAGCCCATGCTCGGCCGCCGCCGCGTCCAGCGTGCCAAACACCTTCTGCAAATAGGCATAGACCGCCAGCGATCCCTGCTTGCCCGGCTGGTTCTCGATGCTGGCGACGACCGTGCCGCTCGCATCCTTCAGATCGATACGGGCGATGCCGTCGATCGGCGGCAGCAGCTGGAGATTGTCCTTGAACGTCGCACCCGGTTGAATCATCGCTGGTTTCCCGCCTCAAATTTGGAATGAGCCTGTGCCCCTAGGGCCTGATCCCTTGCGGCGGAAGAGTCTGCGCTTTTGCTCGGTCCGACACGCAGCCCTGAGCGCCCACCTCACCCGCCCACAGGCGGCATCGCGGCTTCCGATGCGGTCAGGTCCAGCACTTCGAAACCGGGCGCCGGCACCCGGCGCCGGATGAGCGATCCCACCTTGTTCGTATATTGATATTTGGGTGTTACCCGTTCGATCCGGTAGCTGCCCGGCACATCCGCCTCCCCCGCCTCCCCGCGTGCGGCATAACGCCGCCCCGTGATCTGGCGCAGGATCGCAGGCGCCCAGCCGGACGTGCGCGAACCCCGCAATATTTCAGCATCCTCGGTCCGTCCGTCGGGCCGGATCCAGAAACCGACATCGATCCACTGGATCGCCGCGATATCCGTGCTGCCGCCCGGCCGCACCGCTATGCCATTGAGATCCTGCGCCCGCCCGATGTCGACAGCGTCTGTGCTGGCCGGATAGGGCGGCTGCCAGACCAGGATCGGCACCGCACCCTGCTCCGCGCCGATCGCCTCGGCCAGGCGGGTGATCGCCGCGTCATCCCCATCGCGCACCGCGAGACGCAGCCGCAGCACGCGCAGGGCGGTACGATATCCCGGCTGCTGCGCGATCGGCCGCTGCTCCAGTTCGTCCAGCATCCTTGCCGCCTCGCGCCGCTCACCCTGCGCCGCCGCCAGCCAGGCCCGCTTCATCCCCGCCATGATCGCCGGATGGGCTCGCCCCTGCGCCAGCGCCTGATCCTCGATCCCGCGATAGGTCGCTGCCGCCTGTCGATAATTGCCCAGCTTGATCCACATGTCGCCCAATGCGGTGGAGGCCGCCAGCACCGCCACATCGTCCGCCGGCAGATTGTCGCGCAGCGTCTTCACCTGCCCCGCCACGGCCCGGCGATAGGCATTCTGGTCGCCCTCATGCAGCGCCACCGTCGCCATCGCTTCATAAATGGCCGCGACCGGCCGGGGCGCTTCGCCCCCTTTGTCCTTGTTGCGGCGGATCGCCGCCGCCAGCAGATACTTGGCCTTCAGATAGTCGCCATCGCGAAAGCGCTGCTCGGCCAGCGCGATCGTCGCCTGCGCATCGCGCAGTGGCGTGCAATCGCCATGCACACATTTGGCCTGTTCCTCGACCAGCCGCTGGCCGGTGACGATGATCTCGGGCGATGCGGCCTGCAATAGCAGCAGAAGGGCGAGCATGATGGTTTTCCTCCCTTGTCCCCAACACATAGTGTCGGATCATCATGGGCCTGCCAATCCCCATGCCAGTTCCCGATGGGGAGCCGCGGCTTTCCTATTTGGATTTTCCCTGCTCTATCCTGGCGGATGAAACAGCACGCGCCCATCGTCTTGCCCGCATTACCGACCCGGTTCCGCCACCACCGCAACACGCCAGATCATCGCCCATGATCGTCGCTTTGCTGTCGCCTCATTGTCGCTTCACTGTCGCGTCGCAGCTGCGTTACAGGCGCGCCACTGTCGCTTCATCGCCGCGTGGCTGTCGCCTTCTCGGGCAAAAACGCCCAAATGCGCACGGCATCGACACTATGTACTTTCAACTGTCGCGTCGGCTGCCTCCCCATCCGACCCTCATGTCGCCATTCATCATCAACCGGAAAAGAAGCAGCAACAGTCGAAACCTACATGCCTTCGTGACGACCGGGCAACAAAGCGCGGCGTCACAGCAGGAGAATGAAATGAGTTTGATCCTTATGGCGCTTGCCGCCGCCGCGACCCACAATGTGTCGGTCGAGCATCATGGCAATCAGGTCGGTGCCACCTACACCGCCCGTGCCGACATCCGCACAAAGACCATCGGCGCCAGGACGCCCAACCGCATGGACAATCAGCGCTGCCAGTGGACCGCGACGATCGTGGTCGACCGCAAGCTGGACCATGGCCCGGCGCTCGGCCGCACCGTGTCGAGCGACAAGCGCTTTTCGGGTAGCGAGGCTGGCGCCTGCACCACCGGCCGTCAGTCGGGCGAACGCAACATGGCCCAGTATCAGGACAAGATCGAAGCACATCTGATCGCCGTGGCAGAAGCCGATCGCGCGCCGCTGCTGGCCGAACTGGACTCGGTGCGCAATCTTGCGTCGAACTAATCGGACCATCGGCCTGGCATGGCTGGGCGGGCTTGGCCTCGCCCTCCATGCCGTACCGGCCGCCGCCCAATATGCCAGCGGCCCCAGCGCCACGGTCGAGGTCGCCAGCGACGAGCGTCGCCGGGGCCTGAGCTGGAGCGACGGCGATCCGGTGCTGCGTGGCAGCCTGTCCGTGCCGGTCGCGCAGGGCCTGTCGCTCGATGGCGCCGCGACCAGCCTCTGGGGCAGCGATCGCCATGGCGGCGCCGACGCCGTGATCGACCTTGGCCCTTCCTATGTCCATCAACTGGGCGGCTGGCGGCTGTCGCTCGACGCGCGCTACCATCTCTTCCCCGGCGCCGATCATCAGGGCTATGGCGAATTTGGCGCCGGCGCCGGCTTCCTGATCGGCCCCGCCAGCATCGACATCAGCGCCCAATATGCGCCGCGCCAGTCGGCGATCGGCGGCGACAATCTCTATCTGTCCTCCGCCGCCTCTTTCGCCATTCCCGGCACCCCGCTCACCGCCTCGGCACGGGTCGGCCATAGTTCCGGGTCGGATCGCGATCCGATCGCCTCGCAACGGCTGCGGCCGGGCGGCGATTATTGGGATTATGGCGCGGCCATCGCCTGGTATCGCGGCCGCTGGTCGGCGGAACTGCGCTACAGCGACACCGACATCGACAATCGCGATGCGCGCCACGCCGGCTCGGCCCTCATCGGAAAGGTCGGCCTAACCCTGTAGCACCAGGGATATGAGTTCGGGCGTGGAGACGCCCGCCGAGCGCAGGAAGCCCTGGTAATAATCACAGCCTTCCCGTGCCAGCAGGTCGAGCTGCTGCTCCGTCTCCACCCCTTCGGCGATGACGTTCAGGCCCAGCGACTTCGCCATATGGATCACCCCACGCACGATAATCCGGTCGCGCGCCGACCCGGCGATATCCTGGGCCAGGCTGGAGTCGATCTTCAGATAATCGAGCGGCAGGCCCTTCAAATAGGCCAGGCTCGAATAGCCGGTGCCGAAATCGTCGATCGCCACCGCCAACCCTTCGGACCGCAGCGCCGTCAGCAGCGCCGCCGCCGCGTCGACATCATGGATCAGCCCGCTTTCGGTAATCTCCACCGTCAGCCGCGAGCGGGGAAAGCCGCTGCGGTCCACCTGCCCCAGGAAATCGGCCATGAACCCCGGCTGCGAAATATCCGCCGCCGTGACGTTGATCGACAGGCGCAGATTGGACAGCGCGCTCGGCCATGCCGCCGCCTGCCGCAAGGCCTCGGCCTGGATATGCGCCGACAGCGGCAGCATATAGTCGGACCGTTCCGCCGTGCCGAACAATATGCCGGCCCCCAGCGGGCCATAGATCGGGTGGTTCCACCGCGCCAAAGCCTCGACCCCGCTGATGCGATGGTCATAGACCGGATATTGCGGCTGGAACACGATGCCGATCTCGCCCCGGTGCAGCGCCAGCCGCAGGTCGGTTTCCAGTTGGTCGGCGTCGAGCTGGCGGCTGCGCTTCTCGGCGGAAAAGATGCGAATGCCTTCGCCCCCGCCCTGTCGCGCATCGGCCAGTGCAGCCCCTGCCCGCCGCAGCAACTGGGTCGCATCATCCTCCGCCCGCGCCTGCGCGATACCGCATCGCGCAATCAAACGGATCAGATGGTCGCCCGCACTGAACGGCCGGCTGATCGCCTCGATCAACTGCCGCGCCAGATAGGTTGCCCGCTCCGCCGCCGCTGGCTCGCCAGTCAGGCCGACCAGAAATTCCGTGCCGGCGATCCGCGCGACCATCGCATGGCCTGCCACGCTGTCGACAATCCGTTCGATCCGCCGCGCAATCCGCCCCAGCAGTGCGTCACCCACCACCTGGCCATAGGCCGCATTCATGCGATCGAACTGGCTGATCGACAGCAGCACCACCGTCGTCGGTAGCCCCGACCGGCGATCCAGCCAGTCCAGTGCCGCCTGGCGCGAACGCAGCCCGGTCAGATTGTCGCGGCTCGCCACATCCTGGTCCTGCGCGTCGGACAGCCACTCCACATCGGCCGCCACCGTGCCGTCGACGAAGCGCAGATGATGCACCAGCCGATTGCCCGGCCGGTCCGGCACGGCATGGGCGAATGCCGCCGGACGCCCCGACTGCATCATCCCCTCCAGCGCGTTCAACACCGCCTTGCGTTCATTGCGCGCCAGCCGGTGGATCAAGGTCGATGGCGTCGGCTGCCAAGCCTCTATGCCCAGATTGCGGGCCAGGCTCTCGCTCAGCCGCAGTCCGGCGCCGTCGCGGTCCATCTCCCAATAGAGCGCGTCGCCCCGGCGGATGCGCTGCGCCCGCTGGCTCTGCATCGCGCCACCGCCCAGCCGCTCGACCAGTCGCTGCGCCGATGCCAGCGTCGCCTGCAACAGGGGTTGGGTCACCGGCGCCACCAGAAAATGGGTCGCGCCGGCATCGAACAATTGCGGCAGGGTCGCGACCGCCGCCGCATCGACCAGCACCACCAGCGCGCAGCCACCCGCATCCACCGCCGGCACCAAAGGCGCGATCAGCTTGGCCGCCGTCCCACCGCGCATGTCAACAAGCGCGATCTGGGCATCGCTGCGCAGGAAACGTTGCGGCGCATCGGTGGCACGCCGCGCACCGATCGCACGCCAGCCCGCCTCCTGCGCGGCACGGCACAGGGGGTCGCGGTCGCCGGGCGACAGGATGAAGATGCTGCGCTGCCCGTCCGGGGCGGCCTGCCCGCTCACTCTTTTATCGACTCCCTGACAAGGCGCATGCCGCTCTTGTAACAGCAACCGGTTACCGACCTCTTCACCGCCCCGCAACCGGCCAGCTTGCGCCCGCCATGCCCATGGCTTAGCTAGGGGCATGGCCATGGTCGATCCTGCCGCAACTTCCATGACCGACGGCCTTGGCCGCCGGATCGATTATCTGCGGATTTCCGTTACGGATCGATGCGACTTGCGCTGCCGCTACTGCATGGCGGAACGGATGCAGTTCCTGCCGAAAAATCAGGTTCTGACGCTGGAGGAAATCGCGCTGCTCGCGGATCTCTTCATTGCGCGCGGTGTGCGCCGCATCCGCCTGACCGGCGGCGAACCGCTGGTGCGCCGCGACATCATCGACCTGATCCGTCGAATCGGTCGCCATCTGGATGCCGGCCTTCAGGAACTGACGCTGACAACCAATGGCACGCGCCTGGCCGATCATGCAGAGGCGCTGCACGACGCCGGCGTCCGCCGCATCAATGTCAGCCTCGACAGCCTGCAGGCCGATCGCTTCGCCCATATCACCCGCGGCGGCGACCTGTCGGTGGTGCTGCGGGGGCTGGATGCCGCGCGCGCGGCGGGGCTTGCGGTCAAGATCAACATGGTCGCGCTCAAGGATATCAATGCCGACGAGATCCTGCCGATGCTGCGCTGGTGCGACAGCCAGGGCTTCGACCTGACCCTGATCGAGACCATGCCGCTGGGCGAAACGGGCGAGGATCGCACCGACCATTATCTGCCGCTGTCGCATGTCGCGCAGGAGATTGACGCCCATCATGTCCTCACCCCGATCGCGGCGCGCACGGGTGGCCCGGCGCGCTATCATGATGTCGAGGGGCTGGGTGTTCGGCTTGGCCTCATCACCCCGCTCACCCGCAATTTCTGCGCCGACTGCAATCGCATGCGCATGACCTGCGAGGGCAAGATCTACATGTGCCTGGGCCATGACGACCATGTCGATTTCAAGGCCGCCCTGCGCAGCGGCGGCCTCGCCGCGGTCGAGCCGCTGGTCGATCGCGCACTGCGGCGCAAGCCCGCCGCCCATGATTTCCGGATCGGCGCCGGCGCTCCGACCGCGGCGGTCCAGCGACATATGAGTGTCACCGGCGGATGAACAGTGAACCCCGGCGCGCCCTCGTCGCGTCCCCGACCCAGGCTGCACGGGCAGCGGAAGAGCGGTTGCGCGCCGCCTATGATTTCGTGCCGCTGGAACAGGCGGACACGGTCATCGCGCTGGGCGGCGACGGCTTCATGCTGCAGACGCTGCACGCCATGCTGGAATCCCGCCGTATATTGCCGGTCTTCGGCATGAATCTCGGCACGGTCGGCTTCCTGATGAACGAATGGCGTCTGGAACGGCTGGAACAGCGGCTGGAGAAGGCCAAGAGCTTCAAGGTCAACCCGCTGCGCATGGTGGTCGACACGGTCGATGGCGAGCGTTTCTCCATCCCGGCGATCAACGAAGTCTCGCTGCTGCGCGAAACCCGCCAGACCGCCAAGCTGGAAGTGCAGGTCAACGATCGCCCCGTGCTGCCCGAACTGGTGTGCGACGGCGTGCTGGTAGCCACCCCCGCCGGGTCCACCGCCTATAATCTTTCCGCCCATGGCCCAATCCTGCCGCTGGGGTCCGCCCTGGTCGCCCTGACCCCGATCAGCCCGTTCCGGCCGCGCCGCTGGCGTGGCGCCATCCTGCCGGAAAATACCGCGATTCGCTTTACCGTGCTCGATCCGGTCAAGCGTCCGGTCAGTGCCGTCGCCGACCAGCGCGAAGTCCGCGACGTCGCCCAGGTCGAGGTCAAGATCGACCGCGCCACCCCGCTGACCCTGTTGTTCGACCCCGAACATACGCTGGACGACCGGATCGCGGCCGAACAATTCATCGCATAATTTTCTGCAATTTCACGCTTGCCATTTGGGACAAGCCGCTGCATATGCGCGGCCTGCCCGGCGCAAGCGGGGCTGCTCCCCGATAGCTCAGCGGTAGAGCATTCGACTGTTAATCGAATGGCCGTAGGTTCGAATCCTACTCGGGGAGCCACTATTTCAGCCCTTGGCGAGGCCGGGCTGGCTCCAGACAATCCGAAATTCAGCGCATGGCACGATTGCGGCGCTCGCCAACCATGGCTGGCGAGCGCATGCCTTCAGATTCTGCCGCGCAGCGTCACCAGAATATTGCGCGGATCGCCATAGGCATCGGTCGAGCCCCAGCGGATATCATAGCCGATCGCCTTGTAATAATGCTTGTCGAACAGATTGTTGATGTTGGCCTGAAGATCGAACCGGTCGCTGATCTTGTATCCCAGCATCAGGTCGGCAACGGCATAGCCGCCCTGTTCGACGCGGAAGGCGACATTGTTGAAATTGGCGCCGTTATTGTCGTTGTATATGCGACTCTGCCAGTTAAGTCCGGCGCCGACACGCAGCCGGTCGAGCTTCCCCGGCAGAGTGTAGAAGGTCGACAATTTAGCCATGTGGCGGGGCATGTCGGTGTCGAAATTCTTGCCGCCATTTTCGGGGTTGGTGTCCCGCACAAATTGAATGCTGGTATAGGTATAGCTGAGCGAAATGTTCCAGTCGGGCGTAATCGCGCCCTGAAGCTCGGCATCAATGCCCTTGCTGCGCACCAGGCCAGCAGCCGTCGAGCAACTGCTGGCCGGGAAGCTGGGACAACCGCTCTGATCGGTCGGCACAAATGCCCTATTCCGTTGGTCGATGCGGAAGAGCGCGATCGCCGCATTCAGCGCCCCGTCGAGATATTCGCCCTTGATACCCACCTCGTAGTTCTGGCCGGTGATCGGCTTCAGGATCGTCTGGCTGTCGGCGTCTACGGCAAAGCCCCTGGCCGTCTGCGGCTGGAAAATGTCGGTGAAGCTGGCATAGAAAGAATGATGACGATCGATGTCCAGGATCGCGCCGGCATAGACGGTCTTGTGGGCATCGACCTTGTAATCGCCGGTCGCAGCCGTGCGATTATCATAATCATACCAATCCAGCCGCCCGCCCAAGATGACCTTCAGCCCATCGAACGGATTGAGCCGGGTCGAGGCATAGAGACCGCCCTGGGTGATGACGTTCCGGCTGTAGGTCGTCGGCACGAAATTGGGTCGAGCACCGCTGGCCGGGTCGAAATCGAACATGTCGACATCGCCCGCGAGCAGCCCGCCCCCGCTGTAATTTTGCGTGCCTGTCGAGGTCTCGCGTCGGCTGGCACCGAATGTCAGATCATGGTCACGACCAAACAACGTGACCGGCCCGCTGGCATAGAGGTCGACACTGGCCTGATCCTCGTCATAGGCGGCCTGATAGGCGGAATGGGTGAGCGTCAGGTCGGGCCGGCGATAGACATAGGTGCCGGAGAACATGGCATCCTGCCACACCTTCATGCTCGCCAGCCGGACGCTCCAGTCGTGACCGAACCGATGGGTCAGTTCGCCAAAGACAGTGTTCGACTTCTGGCTTTTGCCTTCCCAGTCATAGCTGGGTCGGGTCGAGCGCGGCAGGTCGAGATGCGCGCCGGTAGCGCTGAGCGGCAAGCCGCCCCAGAAGCTATTGAAGAAATCATCCTGATGGGTGGCGCCCACCATGAGCGTCGTATCAGGGCCGATATCATATTCGCCGATCGCATGGATCAGGCCGCGATGAATGACCTCGCCATCGCGGAAACTGCTGCTGTCCTGATAGGAGCCGATAACCCGCACCCGCAGATTGCCGGCCTGATCGACACCGCCCGACATGTCGATCTGCCCGCGATAATTGTTCCACCTGCCGGCCGATCCTTCGAGATTGAGCTGAAAGTCGCGGGTCGGGCGCTTGCGCACCAGATTGATCGCCGCCGATGGATTGCCGCTGCCGGTTACAAGGCCCGTAGCGCCGCGCACCACCTCCACCCGGTCATAGATGGCCAAATTGGCCTGACTGCCCACCACCCATCCCTGATAGCGGGACGGCAGGCCGTCATACATGATGTTGTCGATATCAAAACCGCGCGCGGTAAAGCTCGGGCGGCCGGGCCCGCTGGAATAGTTGAGGAAAAGGCCTGGCGTATTTTTCACCACGTCGGTGATGTTGGTCATCACCTGATCATCCAGTCGCTGGCGGGTGACGACGGTCACCGACTGCGGTGTCTCGCGGATCGACATGGGCAGCTTCGTCGCGGTCTTCATCGACCGGGTCGTGTAAGAGCCGGTCCCTTCGGTAGATGCGGGATCACTGGTCAGCCCATCATCAACGGCCTCCCCTTCAACCCGGACCGACCCGAGCATGACAGCCTGACCATCCTGACTGGCTTGTTCCTGCCCAAACGCAGGCACCGCCGCGGCAACGATACCGCCCCCAGACAGCAACGCCCCCATCCATCTCATATGTCGCATACCAGCCCCTTTATTGCTATTGATTCGCATATGCGAATTAGGGACTGTGATTTATGCTGTCCAGTACGGGGCATGTTGCGCGTTCGACAAGGACTATTTGCCGGACATGGCAGCCCTTACGACCACAAAAAATCAAATGTCTTTTTTTGCAAATAAATCTCATTTGCGTTAATGGCACCATCCCAACGCGACGAGGTGCCAAGCGAGCCACTCGCCATGGGGTATGCAATTTGTAGGCAACGGGGCGGCTTTCCAATATTTCTCGACGTTTTTCTTTGGAAATCCAGTCACGCCAAACGTCAACCAAACAGGGCATTGATGGGCATTAGCGAACAGCGGGACATGCACGAACACAGGTCATCAGAGGTCGCCGGAGGCAAGACATCATGAAGGCATCGCTGCGCCAGACCATGTCGACGCTGCACACCTGGACCGGGCTGCTGCCTGGCTGGTTGCTGTTCGTCATCTTCCTGTTCGGCACGGTCGCCTTCTTCCAGCAGGAAATATCGCAATGGATGCGCCCCGAACTGACGCCCGCGCCGGTCAGTGATAAGGCAATCGACGCCGCCGACACGATCCTGCGCAAGGAAGGTGCGGGTGCAGACCACTGGACGCTCTCCCTTCCCGGTTCGCGCGGCGGCGACGGCTTCTCCATCAGTTGGACGCCGGCCGGCGGCGACCGCTCAAGTCAGCAGGAACGGACGCTCGATGCCACCAGCGGCACCCTGACCAGCGTGCGCGATACGCGCGGCGGTTTCTTCCTCTATCGCATGCATTTCGACCTTCATTATATGCCGGTCATGTGGGCGCGCCTGCTCGTAAGCCTGGCTGCACTCGCCATGCTGGTCGCGATCCTGAGCGGCGTCGTCACCCACAAGAAAATCTTCACCGACTTCTTCCTGCTACGTTTCGGCAAGGGCCAGCGCTCCTGGCTCGACGCGCATAATGTCACCGCCGTCCTTGCCCTGCCCTTCTATCTGATGATCACCTATACGGGCCTTGTCACCCTGCTCTTCACCCTGATGCCCTGGGCAATCAGCGCCAATTTCCCGTCGACCGACGCCTATTATGAGGCGGCCTTCCCGTCCGGGCCAAAGAGCGAACCGAGCGAGGCGAAGGCCGATCTGCGCCCGATCCCCGAACTGCTGCAGCGTGCGCGTACGCTGCGGCCCGGTTTCGAGCCCAGCTATGTCAGCATCAGCCATCCCGGCAATGCAGCCGCGATCGTCCGCATCTGGCCCCGTACCGAAACGCTGGGTGGCCACCAGCCGATGCTCTACCTCAACGGCGCCACCGGCGAACCGCTGGCTGGCCCGCGCGAAGGCGGCGCGGCGACAGCGATCAAAGGGGTGATGGTCGACCTTCATGCCGGCCGCTATGCCAACCCGGCCTTGCGCTGGCTCTATTTCCTCTCCGGCGTGGGCGGCACGATCATGGTCGGCAGCGGGCTGGTGCTGTGGACGGTCAAGCGTCGCGCCAAGCTGCCCGATCCGGCCCGGCCCCATTTCGGTTTCCGTCTGGTCGAACGGCTGAACATCGGCGTCATCGCCGGCGCATCGGCAGGGATCGCCGTCTATTTCCTCGCCAACCGGTTGCTCGATCCGACCATGGTCGGACGCGCCGATTGGGAGGTCAACGCTCTGTTCATCGCCTGGGGCGCGATTTTCATCTGGAGCCTGGGCCGGCCGGCACGGCAGGCCTGGGTCGAGACGCTGGCCGCCTGCGCCCTGCTCTATGCCGCCATTCCGCTGGTCAACACCGCCACCACGCCCCGCGGCCTGCCCGCCAGCGTGATGGCGGGTGACGCGATCTTCATCCTGTTCGACCTGATGATGATCCTGACCGCCACCGGCTTCGCCTTTGCCGCCCGCAAGGTGGCAACCCACCAGTCCAAGGCCAAGGCGCGCAGCCGCACGCGCCAGCCCAAGCAAGATTTTCAGGAGGTGCCGGCATGACCCATGTCGCAACAGCCCTGCTGTCGCTCGGCGGCTTTGCGCTGCTGTTTCTGGCGATGGCCCGCCACCAGCAGGAGTGGCTTCGTCGCAAGCTACCCGACCCGCAATCGCGCCGATTGCGCCGGGGCGGCTTTGCGCTGCAGAGCATTGCCTTCCTGATCGCAGGCCTTGGCCTTGGCTGGGGTTATGGCAGCGTCGCCTGGTTCGGCTGGCTGAGCGCCGGCGCCGTCACGATCGTGACGCTCAATTGCAATCGCGAGCGCATCCTCGCGCGGGTGCGGCCATGATCGGGTTCAGCTCTGTCGCCCGTGCGCGCTGGGCCAATGCCGGACGGATCACGGCCTGCACGCTGGGTGCCTATGGCCTGACCGCGCTCGTCACTGCGGCCCTTTCCCGCCTGCTCGTTCGCCTTGGCACCGATGCGGTCGAAGCCGTCACCGGCGTTACGCTTGCCAGCTTTGCCTTGTTCGCGGTGATCGCAATGAGCGCCTTTCACGCGCGCAATCCGGCGCGCGCATGGAGCGTCATGATCCTCCTGGCCCTGCCCCCCGCCATGCTGCTGCTCATGCTTTCGGAATAGATATGGCCTCGCCCCCTCGCCCCCGTGCGCCACTGACCGATTATGTCGTGCCGAAATCGGCGCCGACCCTGAGCATCTTTGCCGTGGCTCCGCCGGCTGCGCCACCGGAAGCGGCAAGCGAAGTGCCGCCCGGCCCCGAACAGTTCCGGGCGGAAGAGTCGCAGTCAATGCCCCGGCAGCCTATCCTGGAGCCACCCGAGGATGTGAAGGTCGAAAGCATCGAACGGGTCGTGCCGGTAGAGTTTTTCCTGCGATGATGCTGTTCCATGCGATGATGGCCGGCCTTGCCATGACGGCGGGCGCCATGGCGAGCGAACAGGAAGCAGTTCAGAACAACAGCCCGCCAGCTCATCCGCCGATCGTCCCGGCTGGTCCTGATCCGGTTTATCCGGCCGATTTCTACGCGCCCTTTCAGCCCCAGACCGCGCTCGACATGCTGGAGCGCACCCCCGGCTTCCTGTTGAGCGAGGGTAACAGCCTGCGTGGTTTTGGCGGCGCGGCCGGCAATGTGCTGATCGATGGTCAGCGACCTACGGTGAAGGCCGGCGGCATTACCGAGGTGCTGCTTCGGATCGGTGCCGCACGCGTCGAGCGGGTCGTGCTGTTGCGCGGGACCGACGCGGCCGAGGCACAGGGACAGACATTGGTCGCCAATGTCATCCTGCGCACCGATGGGAGTGGATCGGGCAATGCCTCGCTGAAGCTCAGCCATACCCGCGACGGCCGAATATCGCCCTCTGCCCAGATCAGCCATGCACGCAAGATTGCCGGCTGGCAGAGCAATGTGGAACTGTCGGTCGAGCAGGTCCGCTATCCGATCGACGGCATCTATCATATCAGCGACGGCAATGGCATGCCGACCGAGACCCGGCATGAGCGCATCATCGGCAAGGCACCGGAGATCGGGCTTGCGGCATCGACATCGGGCGCGCTGGCCGGCGGTACGCTGACGCTCAATCTGCGGCTCAATCGGGATGGCTATGAATCCGACCGGGCGATCATGATCTCGCCGACTGACGGTGCAGCGACGATCGAGCGGACCATCGGCTATGACGAAAAGGGGCGCAGTGGCGAGTTGGGGCTCGACTGGACCCGCACCCTTGGCAAGGACTGGTCGGCAAAGCTGGTGGGGCTCGGTCGGGTCGAACGCCTGACCACTAACGAGGACTATGTCGAGCCGGACTATCGTGGCGTTTCGGCGCTGGCGCAGAAGCCGTTGGAGCTGGTCGGTCGCACAACGCTGACGCGGGGTGGCGACCACGTACTCCGCCCCGAACTGGGGATGGAGATCGCCTATAACCGGCTCAACAGTGCCCTCGACTATGCGGAGGATAATGGCAGCGGCCTGACGCCGATCACCCTGGCAAATGCCAATAGCCGTGTATCCGAACTGCGGGGCGAGGCCTTTGCCAATGTCACGTTACGCCTGGGCAAACGCTGGACGCTGGAAAGCGGCATGGCGTTCGAACTGTCGCGTATCCGCGTTACGGGGGATGCCGCGAACGAGCAAAGCCTGTCCTATTGGAAACCGTCTGCCGCTCTGGTGTGGTCGCCGCGCGATACCAGCCAGTTGCGACTGGGCATCCGCCGCACCGTCGATCAGCTCGACTTCGGCGATTTTGCCGCATCGGTAAATCAGGCCGACGGCCGGCCGCTCGGTGGAAATGCGCAATTGCGCCCAGCCCGCGTTACCCGCGCCCTTGCCCGTGCCGACCATCGCTGGGGCAAGGGCGGCGCGCTGGCGGTCGAGGCCTATCATCAATGGCATCAGGGGATGCTTGGCTATCTCCTCCTCCCCACCGGCGACGAAGCGCTGGGGACGATCGGCAATGCCCGGCAATGGGGCATCAGCACGCAAGCAACCCTGCCGCTCGATGCCGCCCTGCGCGGCGCGCGGCTGACGCTCGACGGTACGCTACGGGGATCGCGCATGCGCGATCCTGTAACCGGAGACAACAGGAAGATGGACGATATCGCGCCACGCAGCCTGACCGCCGAGTTCCGCCACGACGTGCCGAAACTGCGTTCATCCTGGGGGATCAGCTATACCGCCGCCGAACAGGGCGATGTCTTCTACACCGGTGAGCGACTGACCTGGCGCGACGATGCCACATTCGATGCCTATGTCGAAACCACGGCGCTGGCAGGGTTCAAGACGACGCTGCGGGCCAGCGCGCTCAACGGTCAGGATTATCATCGGCTGCGCCGCTTCTACAGTCCAAGCCGGGCAGGCAGCTATAGCGGGCAGGAACAGCGCAACCAGTGGGAGGGGGCAGTCGTCTCGCTGACACTGGCGCGTGCGCTGTGAACCGCTCTACCCTGCCCCTCCACCGCCGCACGCGGACCGAGCGCCGGGTGCTCTCAATGCTGCGGGGCGAGGAGCAGCGGATCGGTCTCGCGGCCATCGACAGCTTCGCCCGCCTGCGCAGGATCGCCATCGAATGCGGCCTGCGCATCCAGCCGCCCGGCGCCCGCTATGTCAGTGACGACGAACTGGTCCTGCTTGCCTCGCTGGCCGATGCCCAGCGCCTCAGCTCTGCCCCCACAACAACCCTGGACGAACGGCTGACCGCCGATATCCGCTCCTGCGCGGAGCTGCTGATCCGGAATAATCTGCGGCTATCGCCCCTTACCCTTTATAGCGGGCGCGGAGCACGCCGAAGCTGACCACAGCCGATGATCGGCGCCCCCATCTCTGCCGCACGAATCTATGAGCCATTCTCCCGCCAGATTGCCCGAACTCATTTGCGCAAATTGTCTACAACTTTAGTTGACAGTTAACGCTAAGCCCCGGCTGCGGCGGATCAAGATTGAGTGGGGAACAATGAAAAAAGGGATTTTCCTGGCCGCTGGTTGCAGCGCGATCATGGCCGCGGCAATGGCCGGGTCGTCCTGGGCACAGGCGCCAGCGCCGGCAGAGGATGGCGGCGCCGGCGGCGGCATCATCGTCACCGCCGAGCGGCGCGCCACGGACCTTCAGAAGACCGCGATCGCGATTTCCGCCTTCACGCCGGAAACGCTGGAGCAGCGCAACATCACCAATGTGCGCGACCTGGCCGGCCAGGTGCCCAACCTGTTCGTGGCGCGGACATCGATCAGCCACACCACCCAGACCTTCTCGCTGCGCGGCGTGGGCGAATCCGACCCAATCCAGGAGCCGGTGCTCGCCATCTATGTCGATGACGTCTACATTCCGCGCCAGATCGCCTCGATGAGCGAATTTGTCGATCTGGAACGGATCGAGCTGCTGCGCGGGCCACAGGGGACGCTCTATGGCCGCAACTCGTCGGCCGGTGCGCTGCGCATCATCACCCGCGCCCCCGACGAAACCACCCGTGTCACCGCCGAACTGGGCTATGGCAGCTATAATGACGTACAGGGCCGGGCGCTGGTCAGCGGCAAGATCGCGGGCGACCTGTCGGGCAGCATCGCCTGGATCCATCGTACCCGCGACGGCGTCACCTACGACCCGACGCTGGGCCATGACGTCAACCGGATCGACCTCGACGCCTGGCGCGGCAAGCTGCGCTATACCGGCATCGCCAATCTCGACGCGCTGCTGACCGTCAACATCCTGCGCGACCGCAGCGATACGCGGTCCTATATTCCGGTCAACCAGCCCGGCAGCTTCAGCCGCCGCCGATCCTATTCGGAGGTCGAACCGGACCAGCATCTCAATTCGCGCAGCGCGTCGCTGCGGCTGGTCTATGACCTGTCGCCCAGCCTGTCGATCAAGTCGATCAGCGCCTATACCGGCTTCAACCTCAATCCCGTCAATTACGAGAATGACGGCGAGGCCGCACTGATCCAGAAGAACCTGATCCATTATAATGACCGGGCCTTCAGCCAGGAGGTGCAGCTGAACGGCGACTTTGGCGACCTCAGCTTCACCAGCGGCCTCTTCTACCTGCATGAACGCTTCTTCGTGGAGCGTGACGGCTTCAGCCGTACAGGCACCGCCGCGACCGCGCCGGTCAACCGGCTGCGCGCCCACAACATCACCTATACCGATGCCTATGCCATATTCGGCGAGGGCACCTGGAAGGCGAATGACATATTCAGCCTGACCGCCGGCCTGCGCGGCACGATCGAGAAGAAGCGCTTCGTCTTCGACAACAAGGTGATCGACGATGATCGCAATGTCGTGGCCCAGTCGATCGCCGGCGAGGCGGAAAAGACCTGGAAGGCGCTGACACCGAAATTGTCGGTGCAGGCGCAATGGACGTCCAATCTGCTCAATTACCTCACCTATTCGCGCGGGTTCAAATCCGGCGGGTTCGACAATCGCGCGACCCGGCTGGATCTCGCCACCCTGCCCTTCGATCCGGAAAAGGTCTCGACCTATGAAGGCGGCCTCAAGGCCACCTTGTTCGGCGGCGTGCTGCGCAGCAATCTCGCCATCTTCTACAATGATTACAAGGATCTCCAGGTATCCTTCTACGACCCTGCCTATGTCGGATCACGCCGCGGCAATGCCGGCAAGGCGCATAGCTGGGGCGTGGAGCTGGAAAATGACCTGCGCCTGTCGGATCGCTTCTCGCTTCAGGGGTCGGCTGGTTATCTCAAGGCCATTTATGACGATTATAAGGGTGCGGGGGGCAATGGCGTCGACGCCGATGGCAATCCGCTGCTGAACGCGCCCAAATGGTCCCTGTCGGGCGGCGCCAATTATGCGCTGCCGCTGGGCGCATCCGGCAGCACATTGCGCCTGTCGGCCAACGCCCAATATCAGAGCAGCTTCTATCAGAACGCCCTCGCCCGACCGCAGGACGAAGTGCCGGGCCAGACCTTCATCAACGGCTCGATCACCTGGATATTGCCGGACGACCGTTTCCAGTTCGCCATCCAGGGCAAGAATATCCTGGGCGCGAACAAGCCGGTCAGTTCGACCTACATCCCTTCGACCGGGGTCTATTATAAAAATTATGCCGATCCCGCGACGGTGCTGCTGAGCGCCCGCTTCTCCTACTGACGCCTGCCCTATTGGTCCATTTCATATGCGCTTGAGGAGACCGCGTTGGTCGCGCGGGACAGTCGGGCATAGAGGAAATGGGCTCACCCTCCCCTCCAGCAGAAGGACAAGGCCATGGCCCGTTCTCCGCATATCAAGCTCGGCTTCATCCTGCATGGCGTCGGCCGCACCTGGCATGACTGGCGCCATCCCGATCGTGACGTGAATGCCAGCACCAGCCTTGCCCGCTATCAGGAACAGGCAGCGACCGCCGAACGCGGCAAGTTCGACTTCCTGTTCGTCGCCGACAGCCTGTCGATCACCGAACGATCCAGCCCCCATTATCTCAACCGGTTCGAGCCGATCACCATCCTGTCGGCGCTGGCGGCGACCACCAGCCGGATCGGCCTGGTCGGCACGCTGACGGTCAGTTACTCCGAGCCCTTCAACGTGGCGCGGCAATTCGCCTCGCTCGATCACCTCAGCAGCGGGCGCGCCGGCTGGAATGTCGTCACCTCCTGGCTGGGCGACACCGCCGCCAATTTCAGCAAGAGCGAACATCCGGCCCATGCCGTGCGCTATCGCATCGCCGCCGAATATCTCGATGTCGTCCAGGGGCTGTGGGATAGCTGGGAAGACGGCGCCCATGTCGCCGACAAGGAAAGCGGCCAGTTCGTCGATCCCGACCGGCTGCATGCGCTCGACCATAAGGGCGAGTTTTTCCAGGTGCGCGGACCGCTCAACATCAAGCGCACGCCCCAGGGCCAGCCGGTAATTTTTCAGGCCGGGGCGTCGGACGATGGCCGCAACTTCGCCGCCCGCCGGGCCGAGGTGATCTTCACCCATGCCGAGACGATCGAGGCGGGCCAGACCTATTATGCCGATGTGAAGGCGCGGGCGAAGGGCTTTGGCCGGGATGCCGACCAGTTGTTCATCCTGCCGGGCATCGCTGCGATCGTCGGCGACAGCGACGAGGAGGCCGAGGCGCGCTACCGCGAACTCGCCGCGTTGGAGTCGATCGACACCGGCCTTGGCTTCCTGTCGCGCACCTTCAATGACCATGATTTCCGCCAATATGATCTCGATGCGCCCTTCCCCGATGTCGCGCATCTGGGCCTCAACAGCCAGCAGAGCGGGACGCTGCGCATCCTGGCCGAAGTCGAGGCGGAGGGCCTGACCTTGGGGTGGGTGGGTGACGGGCGGGGGACCGCGGGGGGCGCGTTCGTGGGGTCGGCCGAGACGGTGGCGGATCAGTTGCAGCGCTGGTTCGAAAGTGGCGCGGCCGACGGCTTCGTCCTGTTCGAGCCACTGCCGGGGCAGTTGACGCTGTTCGTCGACAAGGTGATCCCGATCCTGCAGCAGCGCGGCCTGTTCCGCACCGACTATGAAGGGACGACCTTCCGCGAGCATCTGGGCCTGTCGGTGCCGGATAATCGCTACAGCGTTGCGCGCGAGGCCAAGTCGGCCGCCTGATCCTATCGAACAAAAAAGGGGCCCGGCAATGAGATTGCCGGGCCCCTTTTGTTTCTGGCGTTCAGCGCAGCCAGGCGAGGATATCAGCCGCTTCCGGTCGGTCGAGCCAGTCGGGGCTGACATGCAAGCGCTGCACCACCCGACCCGGCCCCAGCAGCAGCGCCGCGGGCTGCGGCAATTCCCAGCTGCCCGTGCCGGTCACCTCGCCGATCCAGCCGGCGGGCGGAGGCGACGGGCGATCATCGGGGACGAAGGCGATGCCGAGCAGGCGGGCGAGCTGATTGTCGCGATCGGTCGCGACGGCGAAGGGCAGATCGTGGCGGCGCTTGATCTCCACCAGCCGATCGGGCTGCTGCGGGCTGAACGCGACCAGCGGGATGCCGCGCGCGCGCAGCACCGGCCAGAGCGTCTCGGCATAATAGGGCAAGGCGATGTTGCAGGCCGGGCAACCCGCAAAGCGGAAGAAGATCAGCAGCGCCGGCCCCTGCGCCGTCAGCGCGTCGAGCGTCAGCGTGGCGCCTTCCACATCGTCGAGTGCCAGATCGGGCAGAACATCGCCGGGCTGCGCCACCGTCGCCGGATCGAAGCGTGCCACCAACTGCTGCCGCTGCGCTGCGTTGCGCGCCAGTTGGGCGGGTGCCCAGTCCCGTTCCCGTTCCGCCTGAAGCGCGGCATAGCGCGCCCTCAAATTGTCGCCAACGATCGTCGCCATCTGCCTGTCTCCTTTGCCGGAGATAGGAAAATGGCGCCGCGGGGCACGCGACGCCAATGAGACTTGGCGGGAAGCCGCCGATTAATGCTTATAGATCAGGCATCATAGCCCGGTGCCTGGCGTGATGCCTTGCGCAGCGCCGCTTCCCAGACCAGGTCATAATGGGTGCGCCGTCCCTCGACCGGCTGGCGCTCGCGCGACATCTGGCGCTTCACTTCCGCCTGCGCCTCCTCCGGCGCGATCAGCACATTGTCGCGCCCGACGCTGAGCGAACGAACCTGTGCGGTGCAGGCGGATTCGAGCTGATAGATTCCGCTCCACGCCTCACCGGGGCTTGCGCCGAGCGCCAGCGTACCATGGTTGCGCAGCAGCATGACCTTGGTATCGCCCAGATCGGCCACCAGCCGTTCGCGCTCGTCCAGGTTCAGCGCCACGCCCTCATAGTCATGATAGGACAGGCGCGGGATCAGGGCCAGCGCGCGCTGGTTCAAGGGCAGCAGCCCTTCGGCATGAGCAGACACCGCCATGCCGTCGGCGCTGTGAAAATGGGCGATGTAATGGGCGTCGTCGCGCGCGCCGTGGATCGCCGAATGGATGACATAGCCGGCATAGTTGATGCCATAGTCGCTCTGCCCGATGACATTGCCGTCGAGATCGACCTTGACCAGGCTGGACGCCGTAATCTCGTCGAACATCAGGCCGAACGGGTTGATCAGGAAATGATGGTCCGGCCCCGGCACGCGGGCCGAGATATGGGTGTAGATGAAGTCATCCCAGCCATAGAGCGCCGAGAGCCGGTAGAAGGCGGCGAGATCGACCCGCACCTTCCATTCGGCTTCGCTGATGCCGGTGCGCGAAAAACGATCATCCTTGAGGATGGTGGCCATGGGGAAAGCTCCTTGCGTCAGGATCCGAAACTGGTGTCGAAGGCCTGCGCCACGTCCCGTTTGGGATCGATCAGGCCGGCGCGGCGATAGCGGTCTACGATCGCCTGTTCATGGGCGATCACCTTGGCATCGACGGGCTGCGAAATGCGGTTGCTGCGCTCGAAACTGGCGCGGGCGATGTCCAGCGGCAGGCCGGTTTCCTTGGCCAGCACGGCGGCAAACTGGTCGGGATGGGCGCGGGCCCAGGCGACCGCCTTCGCCTCGCGCTGAAGGAAGTCGGCCAGCAGCGCACGCTTGGGCGCGATCGAGGCATCATGGGCGATGTCGATATAGAGCGGCAGGCCGTAATCCCTGGCATCGGCAACCGCCCGCGCCCCTTCCTTGACCGCGACATTGGTATAGGGGGTCCAGGTCGACCAGGCGTCGATCGATCCGCTGTCGAACGCAGCCTTGGCATCGCCCGGCGGCAGGAAGGTGATCTTGACCTTGTCGGCCGGGATATGCGCCCGCTCCAGCGCCTGGAGCAGCAGATGATGGCCGATCGATCCGCGCGTGGTGGCGATCGTCCTGCCGACCAGATCCTGCGGCGAACGGATCGGCGATCCATCCTTCACTAGGATCGCCAGCGCCTCGGCCGCCTGGTTGGCTGGCGCCTGCACCGCGATCGCCTTGACCGGGCTGCCGCTCTGATAGGCGAAGATGAAGGGCGCGTCGGCGGCAAGGCCAAGGTCCGCCGCGCCGCCGCCGACCGCTTCCAGCAGCGGCTGGGCGGCGGGAAATTCCGACCATTCGACCTTGTAGGAGGCGCCATCGAGCGCGCCGGAGGCAAGCATCATCGCCTTGACCTGCCCCTTCTGGTTGGCGACGCGCAGCACCGGCACCTGTTCAGTGCGATATTGGGTGACAGCGAAGGCGACACCGGCAGAGGCGATCAACACACCGGCGATCAGGATCGATTTCTTGCTCGCCATATCAGCCTGCGAGCGCGACGTCGACCTTCTCCCGCTCGGCCACCTTGCGGCGGACGACCGGCAGCAGTTCGCGGCCATAGAGGATGGAATCGCCCAGCGGATCGAAGCCGCGGATCAGGAAATGATCGATGCCGATATCATAATAATCGAGCATTGCATCGGCCACCTGTTCGGGCGTGCCGACCAGGCCGGTGGAGTTGCCGGCCGCGCCGGTGAGCGCAGCGACGCCGGTCCACAGCCGCTTGTCCTGCCGATTGGCCTTGGCTGCCTCCAGCAGGCGCAGCGATCCGACATTGGGCGGGCGATGGCCGGTCAGCGGCAGGCCGGCGGCGACGCGGTTTTCGCGCACCTGCTCCTCGATCTCTGCCGCGCGCTTCCAGGCCGCTTCCTCCGTGTCGGCGATCACTGGGCGCAGCGACAGCGAGAAGCCGGGATTGCGGCCATAGCGGGCGGCGGCACGGCGCACCTGACGCACCGTGTCCTGCACCGCTTCAAGCGTTTCGCCCCAGAGCGCATAGACATCGGCATGGCGCCCGGCGACCTCGATCGCCTCGGCCGAGGAACCACCGAAGAAGACCGGCAGATTGTCCGGCTTAATCGCGCTGAAGGCCTGGCGAATGTCGTAAAAGTCACCCTGATGGTCGAAAGGCTGGGCCGCCGTCCATTCCTGGCGCAGGATGGTCAGATATTCGTCGGTGCGCTGATAGCGCTGGGCCTTGACCGTGCCGGTGTCGCCGTCACGCGCCATTTCCTCGTCGGCGCCACCGGTGATGATATGCACCGCGCCCCGTCCCCCTGACAGCTGGTCGAGCGTGGCCAGCTGGCGCGCCGCCACGGTCGGCTGGGTGAAACCGGGCCGATGGGCGACGAGGAAGCCGAGCCTGCTCGTCAGCGCGGCGGCATGGGCCGCGACGATCTGGCTTTCGGGACTGTTGGAGCCGAAGGGGATGAGGACGCGGTCGAAGCCGCCCTCTTCCTGCGCCTTCGCCGCAGCCTCGACATAGTCCTTGTCGAGCACACGGCTGCGCACCGCCGCCTGGGTTTCCGAGCCATTGTTGAAGCCGATATAGCCGATGAACTTGACGCTCATGGGGTCATTCCTTCCCGAAGTTCAGATGACGTAGAAGCCGTGGGTGCCGTCCTTTTCGAGCTGGGCGACAAGGCCATATTCCCAGTCGAGATAGGCCTGCATCTTCTCGGCCTTGTTGTCGGTGCCCTCATAGGGGCGCTTGTAGCGGCCCTCGGGTCCACGCGGGGCCGGCGCGCCGTCACTGCCGCGTTCCAGCACCACCGCCGACCAGTCGACGGACAGGACATAGACTTCCCAGCCAAGCTGGGCGAGCCAGGAGGCGCTCATGTCGGCACGCGGGCCAAGATCGTCGGTGACGACGATGCGGGCGCCGCGCACTGGGGCATTATGGTCGGTTTCCTGCACCAACTGGCCGCCCTGCGCATTGCGGAAGCCGGGCAGATGCCCCGTCTCATATTCGCGCGGCTGGCGGACATCATAGAGATAGAGGGTGCGGGCGGTGTCGGCCTTCAAATGCGCCAGATCGTCCCAGCCGATCCACTTGACCCCGGCGCGATAGGCGACGTCGCGGGCATGGGCACGGGCCGCCTCGATCGCCCTGCCATCGACTTCGGGGGCCGCACGCACCTGGCCGGTTTCAAGCCCCTGCCCGGCCAGCGTCCAGCCGATCGTGCCGTTGCGCAGCGCATAGACCTTGTTCGGCAGGCCGGCATTGACCAGCGACTGGGTGCCGATGATCGACCGGGTGCGCCCGGCGCAGTTGACGATGATGGTGGTGTCGGGATCGGGCGCGATCGTGCCGGCGCGCAGCACCAGTTCGGCGCCCGGCACGCTGGTCCCGGTCGGGATGCTCATCGTATGATATTCGTCATAACGGCGCGCGTCGAGGATCGCGATGTCGGCCTTCTCGTCGATCAGCGCCTGCACATCTTCGGCCGCAAGGCTGGGCGTATGGCGGCGATGCTCGACCAGTTCGCCGAACGCCTTGGAGTAGCTGTTCACATCCTCAAACAGTTCATAGCCGGCATCGCTCCAGGCGCTGAGGCCGCCCTCCAGTTCGCGCACATCGGTATAGCCAAGCCCCTGCAATCGCACGGCGGCACGGCGCGCCAGCCCCTCGCCCGCATCATAGACGATGATCGGCGTGTCCAGCCGGGGGATGCGCCAGCGCGCTTCCTCATCGATGCGGCGTAGCGGGATCTGGGCAGCGAAGAGCGGATGGCCCTGCGCAAACTCATGTTCCTCGCGCACGTCGATCAGGGCGATCTCGTCGCGGGCGATCAGCGCGGTGCGGATATCGGCCGGGGTGGCGACCTCTATGCGGTCCAATATGTCGGTGGTCATGCGTTTCTCGATCTGTCCCAGAGGTTGGGGATGACGCGGTTGGCGTATCCGGAGATGAAGCTTTTGGGTGTGCCGTCAGGGGCGAAGGTCGCGCGCTCGACCGCGCCGATATTGCCGCCATAGACATGGATGCTGACCGACGGCGCATCGGCCCGGCCGTTGGATACGCGGTGGATGTCGCCGATCCGGGGCGACACGGCATCCACCTCGCCCTCGCGCAATATGTCTGTGCCCTGCGCGACCAGTCCGCCGCCGGGCAGGCGATGGAACCGCTCGACCTGCTCGCTGCCGCGCAGCACGCCGACCAGTCCCCAGACGCCATGGTCGTGGATCGGGGTCGACTGGCCCGGTCCCCAGACGAAGCTGACGATGCTGAACCGTTCGCGGCTGTCGCAATGGAGCAGATATTGCTGGTAGCGATCGGGATCGGGCAGGGCATATTCGGGCGGCAGCCAGTCGTCTCGGGCGATCAGCCGGGCAAGCAGGGTGCGGCCACTTTCCAGCAGCGCCTGTTCGTCGCGGGTGCAGGCGATCAGGTCAGCCAATGCCGTGACGAAACCGCGCAGCCGACTGGTATCGACCGGTCGCTCAATGGTGGTGACGGCGTTCATTCCGCCGCCTCCGCCTGGCGGGCGAAGGGCACCACACCCTCGCCATGATGGTCGCCGCCCAGATGGGACAGAAGCTGTTCGCGCAGCCGGCCGGCAAGGCCCGCGCGCTCGCCGCGCGCGGCGTGAATGCGCTCCTCCGCGACGATCCGCCCCTTGTCGAGCACCAGCACCCGGTCGGCCAGCGCAATCGCTTCCTCGACATCATGGGTGACGATCAGCACCGCGGGCCTGTGCGTCCGCCAGAGCGAGAGAACCAGGTCATGCATGCGATAGCGGGTCAGCGCGTCGAGGGCGGCAAAGGGCTCATCAAGCAGCAGCAATTGGGGGTCGCGCACCAGCGCGCGGGCGAGCGCAGCGCGCTGCGCTTCCCCACCGGACAGGGTGAGCGGCCAGGCGTCCAGCCGATGGCCAAGGCCGACTTCCTTCAGCGCAGCTTGCGCACGGTCGCGGATGGCGCCGCCCTTCAGGCCCAGCGCGACATTCTTCCAGACCGGCTTCCATGGCAGCAGCCGCGCATCCTGGAACACGACGGCGCGACTGTCGGGTACCTCCACATCCTGCACGCCAGCATCGTCCAGTCCGGCGAGGGTGCGCAGCAAGGTGGTCTTGCCCGATCCCGATCGCCCCAGCAGGGCGATGAACTCGCCCGGCGCGATTTCCAGGTCCAGCCCGTCGATGATGCGGTTGGCTCCAAAGCTGCGGGTGAAGTGCTGCAGGCGGACGACCGGTTCGGGATGCGGCTGGTGCGCCGCGCTGTCGATGGTGGAAAAGCCGAGGCGCGCGTCCATGATCAATTCTCCACTATGCTGGGGCGCCAGACGAGGGCGCGGGCTTCGAGGGACCGGACCAGCCAGTCGGCACCAAGGCCGAGAATGGCGTAGACCATGAGGCAGACGACGATGATGTCGGTGCGCATGAAGTCGCGGGCGTTGTTGATGAGATAGCCAAGCCCCGCCGAGGCGTTGATCTGCTCCGCCACCACCAGCACCAGGATGGAGATGGACAGGGCGTAGCGCAGCCCGACCAGCAGCGAGGGCAAGGCGGCGGGCAGCACGACGTGCCAGACCTGTTCCCAGCGACTGAGGCCGAAGCTCTTGGCGGCATCGAGCAGGCGCGGATCGACGCCGCGAATGCCGGCATAGAGGTTGAGATAGACCGGGAAGATGGTGCCGAAGGCGATCAGCGCGATCTTGGGCGTCTCACCGATGCCGAACCAGACGATGAACAGCGGCGTCAGCGCCAGCGCGGGAATGGTCCGCTTGATCTGCATCAGCGGGTCGATCGCCAGCTCCGCGCCGCGCGACAGGCCCGCCGCCAGCCCCAGCGCCAGCCCCAGGCCGACGCCGATCAGCAGGCCGACCGCGACGCGGCCGAAGGAGACGAGCAGGTTGGAGGGCAACTCGCCGCTCAACACCATCTGGATCAGGGTGCCGATTACGGCGGATGGCGCGGCCAGCGTGCGTTCGGGGATAAGGCCGGTGCGCGAGCCCAATTCCCACAGCAAAAGTAACAGCAAAGGTGACAGCCATCGGCCGCCGAAGCGAGCGAGGGAGAAGCGGCGTCTGGCGCGCTGTAGCGGCGTGTCGCCCCTTATTGCCAATGCGGTCATGTCCATCCGTCATGCTGGTGAAGTCGCCTTCATCCAACATCAATTCTCTACTCATTCAATTGAGTTTTATCGTGCCGGTCTATTAGGGAAAATCATAAGTCGCCATTCGCCCCTGATTCCGGGCGTTTCGGCGCGCGACGAGCGGGATAGCTTTTCCTGACCCCGGACAAACTCTACTATTTTGATTGATATATTGCCATGGATCATAAGCACAGGCCCGTGCCCGGCATCGGATCGGCCCCCTTTCACCATCAGAAGGATATGCCGTGCCGGTCAATCTGCCGACCAATCTCCTGCGCAGCTTTGTCGCGATCGTCGACACCGGGTCGATGCTCAATGCGTCGGAACAGGTGTTCGTGACCCAGTCCGCCCTCAGCCTGCAGATCAAGCGGCTGGAGGAACTGGTGCAGCAGTCGCTGTTCCTGCGCGAAGGCCGCCGCCTGCACCTGACCGCGGCGGGGGAGGTGCTGCTCGATTATGCGCGCCGGGTGCTGAGTCTGCATGACGAGGCGGTGGCGGCGGTCAGCGCCGGACGCTTCGCCGGCCCGGCGCGGATCGGCATGGTCCAGGATTTCGCCGACAGCCTGCTTTCGGGCCTGCTCTCCCGCTTTGCCGAACTGCATCCCGACGCGCAAATCTATGCGCGGGTCGCGGGCACGGCGGAGTTGCAGGCGCTGCTCGACCGCCGCGAACTGGACATATTGCTGGGCTTTGCCGCGCCCAATGACGGCAGCGCGGTCACGGTGGCGCCGATGAGCTGGTATGGCACGGCCGAACTGGTTGATCGCGACACGATCCCGCTGGCGGTGCTGGAGGAACCGTGCCGTTTCCGCGAGGCGGCGATCCGCGCGCTGGAGGATATGGGGCTGCAATGGCGGATCGCGGTCGAGACGCCCAACCTCGCCACGCTGCGCGCGGCGGTGGCCGCAGGCCTCGGCATCACCGCGCGGACCCATTTATTCCAGGATGACATGACGGTGCTGGAGCATGAGCGGCTGCCTACCCTGCCCCGCGTCGCCGCGATCCTGCGCACCAGCGACAAGCTGGACCGCGCCGCGCATCGACTGGCGGAACTGGCGCGCGAGACAGTGACCGGGCTTTAGATCGGAATGATGTAGACTGATCCACTGCGTCATTGCGAGCGCAGCGAAGCAATCCAACATCGCTCGGGTGGATTGCTTCACTTCGTTCGCAATGACGTTTCAAGGGCAAGCCATCGCTCTTTTACGGCCGTCTTCCAGACCTCAGTAGCCGCGCGCCGGATCGACGATGTCGGACGGCGCCTCGCCCCGGACGAAGCGGGTCAGGTCATCCTGGATCTTTTCCAGCAGGCGATGGCGTACCAGTTGGTAATTGCTGGAAATATGCGGGGTCAGCCGCACCCTGGGATGGGTGTAGAGGACATGGCCCTCGGGCAGCGGTTCGGGGTCGGTGACGTCGAGCGTCGCAAAACCCAGCCGGCCATCGTCCAGCGCCCGCACCAGAGCCGCCTGATCGACCACCGATCCGCGCGCGACATTGATGAGATGCGCGCCCGGCCGCACCCGCGCCAGCAGCGCATCATCGACCAGATGGCGGGTCTGGGCGGTGGCCGGCACGGCGAGCAGGATATGATCCGCCTCCTCCACCAAAGTGCCGACATCGCCGACCAGTTGCACGCCCGGCACGCTGGGCTGCGCGCCGGATCGCCGCACGCCGATTACTTGCGCGCCCAGCGCCAGGCCGCGCCGCGCGACCGCCGCGCCGATCGCGCCCATGCCAATGATGCCGATGGTCGTTCCCGATACCCGGCCCAGCTGCGCCGGCCCCCATTGCGCCCGCGAACGGACAGTGACGGCATCGAGATTCTTGGCATGGGCATAAATGGCGGCGATCGCATAATCGGCGATCTCCTCCGACGCGACGCCCCGGCCACAGGTCACGAGCGGCGCGTCAAGCAGCCAGTCGGGATAGAAATCGACCCCGACCGAGGCGCTGTAGACCCATTTCAGGCGCCCCGGCCAGGGTGCGGGCCGGCGCACCTCCGGCGCGCGCCAGGCCGGCGACGGGCGGATCAGCAATATGTCGGCCTCGTCGGCAGCGCTCCAGGGCGCGTCCTCGGCAACGTCGATCAGCACGGGGGCGGACGGGTGGCGGGCAAGGCTCCGGTTGAAATCCGGCTCCATCTGGCTGGCGATGATCAGGGACATGGGCTCAATTCTCCAGCGCCGCGCGACCGGCGGCAATCAGGATGGTGTCGGTCTGCGGCGAATGGATACGGCTGCACAGCACGTCGCGATAATGGCGTTCCAGCGGGTTATGGCGGCTGATGCCGGGATTGCCGGTCAGTTCCAGCCCGATCTCGACCGCGCGGATGGCGTTGGCGGTGGCGACATATTTGATCGCATTGGCCTCGACCGCCGGCGGCGGATCGCCCGCGTCGATCCGCGCCGCAGCGTCGCGCACCAGCGTGCGGTTGACCTGCAGCAAAGCCTCGATCTCGCCGAACTTCTCCTGCACGCGCGGCAGGGTGGCGAGCGATGCGCCCAGGTTGCTCGGCACCCGATCGTTGAGATAGGCGCGCAGCCAGTCGCGCGCGGCGCGCGCCACCCCGTCATAGATGACCGAGATGGAGAGCGCATTCCATAGCGTCTGGACCGGATCGGGCGCGCCCCATTCCTCCGGCCGGCGAATGTCGACCGCATGGTCGGCCGGCGTCGGCGTATCGGTGAAATGAACGGCATGGCTGACCGTCGCGCGCATCCCCAGATGATCCCAGGCCGGCTCGATATCCACCCCCGGACTACCGGCGCGGACCAGGAAATTGCCGACGCGTGGAGCATCCTCGTCGGTCTTGGCCCAGACCGAATACCAGTCGAGCCCGGTCGATCCGGTCGAGTAGATCTTCGTGCCGCTGATCGCCCAGCCATGGGCAGTGCGCCGCGCGATCGTAGCAGGCAGGCCGCCGCGCACGGGCGTCCCCAGTTCCGGCTCAACCCGCAGCCCGCCGATCAGTCCCCGGCCCGCCACCGCATCGCGCGCCAGCGTCTCGTAGATGTCCGCCGGCCAGCCCCGCGCCCGGTTCGGCGTGGCATGATAATGATAGGTCATGAACAGGATCAGCGCGGTCGAGGGATCCCCCTTCGCCACCGCCGCCAGCACCCGCAGCGCTTCGGAAACCGACGCGCCCCGCCCGCCATGTGCGCGTGGCACGGTCAGCGCGATCAGCTCCTGTTGCGCCAATATGTCGAAATTGGCGCGGGGAAATTCGCCGCTGCGGTCATATTGCTCCGCATTGGCCGCCAGCAGGCGGGTCAGCCGATCGAGCTGGTCGGCGGGCACCGGCCCTTCGGGCGGCTGCGGCTGCACGGAAATTGCCTGGGTCGCCATGATATCAGCCTCTCTTGGGAATGGCGTCATTGAAGCGGGCATCCCACAGCGGGCGGACGTCCACCCGCTTGGGAACCAGCCCGGCCTTGAAGAAGACATCGGCGACCTGCTGCTGCGATCCGATCGCCTCGGGCGTGACCGAGCGCAGTTCATAGGTCGCGCTCTTGCGACGGAACTGGTCGAGCACATAGTCGCGCGGCACGCCGATATCCTGGGCGACGATGCCGGCCCACTCGTCCTGATGTGCCGCCGCCCAGCCGAACCCCTGTTGCACCAGCGCCAGATATTCGCGGATGATCGCCGCCTTGCCGGGATCGGCCAGCGCATCGACATGAGCGGAGACGAGATAATTGCCCGACAGGATGCCATCGGCCGTGCGCAATATCCGCGCACCCTCGGTCGCGATCGCGCGCTGGATCGGGAAGCCATAGATCGCCCAGGCATCGAGCGCCCCTTGCGAGAAGGCCGCTGCGCCATCGGACACGCCCATCGCGACCGGGATGATGTCGTCCCAGTTCAGGCCAACCTCCTCCAGCATCCGGATCAGGAAATATTGGGCGGTGGTGGCGCGGACATAGCCGACGCGCTTGCCCTTGAGGTCGGCGATGGAGCGCGCCTTCGACCCCCTGGGCACCAGCACCACCTGATTATTGACGTCGCCATGGGCGACCGCAATCTGGCGGAAGCTCTGGATGGTCGAAGCGGCGGCGAAGATCGGCGGGATCTCGCTCATCCCGCCATAGTCGAGCGATCCGCCATTGAGCGCCTCGACCACGAGGTGGCCAGACTGGAACTCGCTATAAACGAGATCGAAGCCGGTTGGCTGGATGCCCGCCGCCTTGAACAGCAGCCGCGTATCCCCGTCGCCCTTGCCGGTGATTGACACCCGCAGTTTCGGCCGGCTCTTGCCAGCGGTGCCGCAGGCGGTGAGCAGCAGGCTGCCCGCTGCAGCGCCGAGCAGATTGCGCCTAGACAACATCTCAGCGACCGCCGGCCACTTCCCGTCCGCGCGCGGCGCTATCGTCGCGTTCGAACAGGATCACCGTGGAATCGCGCAGCAATTCGCGCCGGGCCGCCGCCCTGAACCGGGCCAGCCTATCCGTCCACCGCTGCGTCCACGCCATGATATCCAAGTCCTCGTCTGATATGAGAGGACTTTATCTGCCAATTAAGTAGAGATATGTCTGTCAAGCTTTGCTGGGCCGCTTATTAGAAACGCTTGACCTTCATCGAGCGGCGCCGGCCGCCTCAATTCGCGATATAATAGTCCTTCGGGAAATCCTGCCCGGCATAGGCCTTGCGCATGGTCCAGTGCTGGGCCGGCGCAGTCCAGTAGCTGTCGGAGGCGGGCAGGCCGAGCGCCAGCAGGCTTTCCGAAGTGATATACATGCTGCCGGCGTTGGAATAGACGTCGCCAAGGCTCGGCTGATGCCGGGCAAAGCCGATCGTCAGGAAGCCATCGGCATCGAAATTGCTGGGATTCGCAAAAATGCGGCGCTGCGTCGCCATGGTCGCCGCGCGCACCTGGCCCTCGGGCAGCTTGGCATGGAGCAGCTTGCGCCAGGCAAGATAGGCGAGCGGCTGATGGACGGCGGCGCGATAGGTGAGCGAACGACCGACCGGCGGAAAGGCGCCGTCCGGGCCGATCATCCGCTCCAGCGCCTCGCCAAAGCGCTGCATCCGCTGGATCTGGATGGCAAGCCGCTCCTTGGGATCGAGCGCGTTGAAGCGCGCATTGCAGCGCACCAGCACGTCCCAAATCTGGGTCAGCATCGGGTGGATGACATAGCTGTTATACATGTCGAAATGAAAATGCTCGCCGTCGGCATACCAGCCGTCGCCGACATACCATTCGCTGAACTTGCGCAGCGCCAGGTCGACCCGGATCGGATCCCATTGCGCCCCAACCGACAGCAGGAACACCTCGTTCATCGCCGCAAACAGCAGCCAGTTGGTATAGGGCGGCGCGACCCGGCGCAGCCCCTGTATCTCCTTGATGATCCGGTCCTTGGTTGTCCGGTCGAGCGGCTCCCACAATGTCTGCGGCGCGCGCAGCAGGGCGCTGGTAAAATAGGCGGAATCGACCAACGGCTGCCCCTCCGCCTGCCAGAGCAGATAGTCGGGGCTCTTGGGATCGACGCTGTGAACATAGCTCGCCAGCGCCTGCTCACGTAGTCGGGCGCGCAGCCGCCCTTCCGCGCCATCGGTATCGGGCAGCGCAAACCAGGGCGCAATGCCGTCGATCAGCCGGCCAAAGGCTTCCAGAAAGGCGACCTTGGGATTGCGGCCATCCCAGGTCGGGCTGAGTTCGGGCTTCCACTGCGCCTGCAACTGCCCCCTGGCCATGCGCGACAGCACGGGGCTGGCCATGCGTTCGAGCAGCGCCAGGGCATAGCTGCGGTCGTCCGCATCGGCGGCGACCGGCGCTGCCTCCCCGGCGTTGGCAAGCGAGGGCATGGCGGCGAAAGCGGCAGTGCCGGTCGCCATGCCGGTCAGGATCGCGCGACGGTCGATATGGCTGGTCATGATCAATCCTTGGGCGGGGTGAAGTCGAGGGTCTGGCCGGCGGCATAGGCATCCCAGGCGGCACGGGTGGTGAAACCGCCCTCCCCCTTGTTCCAGGCACTGCCGGAATAATAGACGAAGGGCTGCCCCGGCTTGACCGTCAGCAATATGAGTTGATTGTCGGCATCAGCGCGGATGTCGGCGATCTGTGTCGGATCGACCCGCAATGCCAGCGCCATGCGGCCATGCGCGCCATCTTCCGGGCCCCACCAACTGATCAGCCCGCGGGCACGATCGACGGTCAGGTCGCCCGCCCCCTGCCCCGTGGTGCGCTTGCCGATACCGATGCCGACCGTCAGCGGCGTCGCCTTGTCCGATCCTATGGTCGAGACCAGCCGGGTGAAATGGGTACCAAGCGGAAGGGTAAAGCGGCGCGTTTCCCAGACCTTGCGATCGACATCGACTGGCCAGGGGGCATAGTCGACGCTGAAGTCGGCGACCTGTCCGCCCGATTTCAGGATATGGGCGCGGACATAGTTGCGCGAGGTCCACAGCTTGTTGTCATGCCAGATGCCAAGCCCACCCGCGCCGCGCGTGGTGCCGACATTGTAGAAGTCCATTCCTTCGCCATGATAGCCATGCTGGTCGCCACTGCGCAGCTGCCGATCGGCGAAGGGCCAGACGACATTCTTGCCCCAACTATCGATGCCCGATCCCGACGGCGGTTCGGCCGCCTCCAGCGCATGACCGTAGATGCGATGCGCCGTCTTGTCATTTTCCCACAGCAGATCGTCATAGCGATAGGGCGCGACCATCGCGACGGCGGCCGCCGCCTGGCTGGGGGGAGGCGGCAGGCGCTTCTCGACCGGCAGTCGGTCACCCGTCGCATTGCCCTGCGCCATCACCGTACCCGCGCCCAGGGCGATGGCCAGCAGCCCTAAAGGTCGGAGGTGCCTGCGCAGGCGCCAGGACGATGCTGTTGGCTGGGGGCGGTTCACCACAGGCTCCTCTCGATTATTTGTATGATAAGCTGATAAATCATCGAATCAGACTTGCCAAGCCCTTGCTCACATTGCCGCAGGCTGGCAGGCTCGAAAAAGAATATTCACTGGAACGACATCATGGCTAAAGCCGCCTCACTCGCCGACATGCTCTACACCAAACTGGAAGAGGACATATTGTCCGGCCGCATCCCGCCCGGATCGCGCCTGCCCGCGCAAAAAGACATTGCCGAGCAGGAAAATGTCAGCCGCACCGTGGTCCGCGAAGCGGTCGCCCGACTGGAGGCACAGGGCTTTGCCGTCGCCCGCCAGGGATCGGGCGTGTTCGTGTCGGATGCCGCGCGCTACCGCGCCTTTCAGGTCACCAAGGATGAATTGTCCGAGCTATCGGACGTGATCAAATTGCTGGAAATGCGCCTGGCGATCGAGACCGAAATGGCCGGCCTTGCGGCGGCCCGCCGCACGAACGAAGATATTTCGGCGATGCGCGACGCGCTACGCCGCATCCGCGAGGCCGAGGATCCGGCCGTGGCCGCCACAGCCGACAGCCAGTTCCACATGGCGATCGCCCGCGCGACCCGGAATGACTATTACGCCCGCTTCGTCGAATTTCTGGGCGTCCGCCTGGTGCCGCCGAGCAGCCTCTACCTCAAATATCAGCCAGAAAGATCGCACGACGCCTATACCCACAAGGTCAGCGACGAACATGACGCGGTGCTTGACGCCATCGTCCGCATGGACATCGAAAAGGCGCGCCATGCCGGCCGCCACCATATGCAGGAAAGCCTTTTGCGCCATTCCGAACTCAACGACCTGATCAGCCGGGACGAATGATTGCATGACTAAAGTCTGACAATTGACATCCCCCTCAAAGTTGTATGATAACCTGATCAACACGATCAGAGTCGTGATGAGGGAGGATGGATATGAACAAGGCGTTTCCGTGCGTCGCCATGTCGGTGAGCATGCTGGCCATGATTGCGGCCTCGGCCCCCGCACTGGCCCAGGCAGACCCCCAACCGGCACCCCAGTCCGATGCAGCACAGGGCGAAGCCACCACCGCCGACATCGTCGTCACCGGCTTTCGCGGCAGCCTGCAAAAGGGGATCGAACTGAAGCGCGAAGCCGTGGGCGTACGCGACTCCATCGTTGCCGAGGACATCGGCAAATTCCCGGAGGCCAATGTCGCGGATTCCCTGCAGCGTATTCCGGGCGTGTTCCTCAGCCGCGACGGCGCATCGAACGAGGGCCAGCGCATCAGCATCCGCGGCTTGGGTTCGGAATTCACCGTCACCACCATCAACGGCGCACCGGTGCGCACGACATCCTCACAGAATGTCGGCAGTTCGACCCGCGACTTCAATTATGACGTCTTCCCATCCGAATTGTTCGGTCGCGTCGATGTCTACAAGACCCCGCTCGCCAATCTGGAAGAAGGCGGCATCGGCGGCAATGTCGACCTGCAGACGCCCCGCCCCTTCGACAGCAAGGACCGGGTCATCCGCTATACCGCCCAGGCCAATTACAATACCCAGTCGAAGAAGTGGCAGCCGCGCGGATCGCTGCTGCTGAGCGACACCTGGGGCGATTTCGGTGTGCTGCTGGGCGCGGCCTATGCCAAGAATGTCAATGAACGGTCCGGCTTCCAGTCGACCGGCGGCTATAATAGCTCGGTTATCGGTTCGCGTGCCTATGCCGGCCCGACCACGACCGGCGGCCCGTTCCAGTTCCAGCTCGACCTCGACAATCCGCTGGCCAATTATGGGTCGCTGACCCGCGACCAGGTGGCCAACGCCTATATGCCCCGTTTCTACCGCGTCTTCACCTCGAACAATGAGCGCGAGCGGCTGGGCCTGGTCGGGTCGCTGCAATATAAGTCGGATCGGCTGGAACTGAGCGCTGACGGCATCTTCTCGCAGCTCAAGGATCAGGCGGACGAGTTCACGTTTGGCGTCGCGGTGCGCAACTCCCGCACTGTGCCGGGGTCGACCAGCGCGCCGGGCACCGGCACCAATTCCGGCCTGATCCCGCTCGACGTGAAGATCGACGAATATAATAATCTTTACGGCACGTTCGGGAACAGCAGCTTCATCAACGAGAATTTCTTCCGCAACGCCCGCACCCGGTTCAAATATGGCATCATCCGGGGCGTCTATGACTTCACCGACAATCTGAAATTGTCGGCCCAGGCCAATCTGAGCGAGAGCAACGCCCGCTACACCGCCAACCGGATCGTCAGCAACATCTATGGCGTGACCAGCACCTTCGACCCGACCGGCAATGTCACCTATCCGACCATCAGTTCGCCGGTCGATTTCACCGATCCGTCAAACTACACCACGCCGACGCTGGGCTTCTCGCTCAACCGCGAGATCGACAAGCAGAAGACGGCACGCGCCGTCCTCGACTGGTCGCTGCTGGACGATGGCGAACGCAGGTTCGCGCTCAAGATCGGCGGCAGCTATGTGAACACGGGCAAGCGCATCTCGACACAGGACGGCAGCAGCATCGCGGCCGGCAAGCTGGTAGGCCTCGACGTCTTTTCTTACATGGATCCCTATATCCAATATGGCGCGATCCGCGACGGCGGCAATTCGGGCTATCCGTCCCAATTTGCGAGCTTCCCGCGCTCCTTCGTGATGGACTATCTCGACGCCAACGCGGCGAACGAGGCGGCCAACGTAAATCTCAACGCTGCCTTCAACGCGAAGGAAATCGTCAAGACGGCCTTCTTCGAGAGCAATTTCGCCCTGCCGCTGTTCGGCAAGGAACTGCGCGGCTATGCCGGCCTGCGCTATTCCGACACCCGCACCATCATCAACAATTATCAGAGCGCGGGCGCCGGCGTCTTCCTGCCGCAGCGACGCGAGGGCGGCTATGAAAACTGGCTGCCATCGGCCAGTCTGGCCTATGACCTGACGTCCAATCTGCTGCTGCGTGCGTCAGCCGGCAAGACAATCACCCGTGCGGCGCTGACCGCCATTGCCGGCGGCACCATCGTGCCCAATGTCTTCAATCCCGACGTCACAGTCGGCAATCCCAATTTGCGGCCCCAGGTCGCGACCCAATATGACGCCGGCGTCGAATGGTATTTCGCCCCCGGCGCGCTGCTGAGCGTCGGTGCCTTCAAGAAGGACATTACCGATCGCGCAACCGCGGTGCAGGACTTCGTCACCTTCGGTTCGCTCGGCCTGCCGTCGAGCGCGTTCAACACGACCTCGCTGGGCTTCCCCAGCGGCACCATCCCGGATGATTTCCTGATCCGCCGGACCCAATATGTCAATCAGGGCCAGTTGAAGCTGAAGGGGCTGGAATTTGCCTATCAGCAGAATTTCACTTTCCTGCCCAAGCCGTTCGACGGGCTTGGCTTCACCGGCAGCCTGACGCTGATCGACCAGAAGGGCGATGATTTCGTCACCACCGAAGGGACGCGCGTGCCGATCTCCTTCGTACCGGAATATAGCTACAGCGCGACGCTCTTCTACGAAAAGGGCCCGTTCGCGATCCGCGGTTCCTATAATTACCGTGCCAAGACCGGCATCACCTCGCAAAATACCGGCAACGACCAGATTCCTTATACCGCGCCGCAGGGCTTCCTCGACGGAACGATCAGTTACCGGTTCAGCGACGCGCTGGAGGTGCGCGTCGATGCGCTGAACATCACCAACGAGAATGTCTACATCTATTATCAGGATCCGGACGGACCGAAGGGCAATGGCCAGTCGCGGCGCGACAACAGCTTCTTCAACGGCACCACCATTTCGCTCGGCATTCGCGGCAAATTCTGACCCCTCCCCCCTTGGGCACCGGGGACTGCACGCCCCGGTGCCCATCTTTTCGTGAGACGATCATGACCATGCCGCATCCCGCCCCGGATATCGTCGATGATGCCGTTGCCGGCGCCAGCGATCGGGCCAGCCGCTATCGCTGGATGATCTGCGGGCTGCTGTTCGCGGCGACCGCGATCAACTATGTCGACCGACAGATGATCGGCGTGCTCAAGCCCGTGTTGCAGGCCGAGCTGGGCTGGCGCGAGAGCGACTATGCCAATATCGTCTTCTGGTTCCAGTGCGCCTATGCGCTGGGTTTCCTGGCGATGGGCCGCTTCATGGACCGGGTCGGCGCGCGGATCGGCTATGCCGCCGCCTTCACCTTCTGGACGCTCGCCCATGCTGCCCATGGCCTGGTCAGCGGCATCGCCCAGTTCATCGCCGTCCGCTTTGCCCTGGGCGTTGGCGAGGCCGGCAATTTCCCGGCCGGCCTGAAGGTCGTGGCCGAATGGTTTCCCCAGAAAGAACGGGCGCTGGCGATCGGCCTGTTCAACGCCGGCGCCAATGTCGGCGCGATCGCCACGCCGCTGATCGTGCCCGCCATCACCATCGCCTATGGCTGGCGCGCCGCCTTCATCGTCACCGGTGTTGCCAGCCTGGTCTGGGTGGCGGCCTGGCTGCTCCTCTATCGTCGGCCAGAGGACCACAGGCGCGTCACGCCCTGCGAACTCGCCTATATCCGCAGCGATCCGGTGCGCGCCAGCGCGCCCATCCCCTGGTCGCGCCTGTTCACCATTCGCCAGACCTGGGCCTATGCGCTGCCCAAATTCTGCATCGATCCGATCTGGTGGATGTTCCTCTTCTGGCTGCCCGATTTCCTCGGCAAGCGCTACGGCCTCGACCTCAAGAGCTTCGGCCCGCCGCTGGTCGTCATCTATCTGATGTCGGACGCCGGCAGCGTGCTGGGCGGATGGGCATCGTCGCGGCTGATCGCGCGCGGCTGGAGCGTCAATGCAGCACGCAAGGCGACGTTGCTGGCGTGCGCGCTGGCGGTGCTGCCGGTGGTGACCGTCCAGTCGATCGATAATCTCTGGGCGGCGGTGCTGCTGATCGGCCTTGCGACCGCCGGACACCAGGCCTTTTCCGCCAATATCCTGACTTTGCCGTCCGACCTGTTCCCGCGCGCCGCCGTGGGATCGGTGGTCGGCATCGGCGGCACGGCCGGCGCGATCGGCGGCATGCTGATCGCCCAGTTCGTCGGTTATGTGCTGGACATGACCGGCAGCTATGCCCTGATCTTCGCCGTCGCCGGCAGCGCCTATCTGGTGGCGCTGGCGCTGCTCCACATCATCAGTCCCCGTCTCTTGCCTACTGGAGAGCTTGCATCATGACCTTCCGCTCCTTCGCGCCGATCATGCTGGCCTGCGCCATCGCCGCGCCGGTCCATGCCGCCCAGCCCGCACGCACGCCAATCGAGGCGGCGGTGAAGCTGGCCGACTGGCAATTGGCGCGGCTCGACGATCTGTCGCACATTCCCAGCGCTACCGACGAGACGCGCAAGACGCGCGGCTGGGAACAGGCGGTGTTCTGGGTCGGCATGACCGCACTCGCGGATGCCGGTGCCCCGCCCCGGATCAAGGAGGCGATCCTGGCGATGGGCCAGCGAAATGGCTGGAAACCCGGCGATAATCTCTATTTCGCCGACGATCAGGCGATCGCCCAAGCCTATCTCTGGGCCGCGGCCCATGGCGCCGGCAAGGATGCGCGGGCGCCGACCCGCGCCGCGTTCGACATGGTGGTCGACAAGCCGGCGGTCACCACCCTCGCCTTCGCCATCCCACCACAAGGCTATGGCGCGACCGAATGCCTCAAGCGCTGGTGCTGGTGTGACGCCCTGTTCATGGCGCCGCCCGCCTTTGTCGAACTGTCGCGCCAGACCGGCGATGATCGCTATATGCGCTTTGCGATGAAGGAATTCTGGGCAACCACCGACTTCCTCTTCGACCCTGCCGAGCATCTCTATTATCGCGACAGCCGCTTTTTCGAGCGGCGCGACGACAAGGGGCGCAAGCAGTTCTGGAGCCGGGGCAATGGCTGGGTGTTCGGCGGGATCGCCCGCGTCCTCCCTCTGCTGGCGCAAGGCAGCCCCGACCGCAGCCGGATGGAAGCGCTGTTCAAGGAGATGGCGGCGAAGATCAAGACGCTGCAGAAGCCGGACGGCTATTGGGCACCCTCGCTGCTGGCGCCGGAAAATGCGCCGCCCGAAACCAGCGGCACGGCCTTTTATACTTATGGCCTTGCCTGGGGGATCAAGGCCGGGCTGCTGCCCCGCGCCGAATATGAGCCGGTGGTGCGCAAGGGCTGGTCCGCGCTGCAAAAGGCGATCCAGCCCGACGGCCGACTGGGCTGGGTCCAGCAGGTTGGCGACCGGCCCGACAAGGTGGCCGCCAGCGACACCCAATATTATGGCGTCGGCGCCTTCCTGATGGCGGCGACGACGGTGGCCGCGCTCGACGTGCAACGCTGACGCGCGGGAGGACGAGCGGCATGTTCGAAAAAACCTATTACGCCACCCATCCCGCGATGATGGACGGCGCCAGCAATGAGGATCTGCGCGACCGGCATCTGGTATCCGGCCTGTTCCGCGCGGGTGAAATCACCCTCACCTACTCCCATGGCGAGCGGTTCATCATTGGCGGCGCGGTGCCGGGCGCCGGAACGCTGGACCTGCCATGCCAGAGCGAACCGGAAAGTGTGGCCGGCCATCCGCTGCTGGAACGGCGCGAGATGAGCGTCGTCAATATCGGCAAGGGCGACGGCACGGTCCGCGTCGATGGCACCGACCACAGGCTCGCCCGCTATGAGGCCCTCTACATCCCGATGGGGTCACAGGCGATCAGCTTCAGCGGCGAAGGCGCGCGTTTCTATCTGCTCAGCGTCCCGGCTCATGCTGCCTTTCCGCTACGCAAATTGTCGCAGGCGGATAGCAACCCGATGCAGCGGGGCAGCCTGGAAACGTCCAACGAGCGAACCATCTATCAGTTGATCCTGCCCCATCTGTGCCAGAGCGCGTCGCTGTGCCTGGGCCTCACCCGGCTGGAGCCCGGTAGCGTCTGGAATACGATGCCGCCCCATGTCCATGAGCGGCGATCGGAAATCTATCTCTATTTCGATCTGGAAGAGGAAGATAGAATCTTCCACTATATGGGCCAGCCGCACGCATTGCGGCACATTGTGATGGAGAATGAGGACGTTGTGATCTCGCCGCCCTGGTCAGTTCATATGGGCGCGGGCACCCGCAACTACAGCTTCATCTGGGCCATGGCCGGCGAAAATCTCGATTATGAGGACATGGACGTCCTCGATATCTGCCAGTTGAAATAAGGGGATGGCAATGCACGGACGGATCTGGACCCTGGCGGCGGTCAGCACAGTGGCGCTGGCGGGCGGCGCGTTGGCGCAGGGTGGCCCGCCGCAGGTGCAGCCCGTACAGGTCGATCCCACCCGGCCCGACTGGGAAAACCCGGCCGTCTTCGCGATCGGCAAGCTGCCCGCCCGCGCCACCGCCTTTCCGTTCGAAAGCCGGGACCGCGCGCTGGCCGGCCATCGCACCCAATCGGACCGCTTCCTGTCGCTGAACGGGGAATGGAAGTTCGCCTTCTCGCCCGATGCCGACACATTGCCGGCCGGGTTCGAGCAGCCGGATTTCGACGTGTCGGGCTGGAAATCGATCAAGGTGCCGGCCGACTGGCAGGCGGAGGGCTATGATCAAGCCCGCTACAATAATATCACCTACCCCTTCCCCGCCAACCGGCCGCTGATCCCCCATGCGACCAATCCGGTGGGTTCCTATCGCCGCGACATCGATCTGCCAGCGGGCTGGAACGGACAGGATGTCGTGCTGCATATCGGGGCGGCAGGCTCGGCTTATTATGTCTGGGTCAACGGCCAGAAGGTCGGCTATTCCGAAGACAGCAAGCTGCCGTCGGAATTCGACGTCACCCGCTTCGTCCGTCCCGGCCGCAACAGCATCGCCATTCAGATATTCCGCTGGTCGGACGGCTCCTATCTGGAGGATCAGGATTTCTGGCGCGTGTCGGGCATTGAGCGCGAGGTGTTCCTGATGGCCGCGCCCAGGACGCGCATCCGCGACTTCTTCGCCCATGCCGGCTTCGACAATGTGACGGGCGCAGGCAAGCTGGCGGTCGATGTCGCGGTGACGCCGGGGGCCGCGACCAATGCCCGCTATGTACTGATGGACGGCGATCGCACCGTGATCGAAGGCCGCCAGCCCGTTGCGGCGGGCCAGGCCGAACGCGCCGTGACGCTGACCGGCCTGGTCGACAAGGTGAAGCCATGGACGGCCGAGACGCCCAATCTCTACATGCTGCTGGTCGAACTCTATGATGCGCAGGGGCGGATCATCCAGTCCAGCTATGCGCGGATCGGCTTCCGTACCGTGGCGATGCAGAATGGCGTCGTCACGGTGAACGGCAAGCCGATCACCATTCGCGGCGTCAACCGCCACGAGCATGATCCCGAAACCTTCCACGTCATTTCACTGGAGTCGATGGAACGCGACATCAAGTTGATGAAGCGCAACAATATCAATGCGATCCGCACGTCGCATTACCCCAATGATCCGCGCCTTTACGAGCTTGCCGATCGCTATGGCCTCTATGTCATGGACGAGGCGAATATCGAGAGCCACGCCTATATGGACTATGCCAACAAGCATGGTGACCGGCGCGCCGAATTCCAGATCGGCTTCGACCCGGCCTGGAAGGATGCCCATGTCAGCCGTGTCGCCAACATGGTGGAGCGCGACAAGAACCATCCCTCGATCCTCTTCTGGTCGCTGGGCAATGAAGCCGGGATCGGCCCCAATTTCGCCGCCGCCGCAGCCGCCACCAAGGCGCGCGATCCCGATCGGCTGATCAGCTATCTGGGCTGGGGCACATGGGACGGGATCGGCGATCACCGCCCCAATGACTATGCCGACATCTATGCGCCCATGTATGATCCGGTCGCCAAGCTGGTCGACTATGCCACCAACTGGAATTTCCGGCAGCCGATGATCCAGTGCGAATATGCCCATATGATGGGCAATTCGGGTGGCAATCTGAAGGATTATTGGGACGCGATCTACGCCTATCCCGACAAGCTGCAAGGCGGCTTCATCTGGGACTGGGTCGACCAGTCCATGTATCGCTACACCAAGGACGGACAGCGCTATTGGGGTGATGGCGGCGAATATGGCCCCAATCCGGGCGGCGACATCGAATTTGGCGACGGCCTGCTCCAGTCCGATCGCACCCCCAATCCCGCCCTCTACGAACTGCGCAAGGTCTATGCGCCGATCCAGTTCGACGGATTCGATCCGGCAAGCGGCCGCCTGACCGTGCGCAACCGGCATGACTTCATCGACCTGTCGGGCTTCAGCTTTGACTGGGCACTGCTGGAGGATGGCGTGGAGGTTGCGCGTGGGTTGCTTAGCGCGCCCAATGTTCCCGCCCATGGCGCGGCTGCAATGACGCTGCCGATCGCAACCATGCCGCGCCGGGCCGGGTCGGAATATTTCGTGACGATCAGCGCCCGAGCCAAAGCCGGCTCAATCCCCGCCGTGGAAGCTAATACGCTGGTCGGGTGGGAACAGTTCGCCCTGCAGCAGGACACACCTGCCCTGCCCGCCGCCGCCAGCGGTACCGTCGCGATCAGCGACAAGGGCGGCGCGATCAACCTCAGTGCCGCTGACGCTGCGCTGGTGATCGACCGGGCGAGCGGCCTGGTCCGTTCCTACAGCAAGGACGGCCGGATGCTGGCACAGGGTGGCGCGCCCCATTTCTGGCGCGCGGTGACCGACAATGACATCGGCATCGGCACCGACAGGCAATTCGCGATCTGGAAGGGCATGAGCGAGCAGCGCAAGGTCAGCGCGATCCGCCTGACGCCCCAGACCGATGGTAGCCGCGCCGTCGAGGTCGACTATCAACTGGGCAATGGCGCGGCCAGCTTCACCAGCATCTACCGCATGGCCGGCGACGGCTCGGTGACCATCTCCGGCAGCTTCACCCCCATCAAACCCGACCTGCCGCCGCCCTTCCGCATCGGGCTGGCCTTCAGCCTGCCGGCCGATCTCGATACGGTCGAATGGTATGGCCGCGGCCCGCATGAAAGCTATGTCGATCGCAAGACATCGGCGCCGATCGGCCTGTGGCGCGGCGCACTGGCGGACCAGAATCATGATTATATCCGGCCGCAGGAAACCGGCAATAAGGTCGATGTCCGCTGGATGGAACTGTCAGGAGGCAATGCAGGCCTGCGCGTGCAGGGCGACCAACCGATGATGATGAACGCCCTCGCCTTCCCCTATGCCGATCTCGACCGGCACAAGCCGGGCACATGGAAATCGTCGGACATCCGGCCGCGCGACCAGGGCACGCTGCTGATCGACGCGGCGCAATGGGGCGTGGGCGGCGACACCCAGTGGAGCGAGTTCGGCAAGCCCATGGCGGCCTATCGCACCACCAGCGCGCCGACGCGCTTCAGCTTCCGCCTGAGTTCCGTAAGCGCTAAAACACTCCCACAGGGGAGCGCTCAGGCGGCCTGATCGATGACGGGGCTGGCGGTGACGCGACTATCTACCCAGTTGTAGGGGAGCAGATCATCGATGGGATCTGTGTCGCCGCACAGGACGATGCGTGCGAGGACATCGGCGAGGTAGGCCTGCGGGTTGATACCGCCCAGTTTGCATGTTTCGATGAGGCTGGC
>NZ_QLJK01000049.1:0-22495 GCF_003950715.1 Sphingomonas sp. S-NIH.Pt3_0716 | reverse complement strand
GCCCCGCCAAAAGGGCCGCCGATCATCGTCACCGGCCGCCCCAACCCGATCCTCGCGGGCCAATGGGCGTTCAGCCAGCACCAGACCGTGATCCGCGATTTCAGCGCCCGCACCCTGCCGATCCGCACCTGGAACCTGTGCATCCCCGACGGCACGATCGACGCGACGATCGAAACCATGCTGGACGACAGTTTCGCCGGCCCCGGCACGTCCAGCTATTGCCGGCAATGGAAACTGGACGGCGACGGCGCCGCCATACACGGCAATCAGCGCTGCTGGCTCGGGCCGGGGGTGCGGATGCAGGGCAAGCTGGAAGGCGAAATCGGCCCGCGCAATGTCGAGATAAAACGCAACATCCGCCTGTTCGAGGTCAATAGCGCCCCCGCCCGCGATCTGGGCAGCCCCATGGGCGGCGACGCAGAATTTCTCATGTCGATCACCGGCACCCGCGTCGGCAATTGCAGGCCCCGGCGCTGAGCGCGGCTCCGTGTCGAGCCGATAGCCATGTGGCTGGAGTAGGCATCCGATATCGAACAATTGGCCCGGATTGCCGGCAACAGTTCCGAATTGAAACCAAAATTGACAGGCCCCTGCTGTCACCATAACCTCCTTTCGTCTAGCGAAGGAGTGCCCCGATGCGTTTCGCGTTTCTTCTACCGGTAATCGCTTCCGTACTCGCCGCCCCGGCGACAGCCCAGTCGCCCGATCAGTCCCGCTCTTACGAAGGGCTCCGTCCCAGCTGGGACAATCTCTACAACGTCGATTCGGGCGTCTATGGGGATTTTCGATCGCCGCAATATGGCCAGGTCCGCCATTTGATGCAGCAAGGCCATTATGCCCAGGCCGACAAGGCGCTGGACAGGATCATGAGCGGATCGAACGATCTTGAGGCGCGCTTCCTGAAAGGGGTGACGGCGCTGGCGCTCAACAATCCCGAAGGCGCACGGCGCTATTTCGAACGGGCATTGCCCCATGGCCGCAGCGGCCATCCCGGCGCCATGTCGGGCCTGGCGCTGGCCGAAATCCGCCTCGGCAATCCCGATGCAGCGCGCGACCTGCTCCAGAAGCTGGAATATCAGAAGGGGAAATGCGCCGCCAACTGCGATCGGGCGCAGGCCATCGATCAGGCCATTGGTGTCGTGACCAAGGCGCTCGGCTGACCAGCAGGCCCGGCAACCATTCCCTGCCGGGCCAGTCGCGACTAGGGCGCCTCCATGGATGGCGACATGGAATTTCTCATGTCGATCACCGGCGCCCGCGTCGGCAATTGCAGGCCCCGGCGCTAGCCACGCCAGACCACGCCAGCACCATAGGGCAAGCCCTGCGCAATTGGCCGCCATGCTTTCCAAGCCCGGCGGATCGATATAATATCGCGCGTACAAATCCGCCGTCCCGTCATCGGTCTCGCGCCAATAGGGGACTGGAGAAGGATCGACCGTCATGGCCAATCGCTATGGAACCAAGAATAACAATATTCTGAGCGGCACCACCGGTCGCGACCGGATCGTCGGGCGCGGCGGCAATGACATTCTCTACGGCCGCGGCGGCCGGGACGTGCTGCTCGGCGGATCGGGTGGAGACCGCATCCATCTCGGCATTGCCAGCCGCTATTCGGACGTGTTCGGCAGCCGGATCGACGGTGGCGAGGGCACCGACCTCGCTTATCTCTACCTCAGCGAAATGACGCAGAAGCTGAAGATCCTGCCCAATTTCGAACGCATCACCGCCGATGCGGGCGACGGCACAGCCCCGCGCACCCTGGTCACGATCCACGGCATCGAAGTGCTGATCGCCTATCTGGGCACGGGCGACGATTATGTCCTGCTCGGCCCTCGCGAGGCGATCATCCGGGCCGGCGATGGCAGGGACAGGCTGATCGGCGGCGACATGCACGACGATTTCAGGGGCGATGGCGGCGACGACGTGCTGTTCGGCCGGGGCGGCGGCGACAGTCTGGATGGCGGCGCGGGCACGGATCTCGTTCTGGGCGGCGCCGGCGCGGACGACATTGTCGGCGCCGACGGTGCCGATCGCCTATATGGCGGCGATGATCGCGATACGCTCTCGGGTGGCAACGGCGATGATCGCATCCATGGCGATGCCGGCGATGACATACTCTATGGCGGGTCGGACGCGGACATAATGTTCGGCGACGACGGCGCCGATATCCTGTGGGGCGAATGGGGCGACGACCGGATTTATGGCGGCAGCGGCAATGACCAACTCGATGGCGGTGAAGGCCGCGACATAGTGGACGGAGGCGCCGGGGACGATGCCGTCGCCGGCGGCACGGGCAATGACAGGATCTATGGCGGCCTCGGCGCCGATCGCCTGCTCGGCGGCGCCGGCAAGGATCGCTTTGTCTGGCGCGACCTGGCCGAAGGCGGCGATACCGTCCGCGATTTCGAACAGGGCGTGGATCGGCTGGTCGTGGCCGGCCGCGCCGTTGGTGGCCTGACCAGCGTGGACGACAGCAATTTTTCCAGCAATGCCAACGGCGTGGCAATCGATGCCAATGATCGATTCCTCTATGCGCAGAACAGCAGGATGCTGTTCTTCGATCCCGATGGCAGCGGCGCGGCCCCCGCCACGCTGATTGCCCAAATTCAGTTCAGCGTCGGCATCCAGCTTTACGCCAGCGACATCGTCATTGGATGAAGCCGGCGTCGCGAAGGCGCCCCCGCAAGCAAAGCTCAACCCATAATCGATCGATTATTTTATTTCGTCCATCTGTTCCCTGGCCGCCCTGACTTCGGCGCAAAATTCCCCCGCCTCGCGACAGCGCCGCTCCATCTTCTCGACGGCCTCCTTCCATTGCTGCAGGACATAGGGGTCTCCCGCGATCGAGGGAGAGAATATCCGTCGGCCCGACGGCACCGGTGCAGCCCCGCCCGGCGACATGGCAGAAGGCGGCGCCTCCTGCCGATGCGCCGCGCGCTGCGACACCCCTATGCCCAGCAGGAAAAAGCCCGCCGCCCCCAGCACCAGCCCGCATCCGGTCAGCACGCGCCTGGCCTGGTTCATGATCGTCTCCGCCGCTCGCCCTGCGCCCGATTTCGCGAACCGCCTATTTCACGAACCGCTTGAAGAAGCTGTCGCTGTTCCAGCTCGGCCGCGTGTCCGCATTGGCGACCCGCAGCGTCACCGCGGTCACATAATCGTTCAGCTTCGCCGTCTCGGCCGGCATCACCGGCTGGTTCGCGTCGTCGAAGGGCGAATGATAGATGTTCGCGCGCCACGCCTTCTCCACCGTCGCTTCCGGCGTCCCGGCCTTGAAGCCATATTTGAAGAACAGCGCCGGTATCCCCTCGCGGATGAAGGCATATTGGTCGGACCGGATGAAGACGTTGCGGTCGGGGAAGGGATCGGGCGTGATCGGCAGGCCCATCGCCTCGCTCACCGCCGCCGCATCCTGGCCCAGGCTGCTCTGGTCATAGCCGACCGGGGTCACGCTGGTCAGCTTGAAGATCGGCAGCGCCATGTCGAAATTGAGGTCGGCGACGATGCTCTTGCTCGGCACGGTCGGCCGCCGCGCGAAATAGCGCGATCCCAGCAGGCCCTTTTCCTCGCCGGTGACGATGGTGAACAGGATGGATCGTTTCGGCTTCACCTTGCCTGCCTTCAACGTCTTGGCGATCTCGATCAGGCTGGCGACGCCCGACGCATTGTCCAGCGCGCCGTTATAGATGGCGTCGCCCTTGATCGGCGTGCCAACGCCATAGCCGTCCAGATGCGCCGACAGCACGACATAGTCCTTGGCCAGCTTGGGGTCGCTGCCCGGCATCACCGCCACCAGATTGGGTGAGGACAAGGCCACCCGTTTGGCCGCGACCGCGGCCTTGAGCCGCAGCGTCAGCGGGAAGCTGGCGACCGGCTTCGACGCATCGGCGGCCGCCGCGATCGCGGCGAAATCCTGGCCGCTGCCGGCGAACAGGTCGGCCGACCGGGCCGGGTCGAACTGGGCATTGAGGAAGGGCGTCTGCGTGTCGCGCATCGCCACATCCTCATAATAGACCGCCGGCGCGCTCGCCAGCGCCTTGCGCCGGTCCCAGGGAATCTCGACCTGCCCCGGCGTCACCAGACTGATCATGCCGACCGCCCCCTGCGCCGCAAGCCAATGGCCCCGTTCCGATCGGGCATGGGATTTGAGCGCGCCGCTGATCTCCGCCGGCCCGCCCGAAACGACCACCACGATCTTGCCTTTCAGGTCCAGCCCGGCAAAATCGTCATGGCCCACTTCGGGCAGATGCAGGCCATAGCCCGCAAACACCATCGGCGCGTCGATCGCGCCGGGCACCGGGCCGCCGCTGCCGGAAAAGATGATGTCGCCCGGCACCGCCAGCGCCGTCTCGCCACTCGCGCCGACCAGGCTCGCCCTGCTCTCGCCCGACAGCACCGTCTGCTCGACAAAGGCGATCGGCTGCTTGTAGCCCTCGACCCCGGCGGGTTTCAGCCCCAATGCCTGAAACTGGCCGATCACATAGTCGGCCGCCTTGTCATAGCCCGGCGTGCCGGTGCCGCGCCCCTGCATGTCGTCCGCCGCCAATATCTGGACGTGGCGCCACCATGTCGCGCCGCGCGCCGCCGGATCATCCTCAGCCGGCGCGGCGCTGGCCGCCGCTCCCATCATCGCGACCAGCGGCAGGGCGGAAAACAGCTTGCGCATCGGTGGAATACCCTTCTTTTATCCTGCAGATATCATGCCTTATCCTGCCCGACGAACAAGGGGGCTTGGAACCGCCACGGCAAGAGTGTATTGTAAAGATAATACAGCATGGAGATAATGATGCCGCGCCTACCCCTGCCCCGTCACCTGACCCTCGCCACCCTGCTCGCCGTCGGCCTTGCCACCAGCGCCTGCTCGCGCGGCAACGACCATCAGTCCGGCGGCGGCAACGGCGACTCCCCGGCCGCCGCCAGCACCCCGCAGGACTGGGCCGCGCTCAAGGATTTCAGCCGCATCGACGTGACCGGACCTGACAATGTCGTCGTCACCATCGGCCCCAAATTCTCGGTCACCGCCGATGGCGATCCCAAGTCGGTCGCCCTGCTCGACATCCGGACCAAGGCCGACACGCTCCAGATCGGCCGCAAGTCCGAAGGCATGTGGAACAAGGTCGACGGCGGCAAGGGCGCGACCATCCATGTCACCCTGCCCGCGATCCGCGCGATCGACGTCACCGGCTCGGGCGACTTCACCCTCGACAAGGCGGAAGGGACCGAACTCGCCCTCTCGCTCACCGGCTCGGGCGATCTCGACATCGGCCAGGTGAAGCTTGGCAGCCTCAAGGCGGAAATCACCGGATCGGGCAGCATCACCCTCGCCGGCACCGCCGATCAGGGCGAATTGTCGATCACCGGCACCGGCGACATCGATGCCGCCGGGCTGAAGCTCGGCCGTGCCGCCGCCGAAGTCATGGGCACCGGCGACATGGACTTTGCCTCCGACGGTCCGGTCGCTATCAAGATCATGGGCACCGGCGACGTCAAGGTGAAGGGCAAGGCGCAATGCACGACGAACACGATGGGACCGGGCGAGGCGCATTGCGGCCCCTGATGCTGGCAGCGGCGGCGGCACTGGCCGGGGCTTCCCCCGCCGGCGCCGCCACCCGCGGCTATACCATCACCAGCTTTGACCAGATCCGCGTCGACGCCCCGGTCACGGTCATCATCACCACCGGCACCGGCGTCTCGGCGCGGGCGGAGGGGGACCAGCGCGCGCTCGACCGGCTGCGCGTCGATGTCTCGGGGCGCCTCGCCATCATCTCGATGGAGCGGCCCGAACCGGGCGAAAAGGGTCTCGGCCCCGCGACCATCCGCCTCTCCACCGGCGAAGTGAACCGCGTCGTCCTGACCGGCGGCGGCGCCGTCGCGGTCAGCGCGATGAAGGGCCTCAATGGCGAGATCGTCCAGGGCGGCAATGGCGATGTCAGCGTCGCGTCGCTCCAGCTCGACAATCTCCAGGTCACGCTCGCCGGCGGCGGCCGCACCACGCTCGCCGGCACCGCCGGCGTCGCCAATCTGCGCATCAGCGGCCCCGGTGCGATCGTCGCGGACCATCTGGTCGCGCGCCAGGCCGCAATCCTCAACGACGGCTCGGGCAATGTCGCCCTCACCGCCAACGGCCCGGTCAGCATCCGCTCGACCGGATCGGGCGATGTCAGCGTCGCCGGCCGGCCGATCTGCACCGTCGAAAATGAAGGCACCGGCCGCATCCAGTGCGGCGCCGAGGGCTTCTGAACGGCGCGGCGGCGGATCACCCCGCCGGAACATTGCCATGCTTATGGAAGTCTTTACCCTGCCCGCGCTAGTCAGGGCGACCTGATCCCAACCGGACCTTCCTCCATGCGCCCAGCCCTTGCCCTGCCCGTTCTTGCCGCCCTGTTGCTGGCCCAGCCGGCCGCGGCCCAGGTGGCGGCGCCCGACAGCGGCGACACCGGCTGGATGATCGCCTGCGCCCTGTTGCTGCTGCTCGCCGCGCTGCCGGGCCTGATGCTGCGTCATGCGGGGCTTGCCAATGTCCGCCACGGGCTCGCCGCGATGGCCCAGACGCTGGTTGCCGGCGCGACGATCCTGCTCGGCTGGGGCCTTGCCGGCTACAGCCTTGCCTATGCGCCGGGCAGCGAATGGCTGGGCGGCGGCAGCAATCTGCTGCTCGCCAATCTCGCCCCGCTGCGCGACGGCCTCACCGTGCCCGAATCCGCCTTCGTCCTGTTCCAGATGGGCTTTGCCGTGCTGGCCGGCGCCATCGCCGTCGGCGCGATCGCCGGCCGCGCCCGCCTTGGCTGGGTCGCCGCCTTCGCGCCGCTCTGGCTGCTGCTGGTCTTCGCCCCGATCACCCACTGGATGTGGGGCGGCGGCTGGCTGGCACAGCTTGGCGCGATGGACTTTGCCGGCGGCCTGGTCGTCCATGTCCTGGCCGGCTTCTCCGCCCTTGCCCTGGCGCTCGTCGCCGGGCGCCCCCGCGATGCCCAGGGTGGCGGCCATGCCCATATCCTCGCCATCGCCGGCGGTGCGCTCTTCTGGGTCGGCTATGCCGGTGCGGTCGGCGGCTGGGCGCTGGGCGCCACCGACGATGCCGCCACCGCCATCCTCAACCTCTTCTTCGCCGCCTGCGCCGCCAGCCTCGGCTGGGCGCTGGTCGACCGACTGCTCGGCGCCCATGCCAGCGCCACCGGCCTGCTGTCGGGCGCCATTGCCGGCCTCGCCGCCATTTCCGCATCGGCCGCCCTGGTCGGCACCGGCGGGGCGATGCTGATCGGCCTCGCCGCCGCGATCATCGCCCGCATCGGCGCCGGCTTCGCCAGTGCCTGGATCGACGATCCCGCCCATATCTTCGCCGTCCATGGCCTGGGCGGCGCGACCGGCGCGCTGCTGCTGCCTTTGTTCGTCCTGCCGCTGCTCGGCGGGGGCGGGTTCGACGCCGGCATCACCGCCACGGCCAGCCTGCTCGCCCAGGCGATCGGCCTGGTCGTGATTGCACTGTGGGCGCTGGTCGGCACCGCCATCGCCGCACTGATCGTCTCGATCCTGGTGCCGCTGCGCGCCACGCCCCAGGCCGAAGCCGATGGCCCGGACGCCGTCGAACATGGCCAGCAGAGCTGGGACTTCCGCTGATCCCGCCATGGCCGTCGCCGTCGCCATCTTCGCCCATCAGGAGGAACGCCGGATCGCCGGCTGTCTCGGCTCGCTGCCGCTCGACCGCCCGGACACGATCTTCCATGTGCTGGTGAACGGCACCACCGACCGCACCGTGGCGCGTGCCCGCGCCACCGCCGCTGGCCGCCCCCATGTGATCGTCCATGACATCGCCGCCGGCGGCAAGTCGCGCACCTGGAACCATTTCGTCCATCACCTGCTCACCGGCACGGAGGATGCCGTCATCTTCCTCGACGGCGATGCCCAGATCGCGCCCGGATCGATCGACGCGCTGGTGGCCGACCTTGCCGCCCATCCCCAGGCCAACGCCGCTGCCGGCATGCCGGTCAATGGCCGCGAAGTGGAAACCTATCGCCGCAACCTGCGGATCGAGCGCGGCATCTTCGGCGATCTCTATGCCCTGTCCGGCCGCTTCGTTGCCGCCATCCGGACCAGCGGCCTGCGCCTGCCCGACGATCTGGTCGGCGACGACGGGCTGGTCGCCTCCTGGGCGCATACCGATCTGGCAAGCGATGCCGACTGGCAATTGGAGCGGGTGCTGGCCTGCGAAGGCGCGGGCTTTGCATGCGAACCGGTCGGCCTCACCCGGCCGCTGACCTGGCGGATGCATTACAAGCGGCTGATCAACTATTCGGTCCGCTATTATCAGAACCGCATCGTCTCCGACATCATGAGCCGGGTCGGTCCCGCCGGCCTGCCGCGCGAACTGGTCAGCCTCTATCCCGACTGGCTGCCGCGCTGGCGTCCCCGCCCCGGCCCGATCGGCTGGTTCGACCGCAAGGGCCTCGCCCGGATGAAGGCACGGGTCGCAGCGACAAAAAAAGCGTGACCGGCCAGGCCGATCACGCTTCTCATTTTGCCAAGACCGTCGGCCGGGATCAGCGATCCCGCGCCGCCAGCTCCTTGTTGACGTAGAGCGCCACCATCGTCGCAACCGCGCCCGACAGCAGATAGATGCCCGACGCGGCCAGACCGAACTTCACCGACAGCAGCAGCGCCAGCAGCGGCGCGAAGCCGGCACCGACCAGCCAGGCCAGATCCGACGTCAGCGCCGAACTGGTATAGCGCGCCTCGGTCGCGAAGTTGGAGGCGACCACGCCCGACGACTGGCCGAACGCCAGGCCCAGCAGCATGAAGCCCAGGATCATGAAGGCGACCTCGCCCAGATCCCCGCCATTGAGCAGCAGCGGCGCCACCACCGCGAAGATCGCGATGCCCAGGGCCGACCAGCCGAGCAGCGAGCGACGACCAATCTGGTCGGCGATGAAGCCCGAAACCACGATCGCCAGCAGGCCGACCGATGCGCCGATCATCTCGATCACCAGGAAGCGATCGATCGGCTGATCGGTGAACAGCACCACCCAGCTCAGCGGAAACACCGTAACCATGTGGAACAGGGCAAAGCTCGCCAGCGGCGCGAACGCACCGATGATGATGTTGCGCCCTTCCGCCTTGACCGTCGGCAGCACCTGCGACGGCACCAGATCCTTCTGCTCGAACAAACGCTCGAACTCATGCGTCACCACGATGCGCAGCCGGGCGAACAGCGCCACGACGTTGATCGCGAAAGCGACGAAGAAGGGATAGCGCCAGCCCCAGTCGAGGAAGTCCGCTTCCGACAGCGTCAGCAGGAAGAAGGCGAACAGACCGCTCGCCACCAGCAGCGCCAGCGGCGCGCCGAGCTGCGGCACCATCGCATACCAGCCACGCTGGTGCGGCGGCGCGTTGAGCGACAGCAGCGACGCCAGGCCATCCCATGTCCCGCCCAGCGCAATACCCTGAGCCGCGCGCAGGATCACCAGAACGACAGCGGCATAGTGGCCAATCGTCGCATAACCGGGCATAAAGGCGATCGCCGCGGTCGACCCGCCCAGCAGGAACAGGGCCGCCGTCAATTTGGTCCCGCGGCCATAGCGCCGGTCGATCGCCATGAAGATCAGCGACCCGATCGGACGCGTGATGAAGGCGACGGCGAAGATCGCGAAGGAATAGAGCGTGCCCGTCAGGGCATCGACATAGGGAAAGACCAGGTTCGGAAAAACGATAACCGAAGCAATGGCGTAAACGAAGAAGTCGAAAAATTCGGAGGTGCGGCCAATGATCACACCAATGGAGATGTCTCCCGGTGCAATGCTGTGGTCGCGTGCATTGATTTTGCGCGCATCATCCTCAAGCGAACTGGAGGTGAAGGCAATGGCCTGTGAAGTCATAGGCATCCGCTCCCTGGCTGGGCCGACGGTGCCTGTTTTGGGTCTCCCGACGGCCAGAGAATGGCAACATAACAGAAAACCCACAGAGTCTAAGCAGTATCCCACATGTGAAACATTTTTTGCGTCCGCACATAATTGGACAAATTGCCCACTATCGCATGGCGTGCGGAATCGGTAACCGCGCGCCATGTCACACCCTCTCTCACCCAACTGGAGCCGGCTTCTGCGCTGGTCCTCCGCGATCCTTGCGGCGCCGCTGGCGGGCTGCAACTGGGTCGTGATGAACCCGTCGGGCGACATTGCGGTGCAGCAGCGCGATCTGATCCTGATCTCGACCGCGCTGATGCTCCTCATTGTCATCCCCGTCATGGCACTGGTCGTCTATTTCGCCTGGCGTTACCGCGCCGCGAACAAGGCGGTCGAAAAGGAATATGACCCCGACTGGGATCATTCCACCAAGCTGGAGCTGCTGATCTGGTCGGCCCCGCTCCTCATCATCATCTGCCTGGGCGCGCTGACCTGGGTGAGCACCCACAAGCTGGACCCCTATCGTCCGCTCGACCGCATCGACGCGCAGACCGCGATCGATCCCAAGGTCAAGCCGCTGGTCGTCCAGGTCGTGGCGCTCGACTGGAAATGGCTCTTCATCTATCCCGAACAGGGTATCGCCACCGTCAATGAAATGGCGCTGCCGACCAATGTTCCGGTCCGTTTCGACATCACTGCCTCGACCGTGATGAACAGCTTCTATATCCCTGAACTCGCCGGCCAGATCTACGCGATGCCCGGCATGAAGACGCAGCTCCACGCCGTCGCCAACAAGCCGGTCACCGGCACCGGCTTCTCCGCCAACTATTCGGGCGCGGGCTTCACCCACATGCGCTTCGGCTACAAGGCGCTGGACCAGGCCGGCTTCGACGCCTGGGTCGCCAAGGTGAAGGCCAGCAATGCGTCGCTCGACCGCAATGTCTATCTGAACCTGGCCAAGCCCAGCGAAAAGGCGCCCGTCGCCTATTTCTCGGCCGCCGATGCCAAGCTGTTCGACGCGGTCGTCAATCTCTGCCCCAAGCCCGGCCAGCGTTGCATGGGCGAGCTGATGCACATCAACCAGATGGGCGGCGCGGGCAAGGAGTCGGCCAAGGAGACCGAAGGCCTCCAGTACGACTTCCCCAACAGCCATGTGATCGACCAGACCGATCGCAACGAGGGCAAGGAAACCGCCCCCGATGCGCCCGGTGCCGAAAAGGCCCCGGCCGATCACTCCTCTCACAGCGGCGCTGACGCGCACGCGCAGCATCGGTAAGAGACATGACCGGTACACTCACAACAGCACAGATGATCTTCGGTCGTCTGACATGGGACGCGTTCCCATGGCATGAACCCATCGTCGTCGCGACATTCTGCGCGGTGGTGCTGGGCGGCGCGGCCGTCGTTGCGGCGCTGACCTATTTCAAGCTCTGGGGCTATCTCTGGAAGGAATGGTTCACCAGCGTGGACCACAAGAAGATCGGCATCATGTACATGGTGCTCGGCCTCATCATGTTCCTGCGCGGCTTTGCCGACGCCGTCATGATGCGCCTCCAGCAGGCGCTCGCCTTCAACGGGTCGGAAGGGTATCTCAACGCCCATCACTATGACCAGGTGTTCACGGCCCACGGCGTGATCATGATCTTCTTCGTGGCGATGCCGTTCATCACCGGTTTGATGAACTATATCGTCCCGCTGCAGATCGGCGCCCGCGACGTCAGCTTCCCCTTCCTGAACAATTTCTCGTTCTGGATGACCACGGGCGGCGCGGTGCTGGTGATGGCCTCGCTGTTCCTGGGCGAATTCGCCCAGACCGGCTGGCTCGCCTATCCGCCGCTTTCGGGGATCGACTATAGCCCGGCCACGGGTGTCGACTATTATATCTGGGCCCTGCAGGTGGCAGGCGTCGGCACGACATTGTCGGGCATCAACCTGATCGCGACCATCGTGAAGATGCGCGCGCCGGGCATGTCCCTCATGAAGATGCCGGTGTTCACCTGGACCTCGCTCTGCGCGAACATCCTGATCGTCGCTTCCTTCCCGATCCTGACCGCCACGCTGGTCCTGCTGTCGCTCGACCGCTATGCCGGCACCAACTTCTTCACGAACGACTTCGGCGGCAACCCGATGATGTACGTGAACCTGATCTGGATCTGGGGTCACCCGGAAGTCTACATCCTCATCCTGCCGCTGTTCGGCGTCTTCTCGGAAGTCACCTCGACCTTCTCGGGCAAGCGCCTGTTCGGCTACACCTCGATGGTCTACGCGACCTGCTGCATCATGGTGCTCTCCTACCTCGTGTGGCTGCACCACTTCTTCACCATGGGCTCGGGCGCCAGCGTCAACAGCTTCTTCGGCATCACGACGATGATCATCTCGATCCCGACGGGTGCCAAGCTCTTCAACTGGCTCTTCACCATGTATCGCGGCAAGATCCGTTTCGAGCTGCCGATGATGTGGACCGTCGCCTTCATGCTGACCTTCACGGTCGGCGGCATGACCGGCGTTCTGCTCGCCGTTCCGCCGGCGGACTTCGTGCTGCACAACTCGCTGTTCCTGATCGCGCACTTCCATAACGTGATCATCGGCGGCGTGCTGTTCGGCCTGTTCGCGGCGATCAACTACTGGTGGCCCAAGGCCTTCGGCTTCAAGCTGAACGTGTTCTGGGGCAAGGTCAGCTTCTGGTGCTGGCAGGTCGGCTTCTGGCTCGCCTTCACCCCGCTGTACATCATGGGCCTGATGGGCGTGACGCGTCGCATGCGCGTGTTCGACGATCCGTCGCTGCAGATCTACTTCGTCATCGCCGCGATCGGCGCCGCCATCGTCGCGGCCGGCATCGGTGCGATGCTGCTTCAGTTCGCCATCTCCATCTGGAAGCGCGACGAACTGAAGGTCGAAGGCGATCCGTGGGATGGCCGTACCCTGGAATGGGCGACCAGCTCGCCGCCGCCGGAGTATAATTTCGCCTTCACGCCGGTCGTCTATGACGCCGACAGCTGGGCGGACATGAAGAAGAATGGCTATCAGCGTCCGCTGACCGGCTATCAGGCGATCCACATGCCCAGCAGCACCGGCGCCGGCGTCATCCTTGCCGCCCTGTCGACGCTCTGCGGCTTCGCGCTGATCTGGTACATCTGGTGGCTCGCGGGCCTCAGCTTCATCGGCATCGTCGCGGTCGCCATCGGCCACACCTTCAACTACAAGCGCGACTTCTACATCCCCGTCGAGGATGTGACGCGCACCGAGGAAGAGCGCACGCGAATCCTCGCCGCTGGAGTCTGACTGACATGAGCAGCGCAACTGCAACCACGGAACCTCGGGCATATCATTTGCCCGAGGAGCCGCACCTCCACGAAGGCCACAGCACCATGCTGGGCTTCTGGATGTACCTGATGAGCGACTGCCTCATCTTCGCCATCCTGTTCGCCACCTATGCCGTGCTCGGCGGCAGCTTCGCCGGCGGCCCCGGCCCGAAGGATCTGTTCGACCTGCCGCTCATCGCGCTCAACACCGCGATGCTGCTCTTCTCGTCGATCACCTACGGCTTCGCCATGCTGGCGATGGAAAAGAACCGGATCAGCGCCACCCAGGGCTGGCTGTTCGTCTCCCTCCTGTTTGGCGGGGCGTTCCTGTTCATCGAACTCTACGAGTTCTCGCACCTCATCCATGAGGGCGCGGGTCCGTGGCGTTCGGCCTTCCTGTCGGCCTTCTTCACCCTGGTCGGCACCCACGGCCTGCACGTCACCTTCGGTTCGATCTGGCTGATCACGCTGATGGTGCAGGTGGCCAAGAAGGGTCTGATCCCGGCCAACAAGCGTCGCCTGATGTGCCTGTCGATGTTCTGGCACTTCCTCGACGTCATCTGGATCGGCGTCTTCACCTTTGTCTATCTGATGGGAGTCCTGCGGTGAGCGACGCTGTCCATAGCCACGACGCCCACGGACATGGGCACGATCATCACGATGACCATCATGAAGAAGGATCGCATGGCAGCTTCGGCAGCTACATGATCGGCTTCGGCCTGTCGGTGATCCTGACGGCCATTCCCTTCTGGCTGGTGATGTCGGGCGTGCTGGGCAATCCCCAGCTGACCGGCATCGTCATCATGGCCTTCGCCGCGGTGCAGGTGATCGTCCACATGATCTACTTCCTGCACATGAACACCCGCGTCGAAGGCGGCTGGTCGTTCATGGCGATGATGCTGACCATCGTCCTGGTCGTCATCGTGCTGTCGGGTTCGATGTGGGTCATGTTCCACCTCAACGCGAACATGATGCCGCACGCCGACATGTCGGCGATGCACAATATGAGCGAGATGCCGTGACATCCGCGAAGATCGGGGGGCGCCGCCGGCGCTCCCCGCGCTTTACGATCGGCCTGACGCTGATCGCCCTCATGCTGTTTTCCGGTCTTTGCGCGCTCGGCAGTTGGCAAGTCTATCGCCTCGCCTGGAAGCGCGACCTGATCGCACGGGTCGACGCCCGCATCCATGCCGCGCCCGTCCCCGCCCCCCGCAGCGCCACCGGCGACGACGAATATCGCCGCGTCGCCGCATCGGGCCATTTCCTGCATGACAAGGCGGTGCTGACCCAGGCCGTCACCGTGCGCGGCCCCGGTTTCTGGGTGATGACGCCGCTGGTGACCGACGCCGGCTTCACCCTGATGGTCAATCGCGGCTTCGTGCCGCAGGACAATCGCGCCCGCTACAGCCGGCCCCAAGGCACGGTCCAGATTGTCGGCCTGCTGCGCCTGACCGAACCCAAGGGTGGTTTCCTGCGCAGCAATGATCCCGCCGCCGGCCGCTGGTATTCGCGCGATGTCGCCGCGATCGCCGCCGCGCAGCATGTCGCCCCGCCGGTCGCGGACTATTTCGTCGATGCCGGCGCCAATTGCGCGCCCGACACCGCGCCGGTCGGCGGCCTGACCGTCGTCCGCTTCCCCAACAACCATCTCCAATATGCCATCACATGGTTCATACTGGCGGCGATGGTCGCAGGCGCCTACATCTTCCTCATGCGTCGGGATCCAGAAGACAACACGGAATGAGCGAGACCCAAGCCGTCAGGCGCCGCTGGCTGCCCAGCCAGTGGCCCGCCGATGCCGCCGGTCGCAAGAATATGGCGCTGCTGATCCAGCTGCGCTGGATCGCGATCGCCGGGCAGCTGGTGACGATCCTGATCGTCCAGTTCCTGATGGGCGTGCGCCTGCCCCTCGCCCCGATGCTGCTGGTCGCCGCCGTCGCCGTGCTGGTCAACGCCGCCAGCTTTGCGGCGCTGCGCCCCCGGACCGACATCACCCGCGCCGAATTGTCGGTATCGCTGCTGTTCGACGTGCTGCTGCTGACCGCCCAGCTCTATCTGTCGGGCGGCGCGACCAATCCCTTCGTCTCGCTCTATCTGCTCCAGGTCGCGCTTGGCGTGCTGCTGCTCGACCGGGCGAGCGCCTGGGGCATCACCGCCGTGTCGGCGCTGTGCGCCGGCCTGCTCGCGCTCGACTATCGCCCGCTCGACCTTAGCGACCGGCTGGCGGGCCGGCTGTTCGACCTGCATATCATCGGCACCTGGATCTGCTTCACCATGATCGCGGTGCTGCTGGTGCTGTTCATCACCCGGATCAACCGCAACCTGCAGGCGCGCGAGGCCTATCTCGCCAGCATGCGCCAGCATGCGGCTGAGGAGGAACATATCGTCCGCATGGGCCTGCTCGCTTCGGGCGCGGCGCATGAGCTGGGCACCCCCCTCGCCCAGCTCGCCGTGGTGCTGGGCGACTGGCGCCGCATGCCCGAAATCACCGAGCATCCCGCCCTGGTAGAGGAAGTGGGCGAGATGCAGAGCGCAGTTCTGCGCTGCAAGGCGATCGTCACCGGCATTCTCCTCTCCTCGGGCGAGGCGCGGGGCGAGGCGCCGGCCGTCACCAATGTCCGCGACTTCATCGAAGGGATTGCGGCGGAATGGCGCCGCGCCAATCCGGGCATGCCGCTGCGCTGCGACTTCGGCCCGCATGACTATCCGCGCATCATCGCCGATCCGGTGATCCGCCAGGCGGTCGGCAATCTGCTCGACAATGCGCGCGAGGCCGGCGCCACCTATATCGACCTGCTGGTCGGACGCGACAGCGCCTCGCTCAACATCGCCGTGCGCGACAATGGCAGCGGCTTTTCGCAGGCGATGCTGGAGGATTTCGGCAAGCCCTATCGCTCCAGCAAGGGCAAGGAAGGCCATGGCCTCGGCCTCTTCCTTGTGGTCAATGTCGTGCGCAAGCTGGGCGGCAGCGTATCGGCCAGCAATGGCGCCGATGGCGGCGCGCTGATCCTGCTGCGCCTGCCGCTCGATACCGTCGCACTGGAAGAGGAAAGTGACAGCGAAGATGACAGCTGAACGGCTGCTGGTGATCGTCGAGGATGACGAGGCCTTTGCAAAGACCCTCAAACGTTCGTTCGAGCGGCGCGGCTATGACGTGCTGACCGCCGCCAGCCATGGCGCGCTGGAAGAGGTGCTGAAAGGCAATCGCCCCGGCTATGCTGTGGTCGATCTGAAGCTCGGCCCGGAATCGGGCCTGGTCTGCGTCCAGACGCTGCACGCCCATGATCCCGACATGCTGATCGTGGTGCTGACCGGCTTTGCCAGCATTGCGACCGCGGTCGAGGCGATCAAGCTCGGCGCGACCAACTATCTGGCGAAACCATCCAACACCGACGATATCGAGGCCGCCTTCGCCCGCTCCGGCGGCGACCCCGCCGCGCCGCTGGCGCCGCGCCCGACATCGATCAAGACACTGGAATGGGAACATATCCACGAAGTGCTGAAGGATTGCGACTTCAACATCTCCGAAACCGCCCGGCGCCTGGGGATGCATCGCCGCACCCTCGCCCGCAAGCTGGCGAAACGCCAGGTCGGCTAATTTCGCGCGCGTCCATCAAGCCCCGTTGACCGCGCTCCATGGCCATGCCATGGCCACTCCAGACGCGGGTGTAGCTCAATGGTAGAGCAGCAGCTTCCCAAGCTGACGACGGGGGTTCGATTCCCCTCACCCGCTCCAGATATTCCCGAAAATCTCAAAAGCCCGCTGAAGGGCGAGAGCCGAGATATATCCGGCTCGCGCCTTAGCCATGACGGCCGCGCTTGACCATTGGGTGCATCTGCTCAATCCTGCGCCGGTGAGCGAAGCCATCGTCGATCCCGCCCCATCCCGTTCCGGTCCCTGCGTGGTGCTGCCCGCGCGCCCCGAAGCAATCCGGATCGATGCCGCGACGACGGCGCTGATCGTCGTCGACATGCAGAATGCCTATGCCAGCAAGGGCGGCTATGTCGACGAGGCCGGCTTCGACGTCAGCCCGGCGGCGGGTGTGATCCCCCGGATCGCGGAGGTCGTCGAGGTGGCGCGGGCCGCGGGCATGCCGGTGATCTTCCTGCAGAATGGCTGGGACAGCGGCTATGCCGAGGCCGGCACGCCGCTGTCTCCCAACTGGCACAAGTCCAATGCGCTCAAGACGATGCGGGCGCGGCCGGACCTGGCGGGCAAATTCCTGGCGCGCGGCGGCTGGGACTATGAACTGGTGGAGGCGCTGGCGCCGCGCGAGGACGACCTGCGCGTACACAAGCCGCGCTATTCCGCCTTCTTCAACTCGCAACTGGATAGCGTGCTGCGCGCGCGCGGCATCCGTACCCTGGTCTTCACCGGCATCGCCACCAATGTCTGCGTGGAATCGACCCTGCGCGACGGTTTCCATCTCGAATATTTCGGCGTGCTGCTGGAAGATGCGGTGCATCATCTGGGGCCGGATTTCATCCGCGAGGCGAGCCTCTACAATGTCGAGAAATTCTTCGGCTGGGTGAGCAATGTCGCCGATTTCCGCTCCGCCGTCGGCCAGCTTCCGCCCAAGGAGATCTGATGCCCTTCGAACCGATCAATCCACCCCAGTTCCCGACCCCGATCGCCCCTTATTCGGCGGGCGCAAGGGCCGGGAATACGGTCTATGTCTCGGGCGTGCTGGCGCTGGGCGAAGGCGGCACGGTGCTGCATGTCGGCGACGCCGCCGCGCAGACCCGCCATGTGCTGGACGTCATCAGGATCACGGTCGAGGCAGCCGGCGGCACCATGGCCGACATCGCCATGAACCATATCTTCCTCAAGGATCTGGACGATTACGCGGCCTTCAACGCCGTCTATGCCGAATATTTTCCCGGCGACAAGCCGGCGCGCTACTGCATCAAGTGCGAGCTGGTGAAACCCGATTGCCTGGTCGAGATCGCCTCGGTCGCGCATCTTGGCTGAGGCCGCCGGCCTCTATTATGAAATCCACGGGCGCGCGGACGCCCCGCCGCTGATCCTGTCGAGCGGGCTTGGCGGATCGGCGAGCTATTGGGCGCCGAACATCCCGGCGCTGGCAGAGCATTTCCACGTCATCGCCTATGACCATCGCGGCACCGGCCGCAGCGACCGGACATTGCCGGAAACCACCTCGGTCGAGGATATGGCGGGCGACGTCATCGCCCTGATGGATGCGCTGGGCATCGAACGCGCGCATTTCATCGGCCATGCGCTGGGCGGCGCGATCGGCATGGAACTGGCGATCGCCAACACACGGCTCGACAGCCTGATCGTCATCAACGGCTGGCGGACGCTGTCACCCCATACCCGCCGCTGCTTCGAAACGCGGCTGGCCCTGTTGCGCCATGCCGGTGTCGAGGCATTCCTGCGGGCGCAACCGCTGTTCCTGTTCCCGCCGGACTGGATCGCGGCCCATGACGATGCGCTGAAGGCTGAACTGGCGCATCATCTCGCCACCTTCCCCGGCGCGGCCACGATGGAAAAGCGGATCGCCGCCGTGCAGGCCTATAACCCGCACCTGCTCGACCTGACGGCCGTCGCCAAGGTGCTGGCCATCGCCACCCGCGACGATTTTCTTGTCCCTCATGCCAGCGCCCTCGATGTCGCGGCGCCGATCGCATGGGCCAGGACCGCCAGATTCGATTGGGGCGGCCACGCCTGCAACGTGACCGACCCGGATGCTTTCCATCGCCTCGTCCTCCCCTTCCTCAGGAGTTGAAGCCATGCAGGTCGGCGTTTTCGTTCCCATCAACAATAATGGCTGGCTGATCAGCGAGAACGCCCCGCAATATCTGCCGAGCTTCGACCTCAACAAGGAAATCGCCCAGCGCGCCGAGAAACATGGCCTCGATTTCCTGCTGTCGATGATCAAGCTGCGCGGTTTCGGCGGCAAGACGCAATTCTGGGAATATGGGCTGGAAAGCTTCACGCTGATGGCCGGCCTTGCGGCGGTCACGGACAGGATCAAGATCTTCGCCACCTGCCCCACGCTGATCATCCCGCCCGCCTTCGCCGCGCGCATGGCCAACACCATCGACAGCATCAGCCATGGCCGCTTCGGCCTCAACCTCATCACCGGCTGGCAGCCGCCCGAATATACCCAGATGGGGCTTTGGCCGGGGGACGAGCATTTTCGCAATCGCTATGATGTGCTCGACGAATATGCCCGCGTGCTGCGGGAATTGTGGGAGACCGGCCGATCGGACTTCAAGGGGCAATATTATCAGATGGACGACTGCCTGGTCCGCCCCCAGCCGCAGGCGGACATGAAGATCATCTGCGCCGGTTCGTCCGACGCGGGCCTCGCCTTCTCGGCCAAATGGGCGGACTATGCCTTCTGCCTGGGCAAGGGCGTCAACACGCCGACCGCCTTCGCCTTCAACAATGACCGCCTTGCGAAATTCACGGCGCAGACCGACCGGGACGTGTCGGTGTTCGTGCTGGTCATGGTGATCGCCGCGGAGACCGATGAGGAGGCCATGGCGAAATGGCAAAGCTATAATGACGGGGTCGATATCGAGGCGATCGCCTGGCTGGCCGATCAGGGCGCGAAGGACACCGTCAACATCGACACCAATGTGCGCCAGCTGGCCGCGCCCGAAGGGGCCGTGAACATCAATATGGGCACGCTGGTCGGCAGCTATGCCAGCGTGGCACGAATGCTGGACGAAATGGCGCAGGTGCCCAATACCGGCGGCGTGCTGCTGACCTTCGACGATTTCCTGGAAGGCGTGGAAGCGTTCGGCACGCGCATCCAGCCGCTGATGAAGAGCCGCGCCGAAAGCGCCCGACATTCCCGATCTTCCCACAGAAGTTAACCACCAAAGCCGTTGGCAGCCGGGACGCCGGGATGCACGCCTCCCCCTTTCCCACCACGGCAATTCCGCATGATTGTCCAAATCCCGCGCGCCCTGGCCACGACGCGGGCGCCATGTCCCTCTAGCTTGGCCCAAGGAGACGCCGACCCGCATGGCTGCGTCATGGCGGGAGGATCAACAGGGTGGCGAGCATGGATGCGCCGATCGTCGGCACATATCGCACCGTCCGCTTCCGCGCCGGGCCGGTCGATGCGATCGCGAGCGATGTCGATCTGCTGATCGTCGGCATGCCGGTCCTGTCCGCCACGAGCCGGATCGATCCTGGCGCCTGCGCGCTCGACGCCGCTCTGTCAGGCACTTTGTCGCAACTGCGCGCGGGCGGCCTGTTCGACGGCAGGTTCGGCGAGACGATGATCCTGTCCAGCCCGCCGCCGCCGGTGCGCTGTCGGTCGCTGATGATCGTGGGCATGGGGGAAATCGACGATCTGGATGCCGAACGGCTGGGCCGGCTGGCCGCCGTGGCGATGCGCGCGGCGCTCCGGCTCGACAGTTGTTCGATCGCCTGCCTGCTGCGGCTGCTCGATCCGGCGGCAACGAAGGTCGCGCAACGCGCCGCCGCCCGTGCGATGATGGCCGGCGTGCTGACGGCGCTGGACGCCTATCTCTCTCCCGGTCCCACTCCCGGCCGTTTCGCCGGCCTGAACTGGACCTTCGACCAGCCCGACAGCGCCGCCGACGTGCTGGGCACGATCATCGCACAATGGCCGGCCGCGCCGCGATGAGGCGCGACTATCGCATGGACTTGGGAAGCGGAACACGCCACTCTGGCGCGATGCAGCCCGGTCCGATCCACAGCCACGACATGCAGCCTGCGATCACCCCCATATCGATCCTGGTGGTGGACGATCATGCGCTGCTGCGCGAGGGCGTGCGGGCGATGCTGGCGACCCAGGCCGACATGCGGATCGTCGGCGAGGCGGACAATGGCCGGCGCGCGGTGGAGGAATATGCGCGGCTGCGCCCCGACATCGTGCTGATGGACCTGCAGATGGCGGAAATGCCGGGGCTCGACGCGATCGCCGCGATCCGGGCCATCCATCCCGACGCCCGGATCATCGTGCTGACCACCTATTCGGGCGATGGCCGCGCGATCAAGGCGCTGCGCGCAGGGGCGATGGGCTATCTGCTCAAGGCCAGCCTGCGCAAGCAGCTGCTCGACGCGATCCGGTCCGTGCATCTGGGCGGCAAGCATCTCGACGCCACCGTCGCCACCGCGATCGCCCTGCACGTGCTGGAAGACCCGCTGACCGAGCGCGAGATCGCGGTGCTTTCGCTGGCGGCCTGGGGCAACAGCAACAAGCAGGTCGCGGCGCGACTCGATATCAGCGAAGAGACGGTGAAGGGCCATATGAAGTCGATCTTCTCGAAGCTCGACGCGACCGATCGCACCCATGCGGTGACGCTGGCGATCAAGCGCGGACTGATCGACCTCTGACGACATGGCGCGCGAGCGCCCCCTTTGCATCGGAATGATCGCTAACATGTCAGCCTGATCCAAGATCGGGCGGCGACGGACAGCTATGATCGCGCGCGTCAGGCCAGTGACTGACCATTTCTATTTTTTAGAACAAGCCGGTGCATTTTATCTGGATATTTCGGATCAGGCACGCCGGCTAACACTGTCTTCACAGCAGCGACGACTGCTCGAAACCAAGGAGCCGACCCATGACGATCACCGCCACGCCGACGCCGGGCAAGTCCCTCATCTCGCCGACCGACCATATTTTGGTCCTGATCGACTTCCAGTCGCAAATGGCCTTCGCCACCAAGTCGATCGCGCCGGAACTGCTGCGCAACAATGCCGCCCTGATCAGCCGCGCCGCCAAGTCGTTCGGCGTGTCGACCATCCTGACCACCGTGGCCGAAAAGAGCTTTTCGGGGCCGATGTTCAGCGAGATCACCGACGCCTTCCCCGGCCAGCCCCTGCTCGACCGCACCAGCATGAACACCTGGGAAGATGCCGCCGTGATCGAGGAAGTGAACCGCATCGGCAAGGAGCGGATCATCTTCGCCGGCCTGTGGACCAGCGTCTGCATCGTCGGCCCGGTCGCCTCCGCGATCGACCAGGGCTTCGACGTCTATTTCATCGCCGACGCCTGTGGCGACATCAGCGAGGAAGCGCATGAGCGCGCCGTGCAGCGCATGATCCAGCTCGGCGCCAAGCCGATGACCTCGCTCCAATATATGCTGGAACTGCAGCGCGACTGGGCGCGCACCGAAACCTATGAGTCCACCACCGGCATCGCAAAGGAATTTGGCGGCGCATACGGCCTGGGCATCAAATATGCGAAGGCCATGTTCGGCGCCTCCGAAGGCGGCCACTGACCTGCGCAAGGGGCGGCGGTGTCTCCCCCTCTCCCCATGCACCGCCGCCCCTTGCGCAGGTCAGTG
>NZ_QLJK01000048.1:0-23312 GCF_003950715.1 Sphingomonas sp. S-NIH.Pt3_0716 | reverse complement strand
GGATCGTGCGGGTGCGGCGACACTCCGCAACGAAGCGACGGGCAAGATCCTCATTCGATGTCGCCGCCTCGGCTTCCCGAGCGATCCATTCGCGCAAATCCCGTGCGCCCCGCCCCGAAAAGGAGCGGGGCTGTTGAAAATGTGCCGCTGGTAGCCGGGTCCGGTTGGGGGCGGAATGACACCCCAAAGCATAGTGATCCCGTCTCGCATGGGATGGTGAAATGGGAAAGCCTGCGGCTTCTCAGAAACCGTCGTTCACTCAGGTTTCAAGAATCCCGAAGCAGATCGCCAGCGCCTCTCGATCTATCTCGGAAGCCGTATGGTGACACCGAAGGCCCGCTCGGATCGGGACAGAAGGGCATCGCCGCCATGACCAATGGCAACGGCGCGAACTAGGGCAAGGCCCAGCCCATGTCCGTCAGTGGTGCGTGACGCCTCGGCGCGCGCGAAACGCTGAAACAGGCGTTTTGCATCAGCGGGGGCAACGCCCGGGCCGTCATCCTCCAGCGTCACTTCAATCGCATCCTGCGTCGCCGTCGCGGCCAGCGTCGCTTTGGTGCCGGGCGGCGTGTGGCGCAACACGTTCTCCAACAGGTTCGACAATGCCTGCGCGAGCAGGCGTCGGTCGCCCTCGATATGCAGTCCGGGCATGACGTCGATCGTCAGCGTATGGCCGGCGGCCTCGAAGTCGGGACGATAAGTTTCGGCCATGTCCTCCAGCAGCGCCGACAGATCGACCGCTCCCAACGCTCGACGTTCAGCCAACCCTTCGACCTCGGCGATGCGCAGCAGCGCGGCGAATATCTCCAGCAGATCGTCGGCTTGCCGCCGTGCCGCCTCGATCGCGTCTGTGTCCCCGGCCGCCGCGCGATCAAGCTGGTTGCACAGGCGGGTAAGGGGGGTGCGTAGGTCGTGCGCCACGTCGGTCGACACCTGCCGAAGATTATCCATCAGCGCGGCCATGCGGTCGAGCATCCGGTTAAGCGTGGAGGCAAGGCGATCGAACTCGCTGTCCGATCCGTCGCGCGGCACCCGCTGCGTCAGGTCGCCGGCGATGATCGCCTGCGCGGTGGCATCGATGCGCGACAGGCGACGCCGGGTCAGCCATCCGACCAACACCGCCGCGCCGATCCCCAGCGCCAGCATCGCCGCCAGCGCGATCGCGAACAGCGACGCCAGCGTCCGGTCGATCGCTGCGAGGTCGCGCCTGTCGGCGATGACGACCAACATCCCGCCGGACAGCGGCGTCGCGAGCGCCTGACCGACGCCGGTATTGTTGCCGCGTCGGAAGCCGAAATGCTCCTGATAGCCTGGCTCGACCGGCGTCAGCGGACTGATCGTCGCGGCGATCGGCCGCCCGGCGCGGTCGACGAGCAGATAGTCGAGGCTCGCTTCGTTGCGGGCGTCCTCGCGCAAGCGGATTGCATCCGCCACACCCGCCAGGCCGCCTTCGCGCACCTCGGCTATCAGCGCGCGAGTCTCGACCGCGACACGGTGGTCCAGCTGCTCCTCCAGCGCCTCGTGCGTCACCTCATAGGCGACGGCGCCGATCGCCAGCGTCGCGGCGCTGAACGCCAGCGCGACCAGCACGACGATGCCGAAGGTCGAGCGCCACAGCCGTGCGAGCATCTATTCGCCCCGGATCATGTAGCCGGCACCGCGCACCGTCTCGATCGCATCGGCGTCGAAACCGGCGTTGAGCTTGGAGCGCAGGCGGCTCAGATGCGTCTCGACAATGTTGGTCTTCGGATCGAAATCGAAATCCCATACCCGCTCCAGCAGCATGGTGCGGGTCATCACCCGGCGCGGGTTGCGCATCAGCTCGGCGAGCAGCGCGAACTCGCGCGGTTGCAGGGTGACGCGACGGCCGTCGCGCTCGACGGTGCGGCGATGCAGGTCGAGGACGATATCGCCGACCCGGAGCAGATGGGTGTCATCGCCGCGTGGTGCTGGCCGGCGCGCCAGCGCATTAAGGCGGGCGGCCAGCTCGGAGAAGGCGAAGGGCTTGACCAGATAGTCGTCGGCACCGCCCTCCAGCCCCTCGACGCGATCGGCGATCCCGCCGACCGCGGTCAGCATCAGGACCGGGGTCGCATCGCCGGCCGCGCGCATCGCCTTCACCAGCGCCAGCCCGTCGAGGCCGGGCAGCATACGGTCGACCACGATCGCATCGAACCCGCCGCCGGTCGCCTGGAACAGCCCGTCGCGGCCGTCCTCGCTCACCGCGACCTGGTGCCCGGCCTGGCCAAGCCCCTGCGCCACGAAGGCGCGGGTGTCGGCATCATCCTCGACGATCAATATCCGCATCGCCCGACTATCGCGTAGCGGCGTTGGTTCGCCAACCGCCACCCAGCGCGCGGAACAGCGCGACCTCGTTCTGCGACACCGCCAGATCGGACTGGACCTGTTGCAGCGTCGCCGATGCGGTCGCGCGCTGCGCATCGACCTGGAGCAGGCCAGGCGCGTCGCCGAGGCGGACACGGGCACCCGCGCGGCGCGCATAGGCCTGCGCCTCGCGCGCGGCGGTCGCCAGATCGCGGTTTCGGCGCGTCTCAGCGTCGTAGTTCGCCAGCGCCGTCTCGACCTCGCGCAGCGCGCGCAGCACCGCCACGTCCCACCCGGCCAATGCCGCGCGCTCGGTCGCGCGGGCCTGTTCCAGCCTTCCGCGCGCCGGTGCCTGGTTGGGGAAGGCCCAGCTGACGAGCGGCGTCACCGCCGCGCTGATCCCGCCGGACAGCAGCCCCACCGCGCCACCCAGATTGACGCGAGGGTAAAGGTCCGCACGCGCCACGCCGATCCGCGCGGCAGCGGCGGCAAGGCGGCGCTCCGCCTCGCGGACGTCGGGACGGCGCAGCAGCAGCGCGGTTCCGTCACCGACCGGTGCCGCCCCGCGCAGGCGGGGCGCGGCGGTGCAGGCGAAGCGGTAGGCGCGGGCCTCGGCGGGTGGGCGGCCTTGCAGCGTCGCGAGCCGGTACAGCGCATTGGCACGCTGGGCCTCGAACGGGGCGATGGCGGCGCGGGTGGCGGCAGCGATCGTCGCGACCTGCGACACCTCCAGCGGCGACACCTCGCCGGCGCGCAACTGCTCGCGCACCAGCCCGACCGATCGATCCTGCGCCGCGGCGACCTCGCGCGCGGTCGCGAGGGCGCGGGTCGATCCGCACAGATCGACATAGGCCAGCACGGTATCGGCGACGACCGCGACGCGCAGTCCGTCGACGACGGCCGCTTGCGCCTCGGCATCAGCGCCCGCCGCGGTCGCGGCCGAGCGCAGTCGGCCGAACACGTCGAGATCCCAGCTCGCGGTCGCGGCGATATCGTAATCCGTCGTCGGCACGTTGCCCGACGCGCTCGGCTGTCCGGCGGGATTGTCGACGCCGAGCGCACTCTCGATCGTCGTCTGCGGCAGCCGCGCCGCCCGAGCCTGCCGTAATGCGGCGCGTGCGCCGTCAAGATTGGCATAGGCAACGCGCAGGTCGGCGTTGGCTGCCAGTGCCGATCGGACCAGTCCGTCTAGAACAGGATCGTCGTAGAGCCGCCACCAGTCGTCGGGCACCGGCGCGATCGATGCCACGGGAAGCCGGGTGAAGTCGCCGGTCGCGCTGGGCGGCGCGATCGTCGGCGGGGGTGTCGGCACACCCATGCAGGCGGAGGCGAGCAGGGCGACGGCGGGGGCCAGGCGACGGATCATGCCAGCACCTCCTTGGGTGCGGCGGCAGGCGGCACGGCGCGCTCCTCGCCGTAGCGGGCATAGAGCGCGGGCAGCAGCAGCAGGTTGAGCGCGGTCGAGGAGATGAGGCCGCCCAGGATCACGATCGCCATCGGATGCTCGATCTCGTGCCCCGGCGCGTTGCCCGCGACGATCAGCGGCACCAGCGCGAGGCCGGCGCAGGCGGCGGTCATGAGGATCGGCACCAGACGCTCTTCCGCGCCGCGCAGCACCAGTTCGCGGCCGAAGGTCATCCCCTCGTGGCGTTCGAGATGCTGATAGTGCGATAGCAGCATGATGCCGTTGCGCGCGGCGATGCCGATGACGGTGACGAACCCGACCAGCGACCCCAGCGATAGCACCCCGCCGGTCAGCGCGACCGCGACCACGCCCCCGACCAGCGCGAAGGGCAGGCTGACGGCGACCAGCGCGGTGATGCGGCGCGAGCGGAACTCCATCCAGACCAGCAGCAGGATGCCGACAAGGCATAGCGCGCCGATGCTCCAGAGCCGGCCGCGCGATTCCTTCAGCGCGGCATATTCGCCCAGCACCTGCGGGTGATAGCCGGTCGCGAACGGCACCTTCGCAACCGCGGCGTCAACCGCCTGCGCCACGGTGCCGAGGTCCGCGCCAGCGACGTTCATCGTCACGTCGAGGCGGCGCTGGCCGTTCTCGCGCTTCACCTCATTGGGCGCGGGCGCGATCTCGATATCGGCGATATCACCGAGCCGCACCGGCGCGCCGGTGACGGGTGCCTGGATCATCAGGTCGCGGAGCGCATGGACGCTGTTCCGCACCTTGGGCTCGCCCCACACCGCCACGTCGAACGCGCGCTGGTCGCGGTAGATTTCGCCGACCTTGGCCTGCGCGACCAGCACCTGCGCCTGCCGGCGAACCTCACCGGCAGTCAGGCCGAGCCGCGCCAGTTCGGCAGGCCGCGGGCGGATGCGGATTTGCGGGACCAGCACCTGGCTCTCCAGCTTCAGGTCGGACACGCCCTGGATACCGCCGATCGCGTCGCGGACACGCACTCCCGCGGCGCGAAGTTCGGCCTGGTCGGGGCCATAGATGCGCACGACGATCGTCGCGCCGGCACCCGTCAGCACCTCCTTGATCCGCTCGCGCAGGTAGGTCAGCACGTCGCGGTAGAGGCCGGGATAGCCCTCGACCACCTCCTTGATCCGCTTCACCGACACATCGTAATCGGCATCCTCGTCGAGGCTGATCCACAATTCGGTGAAGTTGGGACCGACCACCTCGTCGGCCTGCTCGGCGCGACCGATATGCGCGCCGAAGTTACGAACACCGGGGATGCTGCGCAGTTCCTTCGACGCGCGGATCGTGATCCGGTCCATCGCCTCGATCGACGTGCCCGGCTTCTCAACGAAGTGCATCAGGAAGTCGGTTTCGCGGAAGTCGGGAAGGAACTGATCCTTGAAGGTCGCATAGCCGACACCCGCCAGCATCAGCCCGCCCGCGACGATCCCTACCGCCAGCACCGGCCGCCCGACGACGCGCGGCAGGAAGCCGACATAGCGACGCTTCAGCCCGGCGACGATGCGGGTGTCGCGCTCCTCGGTCAGCGGCGCGTTCGGCAGGAGCAGCAGGCACATCGCCGGCGTGACGGTCAGCGCGACCAGCAGCGACATGCCGATCGCCAGCACATAGGCGATGGCGAGCGGCTGGAAGAAGGTGCCGGCCACCCCGCCGAGGAAGAAGATCGGCACGAACACAAGCATCACGATCAGCGAGGCGAACACCACCGCCGAGCGCACTTCCAGCGACGCGGCCAGCACCACCGCGAAGGCCGGCTTCGGATCGGCGGACTCGCGGTTCAGCCGCAGGCGGCGCGCGATATTCTCCACGTCGATGATCGCGTCGTCGACCACCTCGCCCAGCGCGATGACGAGGCCGGCGATGATCATCACGTTGATCGTCGCGCCCGACCACAGCAGCATCAGCCCGGCGCCGAGCAGCGACAGCGGGATCGCGACGAGGCTGATCGTCGCCTGCCGCCAGTCGCGGGTGAACAGGAACAGCACCGCCGCGACCAGTGCGCAGCCGATCATCAGCGCGCGTGTCAGGTTGTCAATCGAGCGTTCGATGAAGGTCGCGGGCCGGAAGATGGTCGTGTCGACCTTCACGTCCTTCAAGCCCGGCTTCAGCTCGGCGAACGCGGCCTCGACCGCGCGGGTCAGCTCCAGCGTGTTGGCGGTCGGCTGTTTCTCGACGATCAGCATGATGCCGGGACCGTCGTCGATGATGGCGTTGCCGATCGGTGCATTGAAGCCGTCGACCACGCGCGCGACGTCGCCGATCCGAACCGGTGCCTCGCCCGCCTGCTTGACGATCGCCCGGGCGAGGTCGGCGGCGGTCTGGACGGTGCCGGTCTGCTGGACCGCGAGCCGCTGGTTGGGTGTGTCGACGAAGCCGCCGCCCCCGACCAAAACCGCGTCGCCGGCCGCGGCGCGGACCTCCGCCAGCGTCACGCCGGACGCACGCAGACGATCGGGATCGACCAGCACCTGCAATTGCCGGTCGCGCTGCCCCCAGACCGCGACGTTGGCGACGCCGGGGACCGCCATCAGCCGTGGCCGGATCGTCCAGCGGACCAGCTCGGACAATTGCATCTGATCGAGTTTCGTCGACGACAGTCCGACCTTCATCGCGCGACTGGTCGAGGACAGTGGCGGCATGAGGACGGGCTGTCGTGCCGCAAGCGGCAGGCGTGGCTGCACCTGGGCGATGCGCTCGCCGACCATCTGGCGCGCGCGGATCACGTCGGAGCCGCGCTCGAACAGGATCTGCACCGACGACAGGCCCAGCACCGATTTGGAGCGAAGCGTCATCAGGCCGGGGACACCGTTGACCGCGGTCTCGATCGGCACCGTCACCAGGCTCTCGACCTCCTCGGTCGACAGGCCCGGTGCCTCGGTCTGGATTTCCACCATCGGCGGTGCGAACTCGGGGAACACGTCGAGCGGCACGTCGCGCCCGGCACGGACCCCGAGCACCACCAGCAGCGCGGCGAGCGCGAGAACGAGGACGCGCTGCGCCAGCGCGAAATGGACGAGCCGGCCGAGCATCAGTGCGCCGCCCCGAACTCGGTGCCGAACAACTCCGCCGTACCATCGGTCACGACCTGCGCGCCGGCGGACAGTCCGCGCGCCAACAGCGCCCGTCCGCCGCTCTCCGATACCACCTCGACACGCTGCCGGACGAAGGTGTCGGGCGCGGTCTTCTGATAGACCCACTCGCCGCCATGAATGTCGCGCAGGATTGCGGCAGACGGCACCGACAGGCCCTCGGTCTGCCCGGCGAGCGGCAGGTCGACCGACACGCGCTGGCCGACCTGGAAAGCCCGGTCGCGATTGTCGACCGCGTAATAGAGGTCGACGGTGCCGGCGACGGTGTTGGCCGAAGGCGGTGCCTGCACCGGGCGCGCCGAGCGGGGCGCACCGCCATCGCCAAGAGGGCGGACCGTAGCGGAGGCTTCGCGTCGCACCTCGCCCATGTCGCTGCCGAACACCGATGCGCGCACCCACAGCACGGGTTGCGCGCCAAGCGAGGCGACCGCCGGCCCGAGCAGCCGGCGCTGCTGCCGCGCCGCGTCCAATGCGGCCTGCGCCGCGGTCAGAGCCGCCGCGGCCTCGTCACGCGCACGCACGCTGCCCGCTTCCTCACGCACCAGGCTCGCGGCGCGATCGAGAGCGATCCGCGCAAGCCGCGCCTGCGCCGTGGCACGCGCCAGTTCGGCATCTGCCGCGGCCTGCTGGCTGCCGATCTGCTGGAGGTTGGTTGTCGAATTGACCGGCACGCCGTTGGCGCTGATCGGCGGCACGACAATCTCGCCTGCCACTTCGCGCGTCGCCGTGGCCGATCCGCCATCCACCCGCGCAAGCGCGATGCCCAACCGCTGCTGCGCCTGCGGGGTCAGGGTCAGCTTCAACAGCTCGCTCTCATGCGCGATCGTCTCGGCATGGGCAGGCGGTGCGGGCGGCTTGGCAGCCTTCTCGTCGCAACCGGCAAGCAGGATCGGGATCAGAAGGAAGGTCTGGCGCATCGTGACGGCTTAGTCACGAAAGCATGGGCGCTGCTGGAGCCGACTATACAAAGTCCCAATGTAGCTGGTCATTCACGAGTTTCGATTTGAATTTGATGCTTCGACCTGATGATCGTCGGCCCCGGGGGTGCGCGTATGGAGAGAGTCGACGTGACGAGAGAGCATCCCGCCCGTAAAGTCGCCGAAATCACCCTCGGCTTTTGGCTGGCCAAGGTCGTCGCCACGACATTGGGTGAGGTTGCGGGTGACGCCATCGCCCAGACGCTGAACCTGGGCTACGTCGCCGGGCTTGCCATCACGCTGGGCCTGCTAGCGGCGTTCCTCGTCGCGCAGGTTCGTGCCGATCGCTATCGTCCTTTTCTGTTCTGGGCGACGATCGTCGGTACGACCACGGCGGGAACCGAAATAGCCGACCTGTCGACCCACACCCTCAACCTTGGCTATAACGTGACGTCGGCCATCCTTTTCGGCGGCATGTTGCTGACCCTCGGTATTTGGTATCTCAGGCGGGGCACCTGTGACGTGAGCGCGGTGGTCGACCGTGAGAGCGAGTTGTTTTTCTGGGGCGCCGTTCTGTTCTCGAACAGCCTCGGCACGGCGTTCGGCGATGGACTCGTCTATGTTTTCGGCCTCACATATACCACGGGATCGCTGGTCTGCATGGCTGTGATCGGCGCGGTTTTGCTTTTGCACTATGTTGCCCGGATCAACGCGGCATTTATATTCTGGGCGGCATTCGTCTTCACCAGGCCGTTCGGCGCCGACTTCGGGAATTTGCTCACGAAGGAAGCCGCCAAGGGCGGTTTTGGCCTCAACACGTTTGCGACTGCCTTGGTCTGCGTCCTGCTGCTTGCTGGCATTGTCGTGTGTTTCGAACGCCGGCAGCACCTTGTTGATGGACGTGGCCGCAGCCCAGCCTGAACAACTAAGCGGAGAGGCCGCCAGCGTACCTCCTAACTGATCCCATTTCTCGATTGGGATGGTGTTTTGGGAACGCAGGCTGCTGATGTTCGCAGTTGCGATATGGTGCGATTAGTGCTTATCTAGAGGTCTTCGACGGACCCGGATTGATTCGGGTGGCTCGGCCCGGCGCCTATCCCCGGGATAACCTTAGCGAATTTGGGCCTCGCTTCCGAGCATCGTTGATTGACCGCGTCTGACGGCGTGCGCCCCTCGCTATTGCGATCAGGTTTCCACATGACATTTGCTACTTCGCTTCGACGCGAATGGCTCTCGAACCCGCGCGCGGACGTGCTGGCGGGTATCGTTGTCGCGCTCGCGCTGATCCCGGAGGCTATCGGCTTCTCGATCATTGCCGGCGTCGATCCCAGCGTCGGGCTGTTTGCCTCCTTCTCCATCGCCGTCATCATCTCGCTCGTGGGCGGTCGCCCCGGCATGATCTCGGCCGCAACCGCGGCGATCGCCGTTCTCGTTCTGCCGCTGATCCGCGATCACGGCGTCCAGTACCTGTTTGCCGCCACCATCCTCATGGGGCTGATCCAGGGCGTCGCCGGTTTCCTGAAACTCGACCTGCTGATGCAATATGTGTCGCGCTCGGTCATCACCGGCTTCGTCAATGCGCTCGCGATCCTCATCTTCATCGCGCAGCTTCCCCAGCTCACAAACGTCGGATGGGAAACCTACGCGATGGTCGCGGCGGGTTTGGCGATCATCTATCTGTTTCCGCGCCTGACCAAGGCGATCCCGTCGCCGCTGGTTGCGATCGTGATCCTCACGATCGTCTCGATCTATGCCGGCATCAAGGTCAACACGGTGGGCGACATGGGCAAGCTGCCCTCGTCGCTGCCGGCATTCGGCATTCCACAGGTGCCGTTCACGCTCGAGACGCTGCGCATCATCTTCCCCTACTCGCTGACGATGGCGGCGGTGGGCCTGCTGGAATCGATGATGACCGCGCAGATCGTCGATGATCTGACCGACACGCCCTCGAACAAGCGGCGCGAGATGAAGGGGCAGGGCATCGCCAATTTCCTGACCGGCTTCTTCGGCGGGATGGGTGGCTGCGCGATGATCGGACAGTCCGTCATCAACGTGAAGTCGGGCGGCTCGACCCGCCTCTCGACCTTCGTGTCGGGCGCGTTCCTGCTGTTCCTGATCGTCGTACTGGGGCCGCTGGTCGCCCGCATCCCGATGCCGGCGCTGGTCGCGGTGATGATCATGGTGTCGATCGGCACTTTCTCATGGGGATCGATCAGGAACCTCAAGAGCCATCCGTGGCAGTCGTCCGCCGTCATGTTGGTGACGGTACTGGTCGTCGTCTCGACGCACGATCTGGCGCAGGGCGTGGTCGCAGGCGTGATCCTGTCTGGGCTGTTCTTCGCCAGCAAGGTCAAGCGCCTGTTCGACGTGGCAACCGAGCTGAGCGCGGACGGCAGGACGCGGACCTATCGTGTCTCGGGTCAGGTGTTCTTCGCCTCGTCCGAACGGTTCGCAGACGCCTTCGACTTCAAGGAGGTGCTGGACAATGTGGTCATCGACCTGACCGCCGCGCACTTCTGGGATATTTCGGCGGTGGGGAGCCTCGACAAGGCGATCCTCAAGTTCCGCCGCGAAGGCACCCATGTCGAGGTCATCGGCCTCAATCAGGCGAGCGCGACGATGGTCGATCGCTTCGCCGTCCATGACAAGCCAGGCGCCGAAGCAGCGCTCGGCGCCCACTAAAGGAGAGGGCTTATGAACCGCATATTGGCCTGCATCGACGCATCCACTTACGCCACCAGCGTCGTCGATCTGGCGGCCTGGGCCGCTACCCGGCTCGGTGCCGATGTCGAGCTGCTACACGTCGTCCAGCGCAAGGATGCCGTAGCATCGCGCAACGACCATAGCGGCGCGATCGGCCTAGGCGTCAAAAGCGAGCTGCTGGAAGAGCTGACCCGCATTGAGGAAGCGGCGGGGCGTCTTGCTATCGAGGAAGGACGCATCCTGCTGGACGCAGGCGGTGCCCGCCTGAAGGAGCAGGGCATCACGGTCGCGTCCATGCATCTGCATGGCGGAATCGTGGAGACGATCGTCGAGCGTGAAGCCGATGCTGAATTGGTCACCATCGGCAAGCGCGGCGCGTCAGGCGAGTTCGCGACCGACCATATCGGCTCCAAGGTCGAACGGGTCGTGCGCGCCAGCGACAAGTCGGTGCTGATCGCCTCGCGCGAAGCCAAGGCACCTGGCGCGGTGGTGATCGCGTTCGACAACAGCCCGGCCGCCTGCCGTGCTGTCCGTCACGTCGCTACCTCGCCGTTGTTCGGCGGTTTGCCGGTCCACCTCGTCATGGCGGGGCCGGATGATAGCAAGCATCGCGATCAGCTCGACGCAGCGGCAGCCACGCTGCCCGCCTGTTCCGAACCCGTCCTGCGTGACGGCAAGGTCGAAGCGGTGATCGGCGACCATATGGCGGCGCATCCCGGCGCGATGCTGGTGATGGGTGCCTATGGACACTCGCCGCTTCGCACCCTGATCGTCGGCAGTACGACGACGACGATGATCCGCACCGTCCGCGCGCCAGTATTGCTGGTGCGCTGACATGGCCGGGGACGCAGCGATCCTCGATGCGCCGCGTCGGCAACTGCTGGCGCTTCGCGATCAGCTCGTCGCTGACGATGCAGCGGCCGAGGAAACACGCGCCCCGGTCGCGCTCGATCAGGAAAGCGTCGGCCGCCTGTCGCGGATCGACGCCATGCAGGTACAGGCGATGGCTCTGGCGGCGCAGCGGCATCGCCAGGCCGAACGAAGCCGCATCGATGCTGCGCTGATGCGGATCGACAGCGGCGACTATGGCTGGTGTGCGCGCTGTGGCGAAGAAATTGAGGCCAGGCGCCTCGATCATACGGCCGCGACGGCGATGTGCCTCGCCTGCGCCAAGGAGGGCTAAGCTCGGAAGGAAGGCATCATGCCGACCGGAACGATCAAATATCTCGACCGTGGCGGAGCCTGGGGCTTCATCTCGCGTGACGACAAACAGCCCAAAGTCTTCGTCCACGTCCGAGCGGCCGAGCGCGCCGGCTTTACCGAGCAACGACGCGGACAGCGCTGGCGCTTCACCCTCGTCGAGCGCCCCAAGGGCGGATTTGAAGCCGACAATCTCGAATTGCTTTTCGACGACCCGCCACCGCCCGGACGGTAGATGACGCAAAGCCGGATTTCATAGTATCCCGGTTGTAATCGGTCCGAGGCAATGCAATGAATGCATCTGGGTGTCCGCTACATTTGGAGCAGGCAGGTTCTTTACGTTGGTCGGGCCGCCAACGACGAACCCTTATGCCTGGAGTATCGGCTTGCCCGATCAGCCCCCTTTTTGCCTCACTCTCACTGTTGGTGCCGCCGGCATGATCCCAATCCGATCTGTGCTGCCCGAGGCGATGCAGCCATGACCTTGCTGACCCTCCTCTGTTTGCCCTTCCTTGCTGTTGTCGCTCTGATGGCGGCACGTTGCGCATCTCGCCGCACCCATATGCTGATTGCTGCGACGGCCAGCGTGGCCGGGCTGGTGATCTTGCTCTCGCAGGCAGGAGTTGCGCTGTCAGGGCGTCCGCTAATGACGACGATCGCGTGGATTCCGGCGCTGGGCCTCGACTTCGCGTTGTGGCTTGACCCGCTGGCTTTGCTGTTCGCCGGCCTGATCCTGGGCATCGGACTGCTGGTCGTTATCTATGCGCAGGGATACCTGAAACCGACCGAGCCGACTGCGCGCTTCCTGTCGTTCCTGATGCTGTTCCAAGGAGCGATGGTCGGCATCGCCCTATCGCGCAACGTACTGCTGATGCTGGTATTCTGGGAGATGACCAGCCTTGCCTCGTTCCTGTTGATCGGCTTCTGGCGCGACAAGGCGGAAGCGCGGCAGGGCGCACGCATGGCGCTGACCATCACCGGTGGCGGGGGCCTTGCCCTGATCGCGGGGATGGTGCTGCTGGGCAAGGTTGCCGGCAGCTATGACCTGGCAGCCATCCTGTCGCGCGGTGATCTGGTCCAGGCCTCGCCCCTATACCCTGCGATCCTGCTCCTGATCCTCGCCGGCTCGTTCACGAAATCGGCGCAGTTCCCGTTTCACTTCTGGCTCCCGCACGCGATGGCCGCACCGACGCCGGTCAGCGCCTATCTTCATTCGGCGACGATGGTGAAGGCAGGCGTGTTCCTGCTCGCGCGGCTGTGGCCGGTGCTGGCCGGAACCGATCTGTGGTTCGGTATCGTGACGACCGTTGGGCTGGCGACGATGCTGTTCGGGGCGGGCGTCGCGCTGTTCCGCCATGACCTGAAGGCGATCCTTGCCTATTCGACGATCAGCCAGCTCGGGCTGATGGTGATGCTACTGGGCTTCGGCACCGTCGCGGCGGTGAGCGCGGCGGTGTTCCACGTCCTGAACCACGCCGCGTTCAAGGCGGCTCTGTTCATGCACGCCGGGATCGTCGACCATGAAACCGGTACGCGCGATATCCGCCGGCTAGGTGGGCTTGCTGCCATCATGCCGCTGACTGCAACGCTCGGCGTACTGGCGGCGGCCGCAATGGCGGGTCTGCCCCCGCTCGGCGGGTTCATTTCCAAGGAAATGATGCTGGAGGAGGCCACGCACACGTTGTTGGGCGGACAGGCACTGCTCGTGCCCGTGCTCGCCACCATCGCGGCCTTGCTGTCGGCAGCCTATTCGATACGCTACGCCGTCGCCCTACATTTCGGCGCTCGCCGCACAGGGGACGTGGTGGCTCCCCATGATCCGGGCACGCTGCTGCTCGGCCCGCCTGCGCTGCTCGGCCTATTGGCGCTGGCCTTGGGGTTGCTGCCCATGACGCTGGCGGGGCCGCTGGTCGCGGCGGTTGCCGCCGCAGTGACCGGTGGCACGACCCCCGAACTGCATCTGGCGTTGTGGCACGGCATCAATCCGGCGCTGCTCATGAGCCTTGGCGCTGTCGCGGTCGCAGTCGTGCTGCTGAGCCGCTACCGATCGGTCGCGGCGCTGGTGACCCGGCTGCCGTCACCCGATGCCAAGCGCTTGTTCGATGCCACGATGGCACAGACCGTCGCAGCGCTGCGCCGTCTGTTGGGCGTGATCCATGTCGCGTCGCTGCAACGGTATCTCCTGATGCTGTTTGCGGTTGCGCTGGCGTTCGGGATCGAGGCGGCACTGCGGAACGGTATTTACGCTGGTACGCGCCCGACGACCCCGGCATCCCCCGTCGCCGTGGTTGCCTGGTTCGCGCTGGTTGCCGCCACCATCGCCGTCGTCACGGTCGATCGCCGACGCTATCTGGCGTTGATCTTCATCAGCGTCATCGGCCTCGTCATGGCGCTGGCCTTCATCCACCTGTCCGCGCCCGACCTTGCGTTGACCCAGATTTCGGTGGAGGTCGTCACGATCCTGCTGATGCTGCTGGCGCTGCACTTGTTGCCGGGCAATCCGCCGCGCCTGTCGGCTCTGCCCCGCCGACTGCGCGACGCGGCCATTGCAGTGGCGGGGGGTTTGGGCGTCGGATGGTTGGCCTGGGCGATAATGACCCGGCCGGAGCGCGAGGGCATATCGCGCTTCCACTGGGACAACAGCTATTCGGGCGGAGGCGGCACCAACGTCGTCAATGTGACGCTGGTCGATTTCCGTGCGTTCGATACGCTGGGCGAGATCATCGTGCTCGGCATCGCCGGGCTTGCCATCTACGCGCTGCTCGAACCCGCCGCACGGGGGGTCGCCGGACGACGACTGCGGGAATGGCGATCGAACGACCGGCACTCACCCGAACGGCATCCGATGATGTTCGTGATGGCAACGCGCCTGCTGCTGCCGCTGGCGCTGCTGGTCGGCAGCTACATCTTCCTGCGCGGTCATAATCAGCCAGGGGGCGGGTTCATCGCCGCGCTCGTGTTCTCGATCGCGATCCTGCTGCAATATCTGGCGTCCGGGTTCGACTGGACCGACGAGCGGCGCAAGTTCGGCGAACATGCGCTGATCGGCGCTGGCGTGCTGATCGCGGCTGCCACCGGCCTTGGGTCGCTGCCATTCGGCGCGCCGTTCCTGTCGAGCAGCTTTGGTTATTTCCATCTGCCGCTGATCGGTGAGTTCGAGCTGGCCACCGCGATGGCGTTTGACCTGGGCGTCGCCTGCGTCGTGGTAGGGGCAGTGCTGATGGCTTTGGCCCAGCTCGCCCAGGTCGCCCAGCGCGCCGCCAAGGCCGAAGCGGAGGAGCAGGCATGAGCCTTGAGTTCCTCGTCGCGTCCACCATCGCCGTGCTGGTCGCGGGCGGCATCTATCTGGCGCTTCGCGGGCGGACGTTTCAGGTCGTGCTCGGCCTCACGCTGCTGTCCTATGCTGTCAATCTGTTCCTGTTCGCGATCGGGCGACTGATCGTCGACCGGCCGCCGCTCTATGCGAAGGATGTCGTGCAACATGCCGACCCGCTGCCGCAGGCGCTGGTACTGACCGCAATCGTCATCACCTTCGGCATGACCGCGCTGACCGTCATCCTCAGCCTGCGCAGCTTTCTCGAAAGCGGGTCGGATCAGGTCGACGGCGATCCCGATCCGGTTGGGAAGGATGCGGCATGACGCTGATCGATCATCTGTCGGTCGCACCGGTCGTCATCCCCGCCATCGTTGCGCCGGTCACGATGCTGGTGATGCGCCGTCGCCGGGTGTTCAGCCTGATCCTGTCGCTCGGCGGCTGTGTCGCGATGCTGGCCGCCGCGTGCGCGCTGTTCGGCATCGCGCAGGACGATGCGATCCGTAGCTATGCGCTGGGCGCATGGGTCGCACCGTTCGGGATCGTGCTGGTAGTCGACCGGCTCGCCGCGACGATGCTGGTGCTGGCGGCGGTGCTGGCGTTGGTGGTGCTGCTACATGCGATCGTCACCGGTGCGGATCGCAAGGGCTGGCATTTCCACCCAATGTTCCATTTCCAGCTATTGGGGTTGAACGGCGCGTTCCTGACCGGTGACCTCTTCAATCTGTTCGTGTTCTTCGAAGTGCTGCTGATCGCCTCCTATGGCCTGATGCTGCACGGGCAGGGCGCGCTCAGACTGAAGGCGGGGATTGCCTATGTCGTGATCAACATTGCCGGCTCGGCGCTGTTCCTGATCGCGCTGGGGCTGCTGTATGGCCTGACATCGACGCTGAACATGGCCGATCTGGCCGTCCGGGTCGCGAACCTCCCCGCGGAGGATCAGGGGTTGCTGCGTGTCGCCGGACTGCTCCTGATGGCGGTGTTCGCGCTAAAGGCGGCGGTGGTGCCGATCCACCTGTGGATGCCGCGCACCTATGCCGCGACGATGCCGGTGGTAGCCGCGCTGTTCGCGATCATGACCAAGGTCGGCGTATATGCGATGATCCGCACCGTGCCGCTGATTTTCGGCGGCCAGGCCGGCTCGGCAGCATGGGTGCCCGCGCCTTATTTGCTGCCCGCCGCGATGCTGGGCGCGGTGCTTGGCTTCGTCGGCGTACTAGTGGCCCGAGGAATGCGTGAGCAGGCGGCCTATGCCGTGCTGGCCTCGACCGGCACGCTGTTGATGGCAGTCGCGACCTGGCGGGAGGCGACCTTGGCCGCCGCCCTCTATTATCTGGTACAGGCGACGCTGGCCGGTGCCGCGCTGTTCCTTGTTGCCGACGCGACGATACGTCGCCGAGGGCAATATGCCGACGCAATCGCGCCCAGCCCACGCTTCGCCGGACAGGATGTGACGGGCCTGCTCTATCTGGTCGCTGCCGTCGCTGCGGTCGGCCTGCCACCACTGGCAGGATTCGTCGGCAAGCTGCTGATTCTCGACGCGAGCTTCGCCGTCGCGTGGTGGGGTGCGATCTGGACCACCATCCTTGGCTCGACGCTGATCGGCGTGATCGGTTTCTCGCGTAGCGGATCGACCCTGTTCTGGAAGGCGGCACCGCCCGGCACCGATGTCATCGCTGCGCCTGCACGGTCGCGCGCAGATTTCACCGCGCCGCTCACGCTGCTGATGTTGCTGGCGGTGCTGACCGTTGCCGCCGGGTGGGTGACCGCGCAGACCCGGGCGACCGCGCGACAGGTAATGGCCCCCGATCGCTATATCACCGCCGTGCTGGGGCGCGCGGGATGAACCGCCTGTTGCCGCATCCCGCGCTGTCAGCAATGCTGCTGATCGTTTGGCTGCTGATGGCCAACAGCATCACCGTCGGCGGTATCGTGCTGGGCGGCGTGTTTGCGCTGATCCTGCCGAAGTTCACGCAGCCCTTCTGGCCCGACCGACCGCGGATGCGCTTCGGTCGCGCCCTTGTCGGTTATCTGGTGATCGTGCTGTTCGACATTCTGGTCGCCAATTTCCAGGTGGCGTGGCTGATCCTGTTTCGCCGTAACCGCGACCTTCGCGCCCGCTGGCTGGTCATTCCCATCGACCTGACCACGCCGGAGGCGATCACGATGCTGGCCGGCACGATCAGCCTGACGCCGGGCACGGTATCGTCGGATGTCTCGGCCGATGGTCGGTTCCTGCTCGTGCACGCGCTCGACGTCGATGACGAAGCGGCGGAAATCGCGCGGATCAAGAAGCGCTACGAGGCGCGGTTACAACGGGTATTCGCATGATCGGGATCGCACTCCACATCGCTGCAGGCTGTATCGCGCTCGCGCTGCTGCTCAACGGATGGCGATTGCTGCACGGACCGGCCCTTGGCGACCGGATCGTCGCACTCGACACTATGGTCATCAACGCCATCGCGCTGATCGTGCTGATCGGCATGATCGGCGGCAACGATACCTATTTCGAAGCGGCGCTGCTGCTGGCGATGGTAGGGTTCGTCAGCACCATCGCATACTGCAAGTTCATCCTGCGCGGGGATATCGTCGAATGAGTGTTATCGCCGACATTTCCATTGTTGTCCTGCTGCTGCTCGGCGCCGGCTTCGCGCTGATCGGCAGCTGGGGGCTGGTCCGCCTGCCCTCGACGATGGAGCGCCTGCACGGCCCTACCAAGGCGACGACGCTGGGCCTCGGCGCGCTGCTCCTCGCCTCGGTCGTGTATTTTCAGGCGCGGCTCGGGATCTGGACCGCGCACGAACTACTGATCTCGCTGTTCCTCTTCATCACCGCGCCGATCTCGGCCAACATGATCGCCAAGGTCCATCTCCATCGCGTTCGCGTCGGTGCGATCAGCGAACCTGACAGCATCGCCGGAGCGCCGCCCCGTCCGGGCGGGGAGGGCGACTGGGCAACGTTTGAGGCGCCTAAGCGCGACAATCCCGCCTCGACCGCCAATACCTGATTCCTGGTCGGCCATGGACGGAAGCGACGCGACGCCACACTATCACCTGTACCGGCGCAGCCGGACGCCGGTCTGGTTGGCCCTGTCGTGGCGGGCTTTGCTGGCATTCGCGCTGATCGGCATCGCGCTGGCGGTTCACTGGTTCGATCGCGACGGCCTGCGCCAGTCGTCGGGTGCGCCGGTCACCTTCGCCGACATCCTGTACTTCACCATGATTACCGTCACGACGGTCGGTTATGGCGACATCGTGCCGGTCACGCAGCAGGCGCGCCTGTTCGATACCTTCGTCGTCACGCCGATCCGGCTATTCGTATGGCTGATCTTTCTGGGAACCGCATATGATTTCCTGCTCAAACGTGTCTGGGAACGGTGGCGCATGTCAGTGATCCAGAAGCAGCTTCGCGACCATGTCGTCATCGCAGGCTTCGGCAACAGCGGATCGGAAGCAGCAAGCGAGCTGATCCGTCGCGGTGCCCATCCCGATACGATCGTCGTCATCGACGAGAACCCTGCCGCGCTGCGCAGTGCGGAGGCGCTCGACGTTGCCGTCATGGAGGGTAACGCCACGCGCGATGCCGCCTTGCAGGCCGTCCGCGTCGCCACCGCCAGCGCCATGATCGTGGCAGCCGGTCGCGATGATACATCTATTCTGATCGTCCTCACCGCACGCCGGATTGCACCCACGCTACCGATCAGCGTGGTGATCCGGTCGCAGGATAACGAAGCGATTGCACGCCAAGCCGGGGCCGACACCGTCATCAATCCGGCGAGTTTCGCCGGGCTGCTGCTTGCCGGATCGACGCATGGCGCGCATCTTGCCGACTATATGGCCGATCTCGCGGCGACCCATGGTCGCGTCGCGCTCCGCGAACGGGCGGTCACCGATGCGGAGGTCGGCATTGCGTTGCGCGCGATAACGACCGGCCTCGGACACCGCGTCTATCGCGGCGATGCCATGTACGGTTTCTGGGAAGCCGAGGTCGAGCGACTGGAGGCGGGCGACATCATCCTCGAAGTCATTCCCGCCACGTCCGCCGATGCGACGCCGCGCCGGTGACCCACCTGCTGGCGCTCATAGCCGCGCATCGCCCGATATTGGGGCTGGTAGTCATCGTCGCTTTATTCGTCGCGTTCGCGCTCGAACGCTTCCCGCCGGTCACCATCGCTGTCGCCGGGGCAGCGCTGATGATCGCGCTGGGCTGGCTCACCCCGCCGCTCGTCACCGCCGCCTTCGCCAATTCCGCGCTGATCACCATCGCAGCCTTCTTCATCCTGTCGGGGGCGCTGGTCCGTACCGGCACGATCGAGGCGCTGGCCAGTCTGATCGTCCGGCGAGCGGGTAAGGCACCTCGGCGCACGGTTGCAGAAATGCTGACGGGCGCCGCGATCGCGCCGGCGTTCATTAACAATACGCCCGTCGTGATGGTGCTGATCCCGCTGGTACGCCGGCTCGCGCGATCAGTGGGGATACCTGCCACGCGGCTGCTGATCCCGCTGTCCTATCTCTCGATCCTTGGCGGAACGCTGACACTGGTCGGAACATCGACCAACCTGCTCGTCGACGGCGTTGCACGCGCGAACGGGCAACCGGGGTTCGGCATCTTCGACATCACGCTCGTCGGGCTGGTGACGATGGCAGCGGGGGTTGCGACCATGCTGCTGCTCGGACCGAAGCTGCTGCCCTCGCGCCCCGACAATGCCATCGCCGACCGACATCAATTGCCCTATCTTACCGAGATTGCGCTGTTACCCGAAGTGCTGGGCAAATCTGTTCGCATCACCGACCTGCCCTTCCTGCGGCGTGATGCAGTTCGCTTGATCGCGGTCCGCCGGGGGACACGCGTCGACCGGAATCCGTCGCTCGAGCTGACGATCAATGCCACCGACCGGTTGATCGTCAGTGCGACCGCCGATGAGCTAGACGACCTGGCGCGTAGCGAAGGCTATCTGGTCGGGTTGCAGAATGTCGGTCGCCCGATCCGCCTTGCCGCCAGTGCGCGCAGCGACGACGTGCAACTGATCGGCCTGACGATCAGCCCGACCCACCCTGCGCTCGGCCGTGAGCTGCGCGACATTCCCTTACTGTCGAACCTGCCCGCGCGCGTCCTAGGGATCGGGCGGGCGCGGCACTTGCCCGGCCCTGATCTTGGCAGTGTCCGGTTGCGCGCGGCCGACAGCCTGCTGGTCGCGGCAAACGATGCCGCCATTACCGAACTGCGCGCGAACACCAACCTGATCGCGGAGGATACAAGTCATATCCGCCGCTTCCGCCGGCACCGTGCGCCGATCGCGATCGGGACGCTGGCCGGCGTCGTCGTGCTAGCGGCGCTAGGCGTTCTGCCAGTCGCGCTGCTGGCGATGGTCGGCGTCGGTATTGTCCTTGTCACGCGCTGCGTCGATGCCGAGGAAGCGTGGCGATCGATCGACGGCAGCGTGCTGGTGCTGATCTTCGCAATGCTTGGTATCGGCAGCGCGTTGGAGGCGATCGGGACGATAGATCTGATCGTCAGCGCAATCTCGCCATGGCTGGCCACGCTGTCACCGCTGGGGTTGATCCTCATCCTCTATTTTCTGACTTCGGCGCTGACCGAGACAGTGACGAACAACGCAGTCGCGGTCATCATGACCCCGGTAGCAATCGGGCTGGCGCAAGCCACAGGGCAAGACCCCCGTGCATTAATCGTTGCGGTCATGTTCGCCGCATCCGCCAGCTTCGCCACACCGGTCGGGTATCAGACCAACACCATGGTCTATGCTGCTGCGGATTACCGCTTCTCCGATTTCGTGAAAATTGGATTGCCGATGAATATTGTGGTCGGATTGGCGACCTGTTTTGCGATCAGCGTTTGGCTGTGATGGGACGATCTCGCTGGGCAAGATTCTCTGCACCCGTATAGGGCTGCTCGAACGCGGATTTGCCGCCGTGGTGATCGCGATCGGGACCTACATTACTGCATCGTCAATCTAAGTCGTACCTTTCCCACAAACGAACCTCCAACGGGACGACCGGCACCGACATAAATATCCGCTGTATCCCTGCCGGGGCTTTCCCAAAATATGTTCCCGAAATATGAGTCTCGAAATTCGCTGTTTGAGATGGGATAACGGGACTCATGCTGGTTGGTTATGCGCGTGTCTCGACCGCCGATCAGGACCTGACGTTACAAACCGATGCGCTGACCAAGGCCGGGTGCGAGAAGCTGTTCACCGACAAGGTGAGTGGCGCGAAGTTGAAACGTCCCGGTCTGACCGAAGCTCTCAATTTCGTGCGGGCTGGCGATACGCTGGTGATATGGAAGCTCGATCGCCTTGGCCGATCGATCGGGGGCCTGATCGAACTGGCGGCCGACCTGTCCGCTCGCAAGATTGATTTCCGATCCCTGACGGACGGGTTCGACACGGCCACCCCTTCGGGCCGGCTACTGTTTCATATCCTCGCTTCCGTCGCGGAGATGGAGCGCGAACTGATAAAGGAACGGACGATCGCCGGATTGGCAGCGGCACGGGCCAAGGGCAGCACGGGCGGAGGCCGCAAGTCAGTCATGACGCCCGACATGCTCGACACCGCCCGCAAGCTGCTCAAGGCTGGCGACAAACCAGCGAAGGTCGCAAAGCTGCTACAGGTCGGCCGTTCCACCTTCTATCGCCACTTCCCTGCGGCCGAGCGCGAACCCGGCTAACCAGCGTCAGAAGATCGTCGCGTAGTAGGATTGCTCGAACCGGCCCCGACTGATCCGGGCCATGTGGTCGATCCGTTCCGGCGCCGGGGGCGGGCGGCGGGTTCGAGCCGGTCGTGCGTCGGGGCGGGCCAGAAGCACGAGGTTGGCAATGGCCGCACCCAACAGAAACTCTTCCTCGGCACCGCGCAGGCCGCGAAGGTGCAAGCGAGTCAGTCCCCGCTTGTCCTTCGCATCGGCAAACACCCGCTCGACGCCTCGACGCAGCCGCATCGACCGCTTGAACAGGGGCGTCTGCATCTCGCCGCGCACCAGCTCGCGCACGTCCTCATGTTCGCTGTGCGTGACCGACCTGTTGCTGCCTGCGGTGCATTTTCGTTTGAGGTGACAGGCGCGGCAATCGGCAGGACTGGCGCTGTATCGGAGGAAGCCGGCCCGACGATCGGCACCGCGAAAGGGCAGTATCTTCCCAGCGGGGCAGACATAGCGGTCCTGCTCCCGTTCATAGCGGAAGGCTTCGCGGGGGAATTTCCCCTTGGTCTGTTCGGATCGTTCCAGCACCGGGATATGCGGGATGGTGCCGCGATCGGTGACGAACGCCAGGAACGCGGCGCTGCCATAAGCGGTGTCGGCCGCAACACGCTTTGGCCGGTAGCCGAACCGATCATCGGCCCGTGCCAGCATTGTCCGCCCCGCATCGACTTCCGCCGCAAAGCGGGCGGGGCTGGCCTCCACGTCGATCGTTACCCCTCCCGGCGTGTCAATCAGGACATTCAGGGCATAGCCGAACCGGCCCCGCGCCGTGCGCGCAGACCATGCCGACGCCGGATCGGTGCGTGACACCTCGGCCGGCTTGCCACGCGGTACGCCATGTTCCTGCGGTGGAGCATTGGCCTGATCTGCCAGCCATTCACAAACCGGGCGGGGAAGCCGGGGCGCGGCCATATCGGCGTCCCGCATCTTGCGCTGCCAGCTTGCATCGGCCGCGACGAACGATGCGTCGATTGCCGCATCCTTGTGGGCGATCAGCCCCGCGTCGGCGCAGCGCCGCACCGTCTGCTCGAACAGGATGCGGAAAATGCCGGCATCGCGGAAGCGGCCATGCCGGTTCTTGCTGAACGTCGAGTGGTGCGGCACCGGCGCGTCGAGCGGCAATCGGCAGAACCAGCGGTAGGCGAGGTTGAAGCGGACTTCCTCGCACAGACGGCGTTCCGACGTGATGCCATAGAGGCGAGCGATCAGCGCCATGCGGACCAGCAATTCGGGCGCGATCGAGGGACGCCCACGGCGACTATAGTGCGACGCGAGCGCATCGCGCAGTTCACCCAGGTCGATCAGCCCGTCTATCCTGCGTAGGATGTGATCGGCGGGGATCATCGCTCCCAGCGCCCGCCAACTTGCGCCCTTCCCGCCTCGCTGTTGCTCACCCATCATGGCCGCTGCTCCCGATGTGTCGAAGCAGGGAACCCATTAGGAACGCGATCAGATCATCCGGCCTTTTTTCAACAGCCCCGAGCGATAGCCGTAGATTCGGCGAAGGTCCGCCAGATGCTCGTGCCGGGTCTCCTCGCGCGCGGCATAGAGGAGTAGATCGTCGCTGGTCAGGCCGAGCTGGGCCGCGATGAAATCCGATACCTGCG
>NZ_QLJK01000047.1:0-23394 GCF_003950715.1 Sphingomonas sp. S-NIH.Pt3_0716 | reverse complement strand
TGGATCGTCGCCTGATCGACATCTGGCCCCAGGCCGCCACCGCCCAGCAACTGGGCCGATGCGGGGGCCGTGGTGAGCGCCGCGAGGCAGGCGGTTGCGATGATAATCTGCGTCTTCATGGACCGTCTCCTTGGTCATCTTGATCCGATGACAGGACAACGGCGGGGCGTTTCACTTTAATCCCGAACGTCTGAATTTTTCTCGCAAGACATGGAAATTCAATCCATATTTCTGCAGGTGTCGCATAATATGCCGGCGCCATAGCCCTTGCCGCGGGCGGGTTTCGCCTCCCGCCGCAATGCCTCGACCGATCCGCCAGCCATCAGCCGCCCGGCCACGAGCGGCGCCGCAAAGGATGTGCCGCGCACCTTGTCCCGGCCGCCCGCCATGTCGGCGGCCATCATGTCCGCGCCGGGCGCAGCGAAATCGACATGGGCCGCGCGCCCGGCCTCGGGCAGCAACCGGTCCCGCCCGTCGACGCCGGTTACGGCGATCACCTGCGGATAGGATGCGGGGTAGGCGGGCGGGGCGGCCGGGCCGTCATTGCCGACTGCCGCGACCAGCATCACCCCCTTGTCGCGCACCAGCCGGATGGCCCCGGCCAGCAAGGGATTGTCCGGCCCGACCAGGCTGATCGTCACCACCTTCGCGCCGCGCGCCGCCATCCAGCCCAGCGCGCGGACGATGGCAAAGCTGCTGCCACCGGCGGGATCGTCGCCATAGACATCGGCAACCAGCAGCGGCGTGCCCGGCGCTGCGCCCTGCACGCGGCCACTGCCGCCGATCAGCGACGCGACCGCCGTGCCATGGGCGCTGGCCCTTGGCGCGCCGGCGACGAAGCCGCGCTGCTCGATCGGGCCGGCCAGCGCCGGATGTGCGGCCACGCCGCCATCGATCAATCCCGCCGCGCCGCGCCCGACACTGCCATGGCTCGCCAGCGCAGCCGATCGTCCCTCCGCAGCCGCGCCGCTCGGGAAATAGAGATTGTCGGCGCTCGCCTGCGCCTGCGGAGCGATCTTGCGCACGCTGCGCAGCGCCCGCGCCAGGCTCTGGCCGTCGGGCACGGTCAGGCGGGTGATCGCCATGTCGATCCCCTCCGCCTCGATCCGTTCCACGCCATAGCCGGCCGCCCGCAGCTTATCGATCGCGGCCGCGTCCGCCCCGGTCAGCAGGATGATGCCGCGCCGCGCCGGCTCTCGCCGGTCGTCCAGTTCGACCGCGTCGCCATGCTGGCGCAGCAGCGCGTCGATCCGCGCCGCGCGCGCCGCTGCCAGCCGATCGGCCAGCCGCGCCGGCGAGAGACGCTCCAGCCCGCTCTGGTTGACGACGCTGCCCAGTCGGTCGAGCGTATCGGGCAAAAGCTGGCCGAGCCCGCCCAGCGCACCGCCCCCCAGCGCATCGGCGGCCGGGGCGGGGAGCAATTGCGCCTGCGCACCCGGCGCTGCGAGCCACAGCCCCGCGATCAGCAACGGGCGCGTCCATCTCATCTCTGTCTCTTCCCGCCGGTCATCGCAGGCCTTTTCAGCGTCAAAATCGTCCATCGTCAAAAAAATTCCGGTTGCTGGACTTTCTGAAGGATGAAACGGCCGGGCAGGGACGTTTCATCCCTGTAAGAATATCGTGGAGACATAATGTCGTTCGAGCGCGACCTGCTGGCGATTTTGCCCCGGCTGCGGCGTTTTGCCGCCAGCCTGTCGCATGATCGCGCCGATGGCGACGATCTGTGCCAGGCGGCACTGGAAAAGGGGCTGCGCGCCCGCGACCAGTGGCAACCGGGCACGCGGCTCGACAGCTGGATGTATCGGATCATGCGCAATCTTTGGATCGATGAGGGCCGCGCCCGCCAGCGGGCCGCCAGAACCTTCGCGCCGGAAGAGGCGGGGGCCGATGTCGGCTATGCCGGCGACAGGGCGGTGGAGCAGGCCATGACCCTGTCCGACGTCGACCGGGCGATGCAGGCATTGCCGCCCGAACAGCGCGAGGCGATCGCCCTCGTGCTGGTGGAGGGGCTGTCCTACAAGGAGGCGGCTGCGATATTGAACATACCGATGGGCACGCTGACCTCGCGACTGGTGCGCGGGCGCGGCGCGCTCATCGAACTATTGGGGGAAGCGGCATGACCGACATTGACGAAGCCATGCTGATCGCCTGGGTCGATGGCGAACTGGACGAGGTGACGCGGCGGCGGGTCGACCGCGCCGTGGCGGAAGACCCGGCGCTGGCCGCCCGGCTGGAGCAGCATCGCCGGTTGCGCGCGCGGCTGGCCGGCCATTTCGCGCCGATCGCGCAGGAGGATGTGCCTGCGTCGATGCAGGCGATGCTGGTGCCGCCGACGGTGGTGCCGATCGCGCGCGCCTCGCGGCGCTGGAGTTGGGTTACGGGCGGCGCGATCGCCGCCAGCCTGCTGCTGGGTCTTGGCATCGGCCATATGTCGGGCGGGCCGGATGGGCCGATTGCGATCAGGGATGGCGCGATGCTGGCACAGGGACCGCTCGCCACCGCGCTCGACAGCCAATTGGCCTCGGCCGGGGAGGATGGCCCGGTCCGCATCGGCCTCAGCTTCCGGCGCAAGGGCGGGGGGTGGTGCCGCAGCTTCGACGGCGCGGCCATGGCGGGCGTTGCCTGCCGCACCGATGCCGGCTGGCAACTGCTGCAGGCGGTGCCCGGCAAGGGCCAGACGAGCGAATATCGCCAGGCCGCCTCGGCCGATCCGCGCCTTCTCACCACCATCGACGGCCTGATCGACGGCGCTCCTGCCGATGCGCAGGGCGAGCGGGCAGCGCAGGCGGCCGGCTGGCGCTAACTGCCGCTTCGCTGTCGCCTGACTGTCGCTTCGATGTCGCCTCAGTGTCGCTTCACCGTGGCGTCACTGTCGCTTCGGTGGCGCGTCAGGGGTGCGGGGCGGGCGCGCCAGGTCGCAAAAATGGCTGATTTGGCGTCGCACGACACTGTGAACTTTCAACTGTCGCGTCAGAACTCCAGGTTCAGCCGGCCATAATAGAAACCGCCGCTGATCCCATAGGGAGCATAGGCATTGTAAAGGCTGCCGGCCGTCCGGTTCACGGGCTTCAATTTGTTGGGATAGGTGTTGAGCAGATTATTGGCGCCGACCGACAGCTTGACGCCCTTCGCCAGCCGGTAGCCCAGTTCGAGGTCGAGGATCGTCTTGGGGCTCAGCTTCTCATCGACATAATCATAGAGGCAGCCGGGGCTGTTGGCGGTGCAGCTTTGGAAATCCTCGGTATGATAGACGGCGGCGCTCGCCCGCTGATAGATTTTGCCATAGCGGGTGGCGCGCAGGTTCAGGTTGAAATCGCCCTTTTCCCACAGGATGTTGCCGATCAGCTTGTCGCGCGGCGTGCCTTCGGAAAGGTCGCCCTGCTTCGCCCGGCCGATCAGCACCAGCCCGGATGCGGCGATCTCGTCGGGGACCGGGTCGATATGGGTGAAGATGGTCTTGTTGAAATTGGCCGACAGGCTGATCGTCGCGGTGCCAAGGTCGCCCAGCCCCGCTCGATAGGTGCTGACGATGTCGAGGCCGCGGGTGCGCGTGTCGGCCGCGTTGGAGAAGATGAGGCCGCCGGCAATGCCCTGGATGCCAGCCGCCGCCAGCGCATCCATGACCACCGGGCCGCTCAGCGTTTCGGACAGCAGGATGCGGTCCCTGACCTTGATCTGATAGGCATCGACCGTGACGTTGAAATTGGGGGCCGGGGTCAGGACGATGCCGGCGGAAAAGTTGGTCGACTTCTCGGGCTTCAGCGGCTGCGCCCCCAGCGCCCGCGCGGCGACGCCATCGACCGGCAGCGCCTGCACCGGCAGCAGCTGGTTCACGCCGTTGACGGTGACGTTGATCGTGGAGGAGGAGGCATAATGTTGTTGCTGCAGCGTCGGCGCGCGAAAGCCGGTGCTGGCGGTGCCGCGAATGGCAAAGCCGCGAAACGGCTCGATGCGCAGCGACGCCTTGCCGGTATCGGTGGTACCGAAGTCGGAATAATCCTCGTGCCGTCCGGCAAGGCCGAACTCCAGCCCCTCGACGATCTGGCCTTCCAGATTGATATAGGCGCTCCAGTTGTCGCGGCTCCAGCTACCCGATCCTTCCGGCAGGAAGCCGGTGACGCCCTGCGACCCGACCCCGGTCCGCGTCGCCCCCGCGAGCCAGCTGCCGGCCGGCGAAACATAGCCGCCATCGATATAGGATTCCGGGTCGCCCGGACCGATCAGGAACTTGTTCTTCTTATATTCGGCGCCAACCGCGACCGACAGCGGCCCGGCGAGGCCGATGTCGAGCTCCTTGCTGAAGTCGAGATTGCTGGTCCATTCGTCGAAGCGGATCTTGCCCAGATAGAAATGGGTCGGGCTGGCCGGCCCCATGGAGGGGTTGAGCGAGGTGGTCTGCGCATATTTGACCTCGTCCTGCGCATAGCTGGTCGACAGGTCGACATGGATGCCGCCGCCAATCTCGCCGCGCAGGCCGCCGGCGACCTGAAAATCCTCGTCATAGACATGGATGCGCGGGATATAGCCCTCCGGGTAAATCTCCAGGATGTTGTTGAGCGCCGCCGGATTGCGATAGGTCAGCCAGCCGGCCGCATGCCGTTTGGAATAGGTGCCGAAGCTGTACAGCTCCATGTCGCCGCCGACCGGCATCATCGCGTCATAGCTGGCATTGCCGCCGATCACCTGCGGCTGGCCATATCTGGCGCGGATGCGGTCCGGGTCGGCATTGCGTGCGTCGCCGGTGGGGTAGAAGGGATTGCTGGTGATCGGGCTGCTGTTGACCACCGTATTGTCCTGCAGCACGCCTTCGCCCGACAGGTGGATATAGCCGCCGTCCGGCCCGATCGCGAAGCCCTTGTCGATCTGCCAGCGACCCTGCCAGCCGCCATTGTCGGCAGTGCTGCCCATGGTCAGCGCCGCGCCGCCCTGCGTGTCGTTCTTCAGGATGATGTTGACCACGCCGGCGATCGCATCCGACCCATATTGGGCCGATGCGCCGTCGCGCAGCACCTCGATCCGCTGGATCGCGTTGCCGGGGATCAGGTCCAGATCCGGCGGCGACTGGCCATTCTGGACCGACCCGTTGATGAACAGGGTGGCGGTATTGTGCCGCCGCTTGCCGTTGACCAGCACCAGCAACTGGTCGCCGCCTAGGCCGCGCAGCGACAGGGTACGCACCGCCCAACTGGCGCCGGCGCCGTTGTTCGACACATTGATCGACGGCACCAGCGTGCCGAGCAGGTCGCGCACCGACTGCTTGCCGCTCGCTTCCAGATCCTTTTCGCCCAGTACGTCGATCGGCGCCAGGCTTTCGGCGACGGTGCGGGTCGTCTGGCGGGTGCCGGTGACGATGATGGGCGCGGATTCGGCGGCCGGTTCCGGCGCAGGCGCCATGGCGAGGCTATCGAGCGTCGCCGTGCCGCTCGCCTGCGCGAACTGGATCGCCAGTGGGCGACGGCGCACCGCGCTGCGATTGGGCGGGGTGACGAGGGCGATGACGCCGGCGCCGGCCGGGGATCGGCGCAATTCGGTGCCGGCCAGCAACTGGCTGAGCGCGTCGTCGGTGCTCAGCCATCCTTCGACCCGGCGGCTGCGGATATTGGCGACTTCATCATAGGGGAACAGGATGCGAATGCCGGCCTGCGCCGACAGCGCCCGCAGCGCGCCGCTCAGGGGCTGCGACGGAATGGAGAATTTGTGCCGCTGCGACAGGCTGGTGTCCGGCGCAGGGGCGGCAAGCAGTTGGGTCGGCACAACAAGGCATGTGGCGAGCGAAAGCCCCGCCAGAACATGGCGTTTCTGCATGATATGTCCCCTGCTGATCGGCATTTTTGCCGTTGGTCATGGGAACGAAATATGGCGGGCGATCCGCCATGGACCGGCAACAAAAGCGCCATGTCATGGCTGTCGCTCAGGAAGGGCTCAGGTCTCGCCGGTCTGCAGGAACCAGCGATCCGCGCCCTCCAGGCCGATCGCGGTCAGCCGGCCGGAATAATAGGCCCCGGTGTCGATGCCGATGCGATTGGCCAGATTTTCGACCTCGGGCGTGATGCTGTGGCCATGGACCACCATCTTGTCATGCCGCCCGCCATGGTTGAGGAAATCGCCGCGTATCCCGCGCAGATCGGACGGTCGCTGCTCGGCGATCGGCACCCTGGGGCGGATGCCGGCATGGACGAACAGATAGTCGCCGACCGTCAGATGATCGACGAAGCTGTCGAGGAAATCGACATCCGCGCGCGGAATATAGTTCATCATCCAGTGGGCGATCGCCCCATCATCCATGTCGGCGCTCAGCGAAAGCGGCAGGCCGTAGCTGGCGAGCGTTTCCATGCCGCCGATCCGCCGGAAGAAACCGACCGCGCCCTGATCGCCACGCGCGGCCATGATGAAAATCTCTTCATGATTGCCCTTGATCAGGCCGATATTGCTGCCCGATCCGTGCAGCGCCCGGACCCGTTCGATCACCTGGGCCGAATGTGGTCCGCGATCGATCAGGTCGCCGAGCAGGATCAGCCGCCGTTGCCGGTCCGGGCGCAGCGCATTGTCGGCCACCAGCATGCCGAGCAGCTGGTCGAGCAGGTCGAGCCGGCCATGAATGTCGCCGATCGCATAGATGCGCCAGTCATCCCCCACGCTGGGGGGCATCGCGTCCCGGTCATCGGATCGGCGCAGGAATTTCAGCATCGGGAGGGCCATGTGCGCTTCATGGCCCGCGATGCTGCCACAGCGTCACAGGCGCGGCAATGTCACGCCCTGCTGTCCCATATATTTTCCGGCCCGGTCGGCATAGCTGACCTCGCAAGGCTCGTTGCCCTGCAGGAACAGGAACTGGCAGGCGCCTTCATTGGCGTAGATCTTGGCGGGCAGCGGCGTGGTATTGGAAAATTCCAGCGTCACATGGCCTTCCCAGCCCGGTTCCAGCGGCGTGACGTTCACGATGATGCCGCAACGGGCATAGGTGGATTTGCCAAGGCAGATCACCAGCACGTCGCGCGGCACGCGGAAATATTCGACCGTGCGGGCGAGGGCGAAGCTGTTGGGCGGGATGATGCAGACGTCGGTCTTGCGGTCGACGAAGCTGTTGGCGGCGAAATCCTTGGGATCGACCACGGCGCTGTCGACATTGGTGAAGATCTTGAACTCGTCTGCGACGCGCGCGTCATAGCCATAGGAGGACAGGCCATAGCTGATGCAGCCATCACGGCGCTGATTCTCCACGAACGGCTCGATCATGCGGTTCGACTGGGCCTGCTTGCGGATCCAGCGGTCGGAAAGGATGGACATGGGTCTGTCAGCTCTTCTGTGCAGGGGTGATGCCAAGGTCGGCCGGGCCGAAGGCGTGGGGCAACAGGTCGGCAACGCGATGTTCGACCAGGCCGTCACCTTCGGGCGCGACGCAATAGATGGCCAGGGTGCGGCCGGCCATCTGTTCGGCCTCGTTGATGACCTGGCGGCATCGGCCACAGGGGCTGACGATCGCCTCGCCGCCGACGCTGCCGTCCGCCGCCATGCCGCCGCCGACGACCGCGATCTCGGTGACATCGGCCAGACGGCCCTGCGCGTTGACGGTCGCCAGCGCGACGGTTTCGGCGCAGAGCGACAGGCCATAGCTCGCATTTTCGAAATTGCTGCCGGTGACGATGCTGCCATCGATCAGGCGCACGGCGGCGCCCACGGCAAAGCGGCTGTAGGGCGCATGGGCATGGGCCAGCGCGCCGCGTGCTGCCGCGACCAGCGCGGCGATATTCTTGTCTTCTGCACTCATGGTGCCACCACATCCCATCTGATCGGACCGTCGACGCCGTCGATATGCCGCATGTCGCTGGCTGTCCACATCACCCAGGGCCGTTTGGCATAATCGGGCGCGAAGAAATTGCCGTCGACCCACAAGGTCCGGTTGATGCCGCTGGCAATGTCATATTGGGCATCGAAATCGGCGCTGATGTTGAGCAGGGCGGGCTTGCCGGCATGGCTTTCGACCAGATTGACCAGCGTGTTGAGTTCCGACAATACCTGATCGCGGCCCGGCCGCGTGGTGCAGGACGGATCGAACCCCAGCCGGATGACCGGGGGCAGGGCGGCATTGTCGCGCGGCACGGTGGTCATGAACTGAGTGGCCTGGTCGACGGCCTTGGCGCACAGGCTATAGTCCAGCGCCGCGCCATAGCGCATGCCCGCACCACGCGCGCCGCGCCAGTTGGCGGCGAACAACGGGTCGCGCAGGCTGGCGCCCCTGGCCGCGCGAATATAGGCGAAGTCCGCCCCCTGCGCCGCCAGCGTGCCCCATTCGACCAGGCCGGTGTCGGATGTCACCGATACGCCCTGGGTCGGATATTCGTCACGGTTCGGAGCCCATCCGCGTGCATAGATCCACAGTGCCGAACCCAGCACCATGATGATTGCCAGAACCGCCCCCAAGCGGACCAGTAAGCCCCCCAAAGTCAAACGCCCGATGATATTACCCCTTGATGTGCAGGACGCAGATAAGTGTGAACAGGCGGCGCGCGGTGTCGAAATCGACCGCGATCTTCCCCTCCAGCCGCTCCTTCAGCATGTCCGCTGCGTCGTTGTGAATGCCCCGCCGGGCCATGTCGACGGTTTCGATCTGCGCGGGCGACGCATTGCTGATCGCCTGATAGTAACTGTCGCAGATCGCGAAATATTCGCGGATCGGTCGGCGAAAACGACCCAGGCCCAGGATGATCGCCTCCAGCGGGCTGTCGTCCGCGCGATTGATCTCGATGACCAGGCGCCCCTCCTCGACCCGCAGTACCACCTTGTAGGGGCCGGCATAGCCGTCGGCATGGACGCGCTCGGGCGCGAAATGATTGTCCTCCAGCAGGTCGAAAATGGCGATGCGCCGTTCCTGCTCGACATCCGCGTTGCGCCACAAGATGGTGCGCTCGTCGAGCTTGATGTCTATGATGCGCGGATCGGCCATGGCGGGTCTGCTGTCAGTGCGGCGGCGGGCCACGAAAAGCAAGCGGGACTTGTGGCGGGGGAGATGCGGTTGTTTCAACCTTCGCCCTTGCGCGACCCGCGTCGTGGCGCGATGAGGGCCCATGGTCGAACTCGTGAAACTCAATGCCGCTCCCGAAGAGGGCGGGCTGGAACTGCCGCGCAACGTCGAAGCGGAAGCTGCGCTGCTCGGCGCGCTGATGATTGACAACCGCATCGCGGAGGATGTGCAGCTCAAGCTCAAGCCCGAACATTTCTTCGAGCCACTGCATGGCCGTATCTATGAGGCGGTGATGCGCCTGATCGAGCGCGACATGATCGCCAATCCGGTGACGCTCAAGCCGATGCTGGAACAGGATCCGGCGCTCAAGGAGCTGGGCGGCGCGGCCTATCTGGCGCAGCTTACCGGCAGCGGCGCGGCGCTGCTGGGTGCGCGCGACTTCGCGACCCAGATCTATGACCTTGCCCTACTTCGTCAGCTTGTGAACGTCGGTAGAGAACTTGTTGATAATGCTCTGGATACCAGTGAGGATGTGAATCCGCGCGAGCAGATTGAGCTGGCCGAAGTCGCGCTTTACAAAGTGTCGGAAGGCGAGGGCGAGAGTGGGTCGGTCAAGAGCTTCCTTTCGGCCTCCACCATGGCGGTACAGGTGGCTGAACGTGCGCTCAACAGCGGCGGCCATGTGTCGGGTATCACCACCGGCATCAACAGCCTCAACGAGAAGATCGGTGGTCTGCACAATTCCGACTTGATGATCCTGGCCGGTCGTCCGGGCATGGGCAAGACGTCGCTGGCGACCAATATCGCCTATAATGCGGCGTCGCGCTGGCTGCGCGACCATAGCGACGGCATTCCGCCGGAAAAGAATATGGGCGCCAAGACCGCCTTCTTCAGCCTCGAAATGTCGGCCGACCAGCTCGCGACCCGCGTTCTGGCCGAACAGTCGGGGATCAGCGGCGAAGCGCTCCGCATGGGCAAGATCAGCCGGGCGGACTTCCAGAACCTGTCGCGCGCCGCGCGCGACCTGCAGGAACTGCCGCTGTTCATCGACGATACGCCGGGCCTGACGATCGCGGCGCTGCGGACCCGTGCCCGTCGCCTGAAGCGCCGTCATGATGTCGGCTTCATCGTCGTCGATTATCTCCAGCTGCTGCAGGGCAGCGGCAAGGCGGGTGATAGCCGCGTCAACGAAATTTCGGAAATTTCCCGTGGTTTGAAGACGTTGGCGAAGGAACTTCATGTCCCCGTGCTGGCGCTGTCGCAGCTCAGCCGTGCGGTGGAACAGCGCGAGGACAAGCGTCCGCAGCTGTCCGACCTTCGCGAATCGGGCTCGATCGAGCAGGACGCGGACATGGTCTGGTTCGTGTTCCGCGAGGATTATTATGTCGCCGCCAAGGAACCGGGCAACAAGGAAGGCCCCGAGCATCAGGAATGGGTGCAGGAGATGGAGCGCATCTACGGCCTGGCCGAAGTGATCGTCGCCAAGCAGCGTCACGGTTCGACCGGCCGTATCCGCATGAAGTTCGACGCCAAGATCACCCGCTTCTCGGATCTGGCTGAGGGCAGCTCTTACCTCGAAGACCTCGAATAAGCGGGCATGGCGGCGGATATGTCCGCCGCCACCCGGTTCAGCCGGCGACGAACGCCTTGAAGACGATGCACAGGCCGATCATGCTGGCGAGATAGGCGAGCGAGCGGACCACTGGCACGCCCAGCCCATAGAGCGGCAGATAGAGGGCGCGGGACCCCAGCCAGAGCCAGCCGCCGATCGCCGTCCATTCGCTGGTGCGGCCGGCCACCACCACGCCGAACAGGACGATGATCGCGATCGGGAAGGTTTCCAGGAAATTGGCCTGGGCGCGGACCAGCCGGCCGCCGACCGGATCGAGCGGGGGCAGGTTTTCGTCCCGCGCCCCGGTATTCCATTTCAGGCCATATTGTTTCGTCTTGAGATGCGCCGCCGCGAAGATATGGACCAGCAGTAGGACGCAGGCCCAGGCCAGGATCTTCAGTTCAACCGCCATCATGCCCTCCCTTGATCGCGGCGGCGCCATGCCATCCGCTTATTTGACGATCGGCAACCATATCGCGCTGGCGCCCGCCGCGCCATATTGCACGCTCTGGGTCGCCGGCTTGTAGTCGCCCGGCTTCGCGTCGAAGATCGAGGGCACATAGGTCTGCGGGTTGCGGTCATAGACCGGGAACAGGCTGGACTGGATCTGCACCATGATGCGATGGCCCGGCTTGAACACATGGTTCACGTTCGGAAGGCCGAACTTGTAATTTTCCGCCTTGCCCGGCGTCAGCGCCTGCGGCTTGTCGAAGCCATGGGCGTAGCGGCCCCGGAAAATGTCGATGCCGATCGGCAGTTCATATCCGGCCATGACCGGATTGGCGGTGTTTTCCTCCGGATAGACGTCGATCAGCTTCACGACCCAGTCGCTGTCGGTGCCACTGGTGGCGGCGAACAGGTCGACCATCGGCTGGCCGGCGATATGGACGTCCTTGTCCAGCGCCGGCGTCACATAGGTCAGCACATCGGGGCGGCCATCGACGAAACGCTGGTCCTTCACCAGCCAGGTGCGCCAGGCCTCATTCTGGTCCTGGTGGATCGGGCGGGGCAGATAAGGCACCGGCTTGGCCGGGTCGGAGACATAGGAGTCGCTGCCCGCCGCTGCCGGCTTGGCCCAGGACAGGCTGTAACTGGCGCCGAGATACAGCGGGGTCGGCGTGCCGCCCGGCCATTTGGCGCGGGTTTCCCATTTGTCGATGCCGGTTGCGTAGGTGAGCGAGCCGGGCATGGTGTAACCGGCAGGGGGATTGTCCTTGAGATAATGATCGAGGAAGGGCTTCATCGTGCCAACCCGGAACTGGCGGCCGGTATCGCCCTCGAACTGCAGATCGCCGAGGCTCCGGCCCTCATAATTGACGCCGCTATGGCGCCACGGGCCGATCACCAGGCTGACCATGTCATTCTTCTTGTCCTGCGGTTCCAGCGCCTTGTAGACCGCCGGGGCGCCATAGCTGTCTTCTTGGTCCCATTGGCCCACGACCAGCATGGTCGGCACGGTCAGGGTGCGCTTGGCCAGCAGCTTGTCGACCGCCTGTTCCTGCCAATAGGCATCATAGGCCGGATGTTCGAGCAGCTTGCGCACCGAGGGGAATGCGTCGAGGCCATAGGCGCGAGCGAAGTCGCCGGCCGATCCGGCGTTCAGCATCGTGGTATATTCGTCGCCATTGCCCATCGGGATCGCGCCGCCGCCCTTCTTGGCGGTCTGCGACAGGCTGTAGCCGAAACCGAAATTGCGGAAGGCGCCATTGTGGAACCAGTCGTCGCCCATCCAGCCGTCGACCATCGGGCTCTGCGGCACGGCGGCCTTCAGCGCAGGGTGTGGATCGATCAGCGCCATCAGCGAGGTGAAGCCGGGATAGGAGGAGCCGGTGATCGCAACCTTGCCGTTGGTTTCCGGCACATTCTTCACCAGCCAGTCGATCGTGTCATAGGCGTCGGTGCTGTTGTCGACGTCGGTCTTGTTGAGCGGTCCACGCAGCGGGCGGGTCATGACATAGTCGCCCTCCGACCCGTGCAGGCCGCGCACGTCCTGATAGACGCGGATATAGCCGTCATTGACGAAATCGGCGTCCATGACCGGCAGGATTTCCTCGATCCTCTGGCTGCGGTTGCGGCTGGTCGCCTTGCCCGCATCATAGGGGGTGCGGGTCAGCAGGATCGGGCCGTGGCGCGTGCCCTTGCGCATGACGATGACGGTGAACAGCTTCACCCCGTCGCGCATCGGGATCATCACTTCCTTGCGCACATAGTCCGCCTGCGGCCGGGCCGGATCATAGACATCGACCTTGTCCGGGGTCATCGGATCGGTCTGGGCGGCGATCGGCGCGGCGAGCGCAGCGATCATCAGGGCGGCAGCGGAAATCTGTGCGGCACGAAGCATGGCGATACCCCTTTGTTCTTTTGTAATCATGCAACGGGTCCGGCCTTGAGGGAAGGCCGGACCCGCTTGCCCTTTGTCAGCCCTGCGCGAGGGCGCGGGCGCGATCCTCGATCCGCTTTTCCAGGATCGAAAGCGGCATCGCGCCTTCCTCAAGAACGGCGTGGAACTGCTTGATATCGAACCTGTCGCCCAGCAGCGCCTGCGCCTTTTCGCGGGCCTTGGTCCAGCTGCCATGGCCGACCTTGTAGCTGGTCGCCTGGCCCGGCTGGGTGCAGTAGCGCTCGACTTCGCGCTGGCAGCGGGGGCGGGCAAAACCGGTCTTCTCGACCATGTAATCGGTCGCCTGCTTGACGCTCCACTGCTTGGAATGGATGCCGGTGTCGACCACCAGGCGGGCGGCGCGGAACAGGAAGGACTGGAGGTAACCGGCGCGGTCGATCGGCGTCGCATAGCCGCCCAGTTCGTCGGCCAGTTGCTCGGCATAGAGCGCCCAGCCTTCGCTATAGGCGCTCATGAAGGCGACCTTGCGCAGCATCGGCACGTCACCGGCGGTCTGCGCGGTCGAGATCTGGAGATGATGGCCGGGCACGCCTTCATGATAGGTGAGGGCGGGCAGGCCATATTTCGGCCAGTCGCCGACATCCTTCAGGTTGATGAAGTAGATGGCCGGGCGCGAGCCGTCGAGCGCGGCGCGGTTATAATAGCCGTTGGAGGCGCCATCCTGGATCTCGACCGGCACCGCGCGGATTTCGAGAGGCGTGTTGGGGATGGTCGTGAACGCCTGGGGCAGCTTCGCCTTCATCGCGTCGAGATCGCGGTTGAGCTGGGCAAGCAGGGCGGCGCGGCCGTCCGGGCTGTCGGCATAAAGCTGGGCCGGGTCGACATTGAGCGCGGCGAGCTTCTCGCCGACGCTGCCCTTGGTGAAGCCGGCGCCGTTCAGGATCACGTCCAGCTTGGCGCTGATGTCGGCGACCTGCTCCAGCCCCATGGCGTGGATCTGGTCGGCGCTAAGGTCGGTGGTGGTTGCCTGCTTGAGGGCGGCAGCATAGATTTCGTCGCCGCGCGGGGTACGCCATACGCCGTCGCCGGCGGCGGTCTTGGGCTTCAATGTCTCGATCGCGGCGATCTGTTCGTCGAGCGCGGGATAGATCGACTTTTCGACGATCGCGGCGGCCTGTGCCTGCCAGTCGCCGGTCACACCCTTGGCCGCGGCGCGCTTCGCCAGCGACTGGACCAGGCTGCTGGTCGCGGCGGGCTGGCCGCGCAGCTTCTTCATCTGGCCAAGCGTCAGGTCGAGCGACCAGCCGGGCGCGAGATAGCCGCGCGCGGCCTCGTCCCGCTGCAGCGCGGTGTCGGTCCGCAGGTTCCGGGCAAAGGCCTCGAGCCGGGCGACATAGGCCTCGCAATCACCGGCATTGTTGATGGTGTGCGCGGTGTTCAGGAAATCGGGCGTCTGGAAATAGCTGCCGCCCTGCTGAAAGATGCGATAGGGGCGTTGGACGCTGTTGAGGCCGAACTTGGCCGGCGCGACCGTCTGCTGGTCGAGCGAATAGAGGATGACCTCCAGGTTCAGGCGCTGCGCATCCGACAGGGCGGCGCCCTCATAGCCCTTGAACTCCTTGATCGCGGCCTGGGTGGCGGCCAGCTTCTTCATGGTGCCGGACTTGCTGTTGTCGTCGAGCTGGCTCTTGGCGGCGGAACGGGCGCCCTTGTCGAGGCCGAGGCTGGTGACCATGGCGGGCGACAGGTCGAGCTGGCGCTCGAAGGTGGTGGCGAAGGCGGCCGACAGGCGGGCATCATCGGCGCCGGCCGCCTGGGCCAGGGCGCGTGGCGCGGCGGTGGCGAGCGCGACCGCGCCCGAGGAAAGCAGAAATTGACGACGATCCATGGGGCGACTCCCTTAAGTCCCGTTGGAAAGGGGGGAGTGTATTGCGCTGCTGACACGACAGGTCCAGCGCGCGCCCGCGCTTGTTACGCAATGTTACAATAAGATAAGGGACGGGCGCCCCGCAGGGCGCCCGGTGCGATCAGAAGGCGGGCAGGTTTGCCGGGTCTTCCGGATCGATGACGGGGATCGGCGTCACCGGCGAATGGATGCCGCACTCCACCTTGTCCCAGCCGCGCCAGCGACCGGCGCGCGGGTCTTCGCCCGGCAGAACCTTGGACGTGCAGGGTTCGCAGCCGATCGACAGATAGCCCTGTGCCTCCAGCGGATGGCGGGGCAGTTGTTCGGCCTCGAAATAGGCCTCCAGATCGGTCTTGGTCCAGTCGCCCAGCGGATTGATCTTCAGTCGGCCGTCCTCGACTTCGAAGCGCGGCAGGTTCTGGCGCGTCACCGACTGGAACGCCTTGCGGCCCGAAATCCAGGCGTCCAGGCTCGCCTTGGCGCGCTTCATCGGCTCGACCTTGCGGATTTCGCAGCAGCCGTCGGGGTCATAGGACCAGCGCAGGCCGGTTTCGTCCTTCTTGGCCAGCACCGCCGCGTCGGGCGCGACCACGCTGCTGTTGGTGAAGCCCAGCCGGGCGACCAGCGTGTCGCGATAGTTGAGCGTCTCGGCGAACATCTTCTGCGTGTCGACGAAGATCACCGGGATGGCCTTGTCGGCCTTGGCCACCAGATCGAGCAGCACCGCGCTTTCCGTGCCGAAGGAGGAGACGACGCCGACATTGCCGGCGAGGCCTTCCGCGAACACGGTCTTGAGCATGGTCAGCGTATCGACGCCCTCGAAACGCGCGTTGAGCGCATCGGCATCCCCCTGGGTAAAGACGGGGCGGGCATGGATCACATCGATCTGGCGGGCAGGTTCAGCCATCAATTTTCTCCGGATGCCGTTTCGCCCAGACGGGCTGACGGCCATCGATCGTCTTCTGATAGACGTCGGCATAGCGGGTGAGCGCACGCTCCACGGCGGCGTCATCCAGGGCTTTGGCGGGGTGGAAACTGTCGAAGCCGCAGCGGCGCATGGCGTTGATCTGGTCGACCAGCACGTCGCCCACGGCGCGCAATTCGCCCTGATAGCCCGATTCCCGCAGGATGCGCGCGGCCGAATAGCCGCGCCCGTCGCCATAGGCGGGGAAATTCACCTCGACCAGCGAGAGGCGATCGAGATGCGGCAGCAGTTCGCGCGCATCCTCGCCCGGCTCGATGCGGACGGCGGTGGCGTTGGACTGGCCGGTGAAGGATTCGACCGTGACAGCCGGCTCCTGTGCGGCCTCACCGTCGCGGAAGGAGAGGAACTCAACCATAGATCGCCTCCTTGAAGGGCTTCATGCCGATGCGGCGATAGGTGTCGAGGAAGCGCTCCCCGTCGGTGCGTTCGGCCAGATAGATGTCGGTGACCTTCTCGATCGCGTCGACCACGCCGTCTTCGGAGAAACCGGGTCCGGTGATCTGGCCGAGCGAGGCGTCCTCCGCCCCCGATCCGCCGAGCAGCAGCTGGAAATTCTCCACGCCCTTCCGGTCGACGCCCAAAATGCCGATATGGCCTGCATGATGGTGGCCGCAGGCATTGATGCAGCCCGAAATCTTGAGCTTCAGCTCGCCAAGTTCGGCCTGACGCGCATTGTCGGCGAAGCGCTGCGCGATCTTCTGTGCCAGCGGGATCGAGCGGGCATTGGCCAGCGCGCAATAGTCGAGGCCGGGGCAGGCGATGATGTCGGTGATGAGGTCGAGATTGGCCTCGGCCAGACCCGCTTCCTCCAACTGCTGCCAGATAGCGGGCAGGTCGGTCTTCTTCACATGCGGCAGAACGAGATTCTGCGCATGGGTGACGCGCAGTTCGTCGAGCGAATATTGCTCGGCTAGCGAGGCGACCAGTTCGATCTGTTCGGCCGAAGCATCGCCCGGAATGCCGGTCAGCGGCTTCAGACTGATATTGACGATCGCATAGCCGGGCTGCTTGTGGGCCGCGACCTGACGGTCGACCCACAGGGCGAAGGCCGGATCGGCACGGTCGATCTCTTCGCTCAGGCCCGTTTCATAGGCCGGGTTGGCGAAGAAGGCGCGGATGCGGTCCAGTTCCTCGGTCGGCGGGTTGAGGCCCAGTTCGCGCATATGGGCGAACTCTTCTTCGACCTGGCGCTTATATTCCTCGACGCCGATCTCATGGACCAGGATCTTGATCCGGGCCTTGTACTTGTTGTCGCGGCGACCGTAGCGATTATAGACGCGCAGGCAGGCTTCCAGATAGGAGATGATCTCCTCTTCGGCCACGAAATCCCTGATCTGCGGCGCGACCATCGGGGTGCGGCCCATGCCGCCGCCGGCATAGACTTCGGCGCCGATGATGCCATCCTTCGACACCAGCTTCAGGCCGATATCGTGCAGGCGCATCGCCGCGCGATCGTCGTCGCTGGCAATCACGCAAATCTTGAACTTGCGCGGCAGGTAAGTGAATTCCGGGTGGAAGCTCGACCATTGGCGCAGCAGCTCGGCCCAGGGGCGGGGGTCCGCCACCTCGTCGGCGCTAACGCCGGCATATTGGTCGGAACTGATGTTGCGGATGCAGTTGCCGCTCGTCTGGATGGCGTGCATCTCCACCGTCGCCAGTTCGGCGAGGATGTCGGGCGCATCGGCCAGCTTGATCCAGTTATATTGCAGGTTCTGGCGCGTGGTGAAGTGGCCATAGCCCTTGTCGTACTTCGCCGCGATCTCGCCCAGCTTGCGCATCTGCTTGCCGCTGAGCGTGCCATAGGGGATGGCGACGCGCAGCATATAGGCGTGAAGCTGAAGATAGAGGCCGTTCATCAGCCGCAGCGGCTTGAACTGATCCTCGGTCAGCGCGCCGGTCAGGCGGCGCTGCACCTGGTCGCGAAATTCATCGACGCGGGCGTCGACGATGGACTGGTCGTAGCTGTCGTAGCGATACATGTCAGATCACCCAGTTGCCGGCGTCGGCGTCATTCGGTTTCAAATTGAGGTCGGGGCGCACCGTGGGGCCAAGGGCGCGAATGCGGTCCTTGATATGGGCCGGGCGCACGCCCTCGTCGGTGACGGTCGCGTCGATCACATAGGCGCCGACCACGCGCAGCGCCGCTTCCTCGGTGCGGGCGAGGTCATCACCCTGTTCGCCGACATCGGCGCTGTCGCCGACCTGGCGCGACCAGCCATCGCCGGCCCACCAGATGACATCGCCGGTCACCAGATCATTGCCCGTCAGGATCTTCACGAACGCATCTCCGAAATACTCTCCCCTTTTGCCGCCCAGTCCGCCAGCACATCGCGTGCCAGGGCATGGGCTGCCACGTCGCCGACCACGATCAGGGCCGGGCTTTTGACTTCTTCACGCGCCACCATGTCGCCCAGATCGGCGAGCAGGGTGCGCAGGCTGCGCATATTGGTGCGCGTACCATTTTCCAGCACCGCGACCGGGATTGCCGGCGACACGCCGTCGGCCATCAGCTTGTCGGCGATGTCGGCGGCGGTCGCGACGCCCATATAGATGACGAGCGTGCGGCCTTTTCCCGCAAGGCCCGACCAATCCTGATCGGTAAGGCCCTTGCACTGGCCGGCGACGAAGCTGACCGCGCTCGACGCTTCGCGATGGGTCAGCGGCAGTTGCGCCTGGGCGGCGGCGCCGATTGCGGCGCTGATCCCCGGCACGACCTCTACCGGGACGCCGGCGGCGCGGCAGGCGTCGACTTCCTCGCCACCACGGCCGAAGATGAAGGGGTCGCCGCCCTTCAGGCGGACGACCGGCTCACCGGCCAGGGCAAAGCGGACCAGCAGGGCGTTGATCGCCTCCTGCGGCATGGAGTGGCGGCTGCGCTGCTTGGCGACCGAGACCAGTTCGGTCTGCGGCCCGGCCAGCGCCAATATGTCGTCGGACACCAGCCCGTCATGCACGATCAGGCGCGCGTCGCGGATCAGGCGCACGGCCTTGATGGTCAGCAGTTCCGGGTCGCCCGGTCCCGCGCCCACCAGGTGGACGGTAGCAGGTGCAATGTCAGCCATGCTCGCCACATGGCGAAAGGGCGGCGGAGTTTCAATTCAGAATGGATATGGAGGGGCTTAGGAAAAGTTTTGTCCAGTAGCCGGGTTGTCAATCGCCCATGGCGCTCACGTCGATGTCCTTGAGGCCGATGCCGATGGTGGCGCGGGGCTGTTCGATCTCGGCGGAGGCGACCGGATAGGCGCAATAATCGGCGGCATAATAGGCGCTGGGGCGGTGGTTGCCGGATACGCCGACGCCGCCGAACGGGGCGGTGCCCGACGCGCCATTTGTGGGCCGGTTCCAGTTGATCACGCCGGCGCGGACATTGCCCCAGAATTGCGCATATTGTTCGGGACTGCCGCCAACCAGCGAGGCGGACAGGCCGTAGCGGCTGCTATTGGCTTCGGCGATGGCGGTTTCGAAATCGGGCACGCGCACGATCTGGAGCAGCGGGCCGAACAGCTCGACATCGGGCCGTTCCTGCATCGCGGTCACGTCGATGATCGCGGGCGTCAGGAAGGGCAGCCCTTTTTGCGGCCGGACCATATGCTTGATCGGCCGGCCGCCATGGCTCATCAGATAGAGGAAGCTTTCGGTCAGGCCATCGGCGGTCGGATTGTCGATGACCGGCCCCATATAGGGCTGCGGATCGGCATGGGGATGGTCGACGATCAGCCGGTCGGCGAGCTTCTTGACCTCCGCTATCAGGCTATCGGCCATGGCGTCGCGCACGATCAGCCGGCTGGCGGCAGTGCAGCGCTGGCCGCTCGACAGGAAGGCGGACTGGATGACCAGCGCGGCGGCGGCGCCGATTTCCGGCGTGTCCCAGACGACCAGCGGATTGTTGCCGCCCATTTCGAGCGCGAGGATCTTGCCTGGCTGGGTCGCGAACTGGCGGTTGATGGCGATGCCGGTCTGGGCCGATCCGGTGAACAATATGCCCGCGACATCGGCATGGGCGGCGAGCGCCTTGCCTTCCTCCGCGCCGCCGAGCAGCAACTGGACGGCATCGGTCGGTACGCCCGCCTCATGATAGAAGCGCACCAGCATCTCGCCGACCGCCGGGGTCTTTTCCGATGGCTTGAAGATGACGGCATTGCCCGCCAGCAGCGCGGGGATGATGTGGCCATTGGGCAGGTGGGCCGGAAAATTATAGGGGCCAAGCACCGCCATCACGCCATGGGGCTTGTGCCGCACCGACTGGCGGGCGCCCAGATTGGCCTCCAGCCGGCGCTGGCCGGTGCGTTCGGAATAGGCGGCGACCGATGTGTCGATCTTGGCCATGACCGCCGTCACCTCGGTCCGGGCATCCCATAGCGGCTTTCCGGTTTCGCGGGCGATCAGGTCGGCCAGTTCTTCCTCATGGGCGCGCACGACATTGACGAAGCGGCGCAGCGTTTCGATGCGGAAGGCGACCGGCTGTGCGGCCCAGCGCGGCCAGCCGGAGCGGGCGCGGGCGACGATATCGTCCACGTCGCCGCTTTCGCCCTGCCATAGCAGGGCGCCGGTCGCGGGTTCATGGGACGTCAGCGCGGCGGACATGGTGCAGGATATGACCGAAAATGGTTAACGAAGGAAGAGCGGGGCATGGAGGGCGCTCTTCTACGTTCGGCCAATAGGAAATGTTCCGCTTAACTTCCCATATTTCCCGCATATTTGGACATTTAAGAACCGAAGTTGGAAATTTTATGATGCTGGGTCGATCCGGCCGGGCTGGGCGCCCATGCCGGATCGAGCCTGTATCATCCTGCCGTCGAATAGGACAGCGCGGCCGCCTGTGAGCGGCGATCAGAAGCCGTAGCGGATCGACATTTCGGCGCTGCGCCGGGCTTCTTCGTTGCGAACCGCGGCAAGATCGGCCGGCGCCGTCCGATCGGTCAGGCGGTGGAGCAGGAACTGGCCGAAATTCCATTCGCCCAGATCCGACGCGGCGTTGATATGGCCGCTTTCGCCCGCGTCGGCGAACTGGCTGCCCCAGAATTGGGCCAGCCGCCGGGCGCTGGCAAAGTCGATATAGGGATCGTTGCGGCTGGCAACGACGATCGAGGGGAAGGGGAGTAGCCCCTTGGGCGTGGGGCCGAAGCCGACGAGGCGGCGGTCGACCGCGCCGCTGTCCACTTCCGGCGGCGCCACCAGCAGGGCGCCGGCCACCTTGTCCCGCAACTGTCCGGTTTCGAACGCTGCCCACCAGGCGACCGCATGGCAGCCAAGGCTGTGCGCGGCCAGGATCACCGGTCCGTCAACCTGGGCGATGGCATGGCCCAGATTGGTGATCCAGGCATTGCGATGGGGCGCGTCCCAGCTGCCCAGTTCGACCCGATGGCAGTCGGGAAGCGCCTTTTCCCAAAGGCTTTGCCAATGGCCCGGACCGCTGTTCATCAGGCCGGGGACGGTCAGGATGGTGGGGGTCTGGTCGTCCGACAGGGTGTGAATCGTCATCTGCACCTCCAAATCTATGGGGCGATTTTATCACTACTGATTTGATTGACAATAAAGCTTTGCTGATGCGTGGCGAAGCTGCGGTGGATTGCATTGCGCGAAAAATACCAAATATAAAAATATGTTACCGACTATGGGCGTAATTTTCGTGCAGTAAATGTGATTTGCGCGAACTGAAGCGCGATTTTCCGGGCTTTCGGCAAATTGGCACGGCCCCTGCAATGCTCCTGGCACGACCCGATCGGGGTCGCGGAACGAGATTTCAGGGAAGGAATTTGCTCATGAAGACCATCGCCATCATCGCCGCTGCCGCCGCCATGACCGTTGCTGCCGCGCCGGCCTTCGCCCAGCCGGAAGGCAAGTTTGGCAACGCCAAGGTCAGCTATGAAGAAAAGACCGACCGCTACTGCTTCCGCGAAACGCGCGCCAATTCGCGCATCCCGCTGGTCGATTGCCGCAGCAAGCAGGACTGGGCCGACGCGGGCCTGACCATCAGCCGCAAGCCGGCCGTCCAGTTGGCCCAGCGCTGAACGCCGGCTCCACCGATCCATCAAAATCAGGGAAGGAATTTGCTCATGAAGACCATCGCCATCATCGCCGCTGCCGCTGCCATGACCGCTGCCGCCGCGCCCGCCTTCGCTCAGCCCGAAGGCAAGTTCGGCAATGCCAAGGTTAGCTATGAAGAAAAGACCGACCGCTATTGCTTCCGCGAAGTGCAGCCCAGCACGCTGGTGCCGCGCGTCGATTGCCGCAGCAGGCAGGATTGGGCCGATGCGGGCCTGACCATCAGCCACAAGTCGGCCGTCCAGCTTGCCCGGCGCTGAGGTGCAGTGCCTCCCGGCGATACGAAGTCGGGAGGCTGCCCAGTTGGGGCAGATTTTGCGACGGATCGCGGCAGGGCTGCGATCAATCCGGGAACGATCCTTTGCCCATATCGTTGGTTCGACGGACGCGGCCCGCGCATGGTTATCACGGGGCGGCCTGCGACCGATGGAGCGTCCCGTCCCGCCTTCCGGGGCAAAGGCGGGACGCTTTTTCCGTGTTACGCTGCTGCGGGGCGCTGCAATTGGCCGGACCGATCCGGATTCTTTCTGAAAATTGATGGCGGGGCCCGACTCGAAATCGACGCGACAGTCGAAGTTCACAGTGTCGTGAGGCTGATTTCGGGGAAAAGCACAGGTGACGCCTCTGCGCCGCTCTGATGGCGCGCCTGTAACGCGACGCGAGCATGGAAATCGGGCCATCATCACGCGTCGATGACGCGACAGCGGGGTGACAGTGAAGCGACGTCCATGCGCCAGCAGGCGATTGTTGCACGACCGCAAGAGGGCGTGAAGTTCGTGCGATTGATCCATGCCCAAGGGTAGATCAGAGACCGGCCGAGTAGGAAAGCTGAGTTAGGCGGTCTGGCAACGACCATTTTTAGGCCCTCGACGCGCAAATAGGCTTGCCCGATAGCGGTCGTTCCATGAAGGCTGTCGGTATGAAGGACGAGCGGCAATACACTGTTGAGACGATAAGCGGGTTTCTTGCCGGAACCGGTGGCAAATGGGATTGGGACGACTTCACTTCCTGCGCGCTTCGCGATGCCAGAATGGAGAGCATCCGCCGCCGCGCGTTGGCAGTGGACTTGCCATTAGACGAGGAAGGTGCAGCCATTCTCCAAAGCCTCCTCGCTGAAGCTGATGCAGAACATGGCGTCTGACGACCAGAGATGGCCTTTAACCGCCCCAATTGCGTTGACCACAAGCGGACGCTAATTTGACGAATGCTTACAGTAGGAGGCTCTGTGGTTCAGGTTTACGAACCTATGGAAGGAATTTCCGTGTGGATCGATGGCGGCATTCACATCAAGACGTGTGATCCGCACGGCGACCCCGTAGAAATGAGCGACGAAGAAGCTTTGGCGCTTGCCGCGCTGCTTCACCGACTGGCAGTGCAGCAAAAGCCTTAGTCTGCTTTTCCAAGTTTAGTTCTTGAAAGCGGATAGGGTGGATGGCTCCCGCTCACGGCATCTAGGTGCCAAGATGGTTTGCTGTCAGGCAAACCCGAGCAAAGGAACCATCCGCCATGGAGATTACCACGATCGGCCTGGATGTGGCCAAGA
>NZ_QLJK01000046.1:0-26290 GCF_003950715.1 Sphingomonas sp. S-NIH.Pt3_0716 | reverse complement strand
CCTCGACCCCAAGGAACTGCGCGGCATTGTCGACGGCAACAAGAAGACGCTCGGTAGCGGCGTGTCGGCCGTACTGGCCGTGGTCGATGGCCGCGCGACCATTGCCGTGGGCGTGACCGACGACCTGACCGGTAGCTTCAGCGCGGTCGATCTGGTCCGTGCGGGCGTCGAGGCGCTGGGCGGCAAGGGCGGCGGCGGCCGTGCCGACATGGCCCAGGGCGGCGGCCCCGATGGCGACAAGGCGCAGGCCGCGATCGACGCGGTCAAGGCCGCCCTCGCCAGCGTTCCGGCCTGATGACAGGGGGAGGTGCGCGACAAGTGCGCCTTTCCATTTCCATGCTGCGCCTGATCCTTGCATCCTGTCTGCTCGCCCTGCCGATGACGGCGCGGGCGGGGGAGGCGGTGACCATCACCTCGCCGGAGCCGTTGCCGGCCGCGCATGATCGTGCGCGCCTGTTCCTGGGCGGCAGCATCGACATGGGCAAGGCGACCGACTGGCAGCGCGACATGATCGCGGCGCTGGCCGACGAGAAGGTGACGATCCTGAACCCGCGCCGGGCCGACTGGAACCCGGCCTGGAAGCCCGAAGCCAGCGAGCCGCATTTCCGCCAGCAGGTGGAGTGGGAACTGGCCGCGCTCGACAGTGCCGACATCATCATCCTCTATCTGGCGCCGGGCACGCAGAGCCCGGTCAGCCTGCTGGAAATGGGCCTGCATGCGCGCGGCGGAAAGCTGATCGTGCTCTGTCCCGACGGCTTCTGGCGCAAGGGCAATGTCGACATCACCGCCGCCCGCTATGGCGTGGAACAGGTGTCGACGATCGAGGAACTGACCGCAGTGGTCCGTCGGCGCATCGGCGCGGTCAACGCGGCGCTGTCCGCAACTGATTGACCGGCCCCTGCGCGCCTGACAGGGTGCGGTTCAGGGGGATATATGGCCAGCATTGCAAGCATATCGTCGCAGCCCAAGGGTATCGCGCCAGATCGTTTCGAGCGGTTTCTGGCGGTCGCCGCGATCATCCTGCTCGCCGTGGTGCTGACCGCGATCGGGCGGGGGCATGGGCAGTGGGGGCAGGTGCCGGGCCTCGTCTGGTTCCATCTGCTGACGATCCTGGTCGCGCTGGCGCTGACGCCGGTGATGCTGTTGCGGCGGCGTGGCGACGGGCGGCATCGCTGGCTGGGCTGGGTGTGGAGCGGCGCGCTGTTCCTGACCGCGCTTGACAGTTTCCTGCTGCACGGGCCGGGCAGTCGGTTCAGCATCATCCATATCCTGTCGATCTTCACCCTGATCCAGGTGCCGATCATCGTGCTGTCTGCGCGGCGCCATGACCTCAAGCGCCATCGCCGGTCGGTGCGCGGCATGGTGACGGGCGCGCTGCTGATCGCCGGCTTCTTCACCTTCCCGTTCGACCGGATGCTGGGCCACTGGCTGTTTGGCTGAATCTCCGTTTGAGAAAGCCGGTACCAGCCCGCGCCCCCGCCCAACCACCCGACAGGATGACACTGGATCGGGCGGTTGGGCGGGGGCGCGGGCTGGTACCGTACCCAAAAAATCGCCCTTTCGCGATTTTTGAATCAGGCTCTAAGAGGCTGCCATGGATCTGACAGCTTTGATCGACGATATCGTGGCCGCCATGGCCAAGGAGACGGAGCGGGGCACTGTTGCCAGCTATATTCCCGAACTGGCGAAGGTGGATGCCGGCCAGTTCGGGGTCGCCATCGCCACCGCCGACGGGCGGCTGTTGACCGGCGGCGACGCTGACACCGGCTTTTCGATCCAGTCCATTTCCAAGGTGTTCGCGCTGACGCTGGCGCTGGGCAAGGTCGGCGACCAGCTGTGGGACCGGGTCGGGCGTGAGCCGTCGGGCAATGCCTTCAACTCCATCGTCCAGCTGGAGCAGGAACATGGCATCCCGCGCAATCCCTTCATCAATGCCGGGGCGATCGTGGTGGCCGACGTCAATCTGGGCGGGCATCAGCCGCGCGTGGCGATCGGCGAGATGCTGCGCTTCGTCCGCTATCTGGCCGGCGACGACACGATCCGCATCAATGAGGAGGTTGCCGCGTCGGAAACGGCGACCGGCTATCGCAACATGGCGCTCGCCAATTATATGCGCGCCTTCAACAATGTCCGTCATCCGGTCGATCTGGTGCTGGGCAGCTATTTCCATCAATGCGCGATCGAGATGAGTTGCCGGCAACTGGCGCTGGCGGGCCGTTACCTGATGCTCGACGGACGCCATCCCGAGGGCGGACGGGTCGTGTCGCCCAGCCGGGCGCGGCGCATCAATGCGCTGATGCTGACCTGCGGCCATTATGATGCGTCGGGCGATTTTGCGTTCCGGGTCGGCATTCCCGGCAAGTCGGGCGTGGGCGGCGGCATATTGGCGATCGTGCCGGGCCGCGCGGCGATCGCGGTCTGGTCGCCGGGCCTCAACGCCAGCGGCAACAGCGCGCTGGGAACCAAAGCGCTGGAGATGCTGGCGCGGCGGACCGGCTGGTCGGTATTCAGCCCGCCCGAAGTGCATCAGGGCTGACGCGGCGACGCGACAGTCGAAGTTCACAGTGTCGTCAGCATGGATTTGGGCCATTTGCACCGGAAACGCGCCTGCCACGCGCCACCGACGCGACAGTGACGTAACAATCGGGTCACGGCCACGCGCCTTCGACGCGACAGTGAAGCGACAGCCAGACGACAGCGACGCAACAGTCACTGCCGATCAGCCGCGATATGGTGAGTGCGTTCCATCGGCAAGGATAGAACAGAGACAGGCGAAATAGGAAAGGCCGATGCCCTCAGGGCACCTCGTCCTGGCGCAGGCGGCGCAGGCGGGGCGCAGACTGGAGCTGGGCGGCTTCCTTGATGCCGACGCGCAGATCCTCGCGCGCCTGGTGGATCGAGGCGATCACCGGTCCCATCGCGACGCCGAGGTCGACCAGCGCGGTTTCGGCCAGTTGCAGCGAGCTTTCGAGCGTTTCGGGCACGGCGTCGCTGGCCCCGGCCTTGTAGAGCTGGGCGGCATGATCGGCGTCGCGGGCGCGGGCGATGATCGGCAGGTCCGGCACCCAGCCACGCACCCGCTTGGTGACGCGCACCGACAGGACCGGATCGTCCATCGTCAGGATGAGCGCGCGGGCATGGCCGAGGCGCAGGCGGTCGAGCATTTCCGCGCGCGCGACGTCACCGAAGAGGATCGGATAGCCCAGGCGGCGGGCCTCGGCGACGACGTCGGGATCGGATTCGACGACGATGAAGCGCTGGCCATGGGTCTTGAGCAGGTCGCAGACCATCTGGCCGACGCGGCCGAAACCGATGACGACGGCCGCCGCCTCGGTCTGGTCCGGTTCGGTCTCGACCCGTTCCTCGCCAATGGCATTTTCCAGCCGCTGGGCGATGTCATGGCCGAAGCGCGCGAGCAGCGGCGTGATGGTGAGGCCGATGGCGGTGACGATCTGCCAGAAGGCGGCGGTGGAGGGGAGAATCAGCTTGGCCGCGGCGGCCGCCGACAGCACGATCAGCGTGGTTTCCGACGGGCTGGACATCAGCACGCCGACTTCCAGCGCGACGCCCTTGCGCACGCCCGAGAAATAGAGAAGCAGGCCGGTCACTAGCGTCTTGGCGACGACGACGCCCAGCACGGCCAGCAGCAGGCTGGGCCAGTTGGCGAGGATGACGCGCAGGTCCAGGCTCATGCCCACGGTGATGAGGAAGACGCCGAGGGCGAGGCCCTTGAACGGCGCGGTCATCACCTCGACCTCGCCATGATAGTCGGTCTCTGCGATCAGCAGGCCCGCGAGCAGGGCGCCGACGATCGGCGACAGGCCAGCGATGGAGGTGGCAAGGCTGGAGAGGATGACGACCAGCAGGCTGGCGGCGAGGAAGACTTCCGGGCTCTTGGTGCGTGCCGCCTGACGGAAGATATGGGGCAGGAAGATGCGGCCGAAGACCAGCATCACCGCGATGGTGAGGCCCCCCTTGAGCAGGGTGGTCACCAGTTCGTTCCAGGCGGCGTCCGGGCTGGTCGCGACCGATGGCGCCAGCGCGCCGAGCATGAAGATGATCGGCACCAGCGCCAGATCCTCGAACAGCAGCATCGAGAAGGCGGAGCGGCCGACGGCGCTCTGGGTGCCGACCATCGGCAGCACGACGGCGGTGGAGGACAGGGCGAGGGCAAGGCCGAGGCCGATTGCGCCGGCGGTCGGCTGGCCCAGCAGATAGAGGCCCATGGCAATGAGCGCGGCGCTGCCCAGCAATTCGGTCGCGCCGACGCCGAACACCTGCGCGCGCATGCTCCACAATCGCCGGAAGCTCAGTTCCAGACCTATGGAGAAGAGCAATAATATGACGCCCAGTTCGGCAAATGGCTCAATCGCCGCCCGATTGGAGATGGTGACATGATAGAGCCAGGGATATTGGCCGACCAGCGAGCCAAGTCCTGCCGGACCGACGGCAAGTCCCACCAGGATGAAACCGATGACGGGACTGATGCGGAAGCGGGCGAAACCGGGAATGACCAGACCCGCAGCCCCCAGGATGACGAGGGAGTTGCTGAAGCTTTGCGGATTGATTGCATCGGTCATGAGGCATCATTGCGGGTGACGCACGGAAATGCCAGCCTTTTGCCAAAAGAATTCCGGGCAAATCGCCGGCACAGGCGGGCGCAGGGCGATGTGACATTTGCGTTACCGGCCTGTAATTTTCCGGACATCCCGGTGCAAAATCGGCGGCGCTAGAAGGGCGGTCGGATTTGCTATGGACGAATGGTGATGGGAATGATGGCTGCACCGCTGCAAGATGCGCCGATCAGTGCCGGGGATATCCTGATCTGGGCAAGGGTCGAGCAGGCCCTGGCCGGCAAGAATGCCGCCCTTGCGGCGCAGATCAATGCCCGCGCATGCGGCCGCAGCATGAGCCCCACGGCCGATGTCGAGATTGCGTCCGAACTGGCGCGGATGGAGGAGGGGCAACTGGTCAGGCTGTGGCTGGGCGCCGACGATCCCGAACATCCGACCCGCCGGGAAATGCTGGCGCTCGATCGCCTGGCGCTGATCAGCGCCGATTTCTGATTGTCGAGAAAAGCCGCCTGGTGCGGACGATGGGACTTGAACCCATATTCCCAGGGGGAGGCGGATTTTAAGTCTAATCCGCTAGACCAACCGTGGGAGAAAAACCGCAGATTTGGGTCGAATTAGTTGATAATCGTCACATAATCTAATCCCGTGTGGCAGGTTCTGCCACGCCCGGTGCCACGTGGCACGTAGATTAGAAAAATCTAAATCCTCCTTCTAAAAGCCCTGTAATTCAGGCTTTCTTCGCTGCCACAGTGGCGGTGATCGTATTTGCCACGTCACCCAGGCCAGCAGCCTTGAGCGCTTCCAAGATCGCCAGCGCGTCTGCGCTCAAAGCGCTCGTGTCGATGGTCGGGGCAGGGGCTTTCGGCACCAAACGGACGACCGGACGGGTCGGGGCATAGTCGGGCACTTCGCCACCAGGAAGACCGATCGGCAAAGCGCCAGCCTGGCGAGCCAATTTGGCGCGACGGGCGACGCGCTGCGGCTTCACATAACGGTCGCACTGGCTGATCAGCTTGTGGCCGCTGTAGTCCATGATCTCCGCGACGCTGTATCCTTCGTCACCCAGCCGCGAACAGAATTCGTGACGCAGGATGTGGATCGTGAAATCCTGACCCAACGGCTCCCCATCACGCTTCTGCGCAATCACATCCGGATGATCGATCAGGTCCGCCTTCATCTTGACCCACGTCTCGTAGGCCCACTTATAGGTCCGCGTTTCGAAGATGCGGTCGGTCGGCCCTTTCGTCGCGGAATGGCGGTTGATGACCTCTTCGATGATCGGCCTGAAAGGGACCGCCGTCGTCCTGACATGTTTGTTCTGGGTCTTCGACTTCGGAAAACAGAGGTGTTCATCTTCGATATAGCCATCCGCTGTCGAGGCGGACGACTGGCCCAGGCGAATATGGAGTGTGCGAGAAGCCCGCTGGCCGCCGTAGAGCGAAAGGACGAGAAAATCGTAAAACGCGGTGTCCTTGGCCACTGCCCAGGTCAGCATCTCGGCTTCGAGCGCGGGGCTGATCCTGAACGACCGTTCGTTGGCGATCTCCTTCGCCTTCAACAAAGGCACCGATGAGATGACGCCTGCGCGATAGGCTTCTTTCAGCACCACGCGCAACGCAGAGAGGCGACGGTTGGTGGTGTTCGGACTGTTACCAAGCTGAAGTTGGAGTTCGCGCAATCCGCGCTCGGCCATCAGCACGTCGATAGAAGCGACCTTCGTGGCAGCGCCCAGCGCGCGAAGCACCATTTTCGTTTCGGTCGGAGCCTTGCCATTCCAATGGCTCTGCGCAGCGTGATCGACGGCCTGCTGGAGCGTCCATTGGCCTTTGCCAGGCTGATGGCCTTCGGGCGGCTTCGGTGCAAGGCCCTTGGCCATGTCAGCCTCTGCCTGCTTGGCCCAGATGATCGCGGCGCCTTCGTCGTCGAAGCTGTAGCGCTGGCGGCCATTGAAGCTGTAGCTTGCCTCCCATTTGTTGACGCGCTTTGTGATGGTGACGGTGCGGACCCTAGCCACGTGATTTTCCTTTCTTCAAGAATGGGTTGGTTAGAGCGAGTTGGGCGCGGTAGGGCGCGACCGCATCACGCGAGAAGCCTTTCGCAACGAACCATTTTTCGACCAGGTCGAAGCCAGCATCAGTCACGAAGTATCTTCGGATGCGGCGATCTCTCGCATCTAGAACAGCGGAGACGTGACCGAGCCTGTCCATAGACGCCAGGATTTTGCTGATGCCGGTCGGGGAGGAATTCCACCGCGCCGCTAGATCGCTTGGAGTGGCGCCATTGGGTGCCTGTGTGATTTCCTGGAGAATGGCGAAGTGGACGGCGGAGTAGTCGCGCCGTTCGGTTGCCGTCTGCAATGCCAAGGCGTCCTCCGCGAACGCTTGCATCGCCCGTTCTGGGTGATCCGTGATGTCTGACACTATTGCACTCCTTTCTGATATCGCCGCTATAGCAATAGTTGAAGATCGTCAATAATATCTGTTTGGGCGATAAAAAGCCCCCACGGTCTCGCGATCGTGGGGGCTTGAGCAATTTTACGGGAGGGCGGCTCAAAGCCGCCTTCCTATTTATCCTTCAGCCAGCCTTCCTTCCGAAGGTGGCCGGTGATCACCCGATCCAAATATTGCGCCACCGGCCGATCATCGGCCTTCGCGGCCTGGTCGAGCGCCGCTTTGGTTTCGCCGGTCATGCGGACGCTGACGACGTGATCTTTCTTCATAGGCTCCTTACTCGACCCGCAGGATATACTGATACCAGGTCGCGTATGTGATCGCCGCGTAAATCGGCTCTGCGAAATACAGCACGGCATTCGCGTTGACCGGCTCACTCAGCACCCAAACGATTTCCTGGTCGTCCCACAACGTCTCGCACCACTTGCGCAGCATATCGATCGGACAGTCGGGGTGGAGGTAGACCGTCGGGTTGGCGGCCAGAGCGTGCGGGGTCTGGGTGAAAATGGTCTTCAGGGTCATTGGTTCACTCGCTTTCAAAAGATGGTTTTGAAAATTTCTGGTGAACTATGGCTTGAAACTAGGCGTCTAAACTCGGGGCGTTTGGCCGCCCCTCTGGTGACTGCATATGACTACATCGTAGTCACTTGTAAACAGCCATTTTCAGAAAATTTAGGGGTGGTCCGAGTGCGGGTCCGGTGATCAACGCGATGGCTCAGCATCTGCGTTGACGATTTCGCACGACTCCTTCAGCGCATAGATCACCGGTGCGTCTGGATCGTCCAATTCGATGATCCAGGCTCGACCGCATTCGCTCGCGTCAACAACCGTGCCACTCGCGCCTTCCGGTTGTCCGTCTGACGCTTCGAGCAGCGTGACGCGATGAAATTCGATCGGCTCCAGTGTCGCCGGATCGACCTCCACACTATGGCCTGCATTCATCCGCGTGATGGCGGTCTCGAACGCGGCGCGCTCGCCGGGATCGTTGGCGAGCAGGGTCATGTCACTATCGTCGTCATTCATCGTCATCGTCCGCCATGTTCGTGAGTTTGCTGATCGCCATGTGCAGCAGACCAATCGCGCCAGGCAGGGCAGGGTCGTCGCCCCAGCCATATACCTCCAGGGAGCCATCGCGGCGAACCTCGACCGCGATCATGGTTTCGGTTTCACCATCTGCTTCAATTTCATCTGCCAGCTTTCGCATCATCGTCGGAACGTCATCGGCCGGAGCCTGGGCGAAGGTGATGATCTCCATCGTCAGCACCAGCGCATTTTGAAGAACGCCGCGTCCGCATCGTCCTTGAAGGTGAAGCGAGCTACTTTTTCCGATCGGACTATCTCCGCGTCACCGCCGCCCCGGACGTTTTCCTGGAGCCATTCGACCATAGCGTGGAGGTCGAGGGTGGGATTGCGATCGAACCAGACCCAACCTGTCGGGGAGGGTTTGGCCGTGGCGCGATAAAGAGGGAGGTCAATGACGGTCATGACGGATCACCCCAGCGCAGACGATAAACTGCAGAATCCTCCAACGTCTCGAAAATCATGAACGGGATGTGCTGGCTGAACTCGATGTGGTGCGGAAGGTCCATTTCCTTGGACCAATCTTCCCGCTCTTTGAGGTCGGCGAACACAGGTGGATTGATGGGGTGGGCGAGCGGGTGGGCGGACAGCCAGTCAAAACGAGCCTGCTGAAATTCTGCCTCGCGACGGACCAGCTTCATGATGTCAGGCTCCGACCAGGCTGCATACGCAGAAGATGATGCCTGCGCTGCCGACGATGCGGACGACCGTGCATGACAGGCGCTCGCCTGGGCGGCGCTGATCGATGCGGCATTAGCGGACATGGCAGCTTTGGCTGCCGCTGCGGCGGCGCTCACGACCAAAGCTCCAGGTCAGCCGTCCACGACGCTTTTCGGGCCATCCAGACCGACCGCGTGTTTGCCATCTCTTGCAGATTTACCCGGATGCTGGCGGCTTCGGCAGGGTCGGGTTCTGCGTCAGGCCAATCCTGCATTCTTTCCAGATCGCGATCAATTTTGGCGATCTCAAGTTCCGCATTGTCGATCGAGTGCTGGGTTTCCTGCCAGGCGGCGCGGCGACCGGCCGTGATTTCATCGGACCATCGGAACCAGAACAGTGACGCGACGGTATCATCGCGGAAGCTGACGTAAGGCCAGCCGTCCTGGATGACGATTTCGATGCCGTCCGGGTTGGCGAGCAGCCAGTCGTGAATTGCCGTGGGAAGGCGGCGCTCCGTATTTTTGCCCAGTCCGAATTCGCTGCTCGGAACGTGGACTTCCTCGATCATGGCGGAAGGGACGGGGAGAAGGAGGTCGCGGATCATGCCGACACCCCCGTCAGCCAGGCGGCCAGGCTGTAGCCGATACTCGTCCAGACCAGCAGGGCGGCGGTTTTCCCGCAGCGACGGCCCCAGCGTTCCAAATATGCGCGGGACTGATCGTCGCAGAAACGGCGAAGGCAAGCGTAGCCGAAGAAGTAGATGACGCCTGCCGCCATCAGCACGGCTTTGATGAAATGCAGTTCGGCGGGTGTCATGCCTGACCTCCCGCATAATGCTGGGCGACATCGGCGACCTGACGGTTCTGCACATATTCTGCGGCGGCGAGGGCGTAGGCGTCTTCGGCGTCGCGGAGATCGTCCCACGAGCCGATCAAAGCGTTGACCCAGCTACGGTTGTGCTGGACGATCGCGCCACCGTCCTCGCAATAGAAAATGATATGGGGACCGAAGAAACTGTCGATGGTGCGGGTGCCATCCTCGAAGTCGAGAAGGTCTTCATCGGTCAGAATAGTGGTCTGCGAATAGTGGTCGTTAAGGTGGTAGGGTTTCATCTTGCTCCTTGGTATGGGGTTCGCCATCGTGGCCATCCCCATCATTGATAATACTATGATTGAATTTTCTTGGCGATATTAATCGAGGAATGCTTCTTCCATCGATATGCGCACGGTTTCATCCGCCCCCAGCACTATGAAGCGAAGTCGCTGAAGTTCGGCGTAATCGGCGGACGAAATGTTGGGATAATGGCGGCGCAATGCTGCGCATATTTGTCGCTCGGACATGATATGCTCCAATGATGTTCACGATATTATTTATCAAAACATCATGGGCGATGACGATTAATATAGGTGCATCGCATGTTGTGCTATATACTAAATAGGTTGGGGCGCGAGGTTGGTGTTCACATCTTGCTCGCCTCGCGTTCTACTCAAGAAGTTTGACTCCTAACTATTTCAACGCTCCAGGCGCCCTCCATTGGCCTGGAGCGTTTTTTTTGTTCAGGCTGCGATGCGCCAGTCGATCTTCCGCCGACCCTGCCGGTCCATCGTCGAGAAGCGAGATGACGCGGCGACGCGGGGGACGGCGTTGATGCCATCGCGGCAAAGTTTGAACGGAATTTCCTCGTAGATCAGTGCCGCGATCATGATCCCGTTGGCGCAATAGAGATGCTGGCCCCTCGCCGTCGCGATGGCCTCGACATCATGCTTCAGACCATAACTGGTCGCTGCGAAACGGGTCGGATAGCTTTTCGACACGCGAAGGGTCTGGGCGTATTGAACCGCCGCCCAGAACGCTTCTTCGTTGCGCGGGGTCAGCCATTCATGATCGCCCTTGCCAAAGCCATAAAGGGAGAGGGAGGGGTGGCGGCGGGTGATGTCTTCAATGATTTCGATATAGGTCACTTGTATATTTCCTGTGTGATGAGATGGGGTCGGGTCACTGTGCGGGTGGCCCGTAGATCGGTTCACGCATCCCGCGCTTCAGGCCCTGTTTGATGGTGGGCTTCGCACGATCGCGAGGATGGTGGCCTGCGGCTGCGGCGTCTGACAGCGCCTCTTCGGCCGCCTGGTGATCAAGAATTCCTCCACCCACAAGCTGGCCCAGCATCCGCGCGGCGCTGTAGATTTTGCTGTTCTGCTCGCCATTCGGCGCGTCGATGATTGACTGGCAACGGCGGTTGACCACCGCTTCGACCCACCTGGTGATCCTGTTTTCCATCGTGGGATCGACCATGGAGAAAGGCGTAAGCTGGCCGGTCGGGCGATATTCCTCCACCGATGGCGACCATGGCGGGAGGGTGACTTCGCGACGGTTGAGCAGGATAAGCTGGCTGCGCTCGCCCTGGAGCGGATCGTCGGCGCCTTTGAAGACGGGCGCGGCGGTGTAGTGAATTTGGACCGTTTGAAGGAGACTGGTGTCCACGCCGTGGTCCTCTTTCCACCGCTCGTCCTTAGCCCTGGCTTTAAGATCGGCGCTCGTGACCGGCTCGGACAACCAAAACCAGAGATGGGCGCGGATGGTCTTCCAACCGTCCAAACCAGCGCGCGATGACCACTGGAGATGAAAGTCCGCACCACGGAAAGCGGGGGGCAGGGTGGAGATGATGCGCGCGATCCGCTGGGCGGGCGTCCAGGAAGGTTCGGCCTCCAGATCGTCGATGTCGATCATGACCCACCGGAGCGGCTGATCCTCAAAGGTGGCGCCAAAAATGCCATCATCGGTGCCAGAATCGTCGTCCACCGATAGTCGGCGGATGGCTTCATCTGGCGTCCCTGCGGTCAATTTTCCACGGATGATGCAGGCCTCCGGAAAGGCCTCCAGCACCATCAGCGAAGCGGACAACTCTTCCAGGTCATCGACATCGTCGGCGGGGACGATGTCGTGAAAGAAAACCTTATCGTGGTCACGCTTGTGCCAAATCTCTCCGTCCCAAGTAAGGGTCTTGGCGAGATTTTTGTCGGCGTAGGTGCTGTGAAGGACCGTCAGGCTCATGCATCGGCCCTCCGGCTGATCTTCGCGAACAGGTCGGCCATCGGGTCGGTCTTCACAGGCGCCGGGGCGGACTGGCGAACAGCGATGCCACGGGCGATCTTGCCGCGCGACCGATGCCACGGGAGTTCGACATCAGGGTCGATCCGGCCTTCGTCGATCAGGCGCTCCATCGCATCCTCCATATGCGTGCGGGACGCACGAAACTCCGCAGACATGAGTTTCGGTGCATAGTTGGAAGCGTTGCGCGATGCCGATACCGCCATCTTTCGGTTGGTCAGGCTGGCGAGGTGGCGCAAGAAAATGTCTTCGCGGCTGGCATCATCCACCACTTCATCGTCCGCGCGCGAAGCGACGAACGCGCCTTCGTGCCAGCGGAAAACGTGCGCGGTGCCACCGGCGCTGTAGTTGGCCTTGTGCTGCGTGACGGTGCGATAGTCGCGCTCCATCGTGGCGCCGACGGGGATGCGGCGGTTCTCTGCGGTGTGAAGGCCGCGCTTGATCGTCAGAAGCGATCGAACGCCAGAGTGCCATGCCGCCGATCCTGCATAGGTGGAGTCTTCGGCCTTGCTGACGTGGCCCAGCAGCAGCACCGAACCGTTGATTTCAGCGGCCAGGTTGGCGAGTGGCCGCAGGAATGCGGTCACCTGGGTCCGGTCATTGAAATCGCCGGAATACATCTGGGTGACGTTGTCGAGGATGATGAAGCGCGACTTCAGCGCCAGTGCGGTTGCGCGGATTTGCTCGAAGAGATCGGAGGGGGAATAGCTACCGTCGCGGTTGGAATGGCCCAGGATCGCATTGTCTCCAACCAGGCTCTTGTAATGTGAGCAGGACGCATCAGCGGGATCGATGCCAGTCACGCGAAGGATGGACTTTTGGCGGCGGGTCAGTTCGTGACGATCGTCCTCCGCATAGAGCGCCAGGACAGGGGTCTGGGTGGTGGGCAGGCCAAGGGCGGCTGTTCCAGCGGCAACGCAGGTGGCGAGTTGCTGTGCCAAGAGGGTTTTGCCCTCGCCGCCAGGAGCGGTCAGCAGGGTCAACACGCCCACCGGGAGCAGGCCTTCCACGATCCATTCGCGGTCGGGCACATCGACGTGCCAGGCGTCTTCGGCGGTCATCAACCCAGCCATCAGGGGCGGGGCAGCGGTTGCCGGGGTGGTAGTGTCGGGATTGAGATCAACGCCAATATCGGCGCATGCGTTCAGTATTTCAGAATTAAGGTCGGTCACTTTGTTACTCTCTATAAACGAAACGCCCCAAGGCGACCATTCCTTGGGGCGTTATAGAGAAGTAACTACAAGTCAGAGATTAGCTATTATCCCGCCTTGCGTCTATATTTATCTCGATACCCGCTCAGATGGTCGTCCAGAGCAAAATTATTTATCATCGGCGTCACTTTCTGTGCGTTTCAGATGATCTATTATTATCACTCGTCGTGAAAACGACCAATTTCTTTCTGCGCGCGGTTCCCCTCAAAATGGGGGAACCGTGGCGCACCGCGCGCAAATGTTCGCAAGAAATGGCGGAAAACCGTGGGTTTGAAGTGCGCGCGGTTGCGCCACGGTTCACATGAGATTTGCGCGCGGTCTGCGCGCGGTGCGCCACGGTTATGCTGAAACCCGCAGAAAACCGCCATGCGCGCGGTGCGCCAAGGTGCGCGCGGTTGTGCGCGCGGTCGGGGATATACCCTTAGAGGTATATATCCCCTCCCGGCAACCGCCATGGATGAATTTCTATAAGATAGGTCGGCTCCGCCCATGAAGAGCTAAGAGAATGTATCCCCGGCGCCGACCTGGCGCATTACGCCCGTGGTATTATGCGCCGTTCACCAGCACCGGCGCAGCAATATTCTTCGCGGAAAGCACCGCCTGCTGATCGGCCTTGTTGATGAATGGTGCGTTGCATGGATTGTCGATCTCGACGATCGCGGCACCGCGCTTCCCGGCGTAGCGCGCTACGGTGTCGATGATCCACTCGTAGCATTCTTGCGAAGTGGGGAACGCGCTGACGCTGCGGATCAGAGATTTCCACTGGGCTGGAGAGGCGGGCGGGAAGATGCATTCGCCGCCAAATGCGCCCTGGTGATCTTCGAGATAGCATTCAATGTCTTCGCCACTGTCCAGTTTGACGCGAACTTCCTGAATTTCGATCATTCCGATTTTCCCTTAAAAATGAAGGCGCAACCGTCTATCCTGACGATACCGAAACGATCAACCCCCGTCCGCCAGATGCATCAATCTGGCGAAGGGTGGGGTGATACGATTAGGGGACAGCGGGCGCCGGGGAGACGATCCTGGCGTCATTTTCAGACGTGATCAGAATGTGTCCGCCTGGCACCCCATATTCTGGCCAGGTGATGGTCGGGCGCCACGATGATCAGAATGTGTCCTCCTGATCGCCCACATTCTGTTCTAACGCTTGCCTGGTGCCTGCTTGTGCAGAATATGTCCTCCCGATACCCCACATTCTGATCACGTGATCTAGAGGCTTGATATACCTCCTTTGATTGGCCATTCGCGCCCCGATGTTGCTGGATGAAATTCGAAAAGCGCGGCGGTCGAAGGGGCTGACCCAACGTGAAATCGCTGAAGGCCTGGGTGTTAACGTCAAAGCCGTTGCCAGGTTGGAAAACGGTGTCGGGACGATGCCATTGCTGATCCGCGTCATGGATGCCTTGCAATATCGCGTGGCTGGCCTTGCCGCTGGTCGATCCTTCACCGAGCAGCTTATCACCCGTCGCAAGAATTTGGGCTGGACGATGGTCCAGGCCGCTGAACGAGCGGCGATTTCCAGGACGACCCTGGCGTCTATCGAGCGCGGCGAGGCCTCTGTCGCAGCGTTGATGAAGTATTGGGCCATCGTGGGCCAGAATGCTCGCGCGCGAGAGCCGGAACGCATCCACTGGAACATCGCCCAGGCGCAAGATAAGGACGCGCGGTTCACGCCACCCTCATTGATGGCGCACATATATGATGCGTTCGGATCGATCGATCTCGACCCCTGTGGTCATCCTGATAGCCCGGTGGTCACCAAGCGCCGCATCTGCCTCCAGGACGGTGGTGACGGCCTGGCAGAGCCATGGGGCGCCGGAACGGTGTGGATGAACCCGCCCTTCAGCGCGATGTTGAAATGGCTCCGAAAGGCCGACGAAGAGTGGTCAGCGGGTAGGGCGAAGACGATTGTTTGCCTGGTGCCTGCTCGTAGCGAAAGCGCATATTTCCATGACCGACTGATCCAGATCGCCGACATTCTGCTGATCCGTGGCCGCATTCGTTTCTTGACGAAGCAGGGGCCATTACCAGGCGCACCATTTCCGCTGATGCTGGTGGTCTTCGGCGGGCAGGAAGGTCAGATCGAGCGCCTGTCGGAACTGGTGGACGGGCAGTGGCTCACCAGGACGAAAGAGGCCGCCTGATGGAAATGGCCAGTCGATCGACTTGCTTTCGGCTTTAGGTTGTTGAAATCTCATAGCTCAAAGACCACGAAATTTGGATGGGGGTGGGGCATGATTAAGGGCGAGGGCAAGTTCGCCGTAGCTATCGTGAGCGTCGTTATTGTTGCTGTGGTTGGCGCAGCGTTCGCGTTTCCAAGATACCCTGAACTTCCGACGCACGATTGGCTATATGAGCGGGACGAGAGTTATTATCCAGGGGCCGCCAAATGCACTCCTTCGCGCCTGAGCAAATTGCCTGAATTGGATGCGGCGGACGAGAAATATCGCTGTGATATGGCGTTGGAGCGCGAGAAATATCAGGAAATCATTCAGGCGATGAGGTCAGCCGACGCATCCGTTGCCTCTGTCGAGCTTTCGTATCGTCAAACTCTAATAGCGATAATCGGCGCTGTGTTTGGCATAGTTACCTTGATCGCTGCTGCCTCTGCGGCTTGGTATGCCAGGATGGGCGCTATAGCCGCGAGAGCGACGCAAGATTCCTACATTGAGGTGGAGCGAGCTAATCCGGTTATAGACCTGGATAACTTTCGTTATGAAACAACCATTATTAGATTCGACGTTGTAGCAACGAATGTCGGCGGCACATCTTGCGTTGCCGCTTTGTTTGGGAGCGCGTGGATCGCACAAAAAGATGAAAGTTCAGGCTTGCTGACCGGCCATTCCAAAGTGATTCCTATTGGTGCCGGTGAAAAGAAGATCATCGAGACGGTTTCAGTTCAAAGAGAAAATCTGAAGAGAGAAAGATTTTACGAAGGCGGTATCAGCTTCATCTCATCTCTTGGTGGTAATGAGAGGCGGAAATTCAAGTTTGAGGTTTTTGGTTCTCGCGCGAGCCCGCACAATACGACCCACGTTGATATCATCAACCAGGCTAGATTCATTGCGAACGCGTAGCTGAACCCCGCCTGTTAAAATGGCGAGACCATTTTTCAATGATCTCGCCATAATGCCATGAAACCGTCGTTCCAGGGCGGGTCGCATGACGCGGGTAGCAGCCTTGCGCAAAAATGTCAGCAGGATCGAACGAATTGCGCCGCTGATATCAAAATAAAATTGGCGATGGCTACGTCTTCGCTCAATATGGATCGGTCATTCATTGTTACGGAGTATTTTGTGCGCTGGGTTCGCTGTGAAATGGTCGATCGGGTCAAAGAAAACATTCTTGTAATCGACGTTCTAACGGATATTGAAGATCGTGTAGTGCCCAACCTACGTTATTTCGGCGAATGGAAATCGCTTGGGCGCGCAAGTGATTCCTATCCGTTAGTGATCCTTCCGCAGACGACCAAGAATATCGATCTTGGCAAAGAGTTTCGTGAAGAACGTTACGAGACTATGGAGTTTCATGGAAAGCGTGTCCGGGAGGGGGACGAGTTCGTTTACGGCGATCCAGAGGATGAGAAATATTTCTTCACCGTGACCAAGTGCGCAAATCTGATCGAAGTGGTTCACCAGGCGAACCTAAAATCGGCCGCAAATACGAGATGGGGCGCGTGATCTTGTCGGGTGTTTTACGCCGCCATTGGTGAGACACGCCCCGCGCTAGATGGGTTTCGGCACACATGGTCCATGCGTGACATAAATACCACATGTCGAAAAAACCCATGGCCCCAGGGGCGGGCCTCACCGGTCCCCAGAAGCGTTCGCTCGCAATCAAAGCCAAGGATGCGTCTGCGTTGAAGGCTGTGGCAGACCTGGCGAGCGCCCAGATGACGCCTGCCGTCTATAATCGGAAGGTGCGGGAGCCGGACATGGAGATCATCATGGCCCGGATCAGCGGCGGCGACACTCTCACTGCGGTTTGTGAAGAGCTTGGCCTATCGTCGAACACCGTTCGGCAGTTCGTCCGCGAGCATCCGGAATATAAGGAGCGTTGGGAGATTGCGAAGCAGGATGCTGCGTTCGCCATGGTGGATATTGGCTATAACGTCGCCTTTTATTCGACCGACACGATCGAAGCTCGCCGTCTCCAGATGGACTATATCAAGTGGGTTGCTGAACGCTTCAACCGCGAGGCTTTCTCGCCGCGCCATCAGGTGGATGTTCGCCAGGCGGTCGCCTACATGATGCCGACCGATGCTGACACGTTCTGCTGATTGTCCGTAAGGGTATGCCGTAAAGGACAGCGGACAATCGTCCGTTCTCCTGTCCGTATAAATTGACCCGGAGCAACGGACAGTGATAAATAAGGACAGAACCTTTACGGACACCCAACATGAAGACGATATTTTACGCGCGAGTATCGACCGCAGAGCAGACGCTGGACCACCAAATCACCCAGGCTGAAAAGGCCGGATTCACTTTTGACGAAGTCGTTGCTGACCACGGCGTTAGCGGCGTTTCCACCAAGCTCGCTGATCGTCCCCAGGGCAAGCGTCTGACCGATATGCTCCGGCATGGCGACACCCTGGTGGTTCGCTGGATCGACCGCCTGGGCCGCGATTATTCGGACGTGACCGACACCATGCTCCTGCTGATGCGTAGGGGCGTGATTGTCCGCACCGTCATCAATAACATGACCTTCGACGGGTCCACCACAGACCCCCTCCAGAAGGCCCTGAGAGACGCTATGATAGCCGTTCTCGCGGCGATGGCAGAGAGCCAGGCAGAGACGCTGAAGGCCGCCCAGAAGGCTGGTATCGCCCATGCGCAGGCATTGGGGCGGTATAGGGGGCGCAAGCCCAGCTACACCCAAGAACAGCTTGAAATCGTAACTAGAATGGTGGCCCAGGGCGATGGCGTGAGCGCCATCGCGGATGAGAGCGGACTGTCCAGGCAGACGATTTACCGGATCAAAGCCGACCCGAGTGGGGCTGCGAAAATTCTCACTGAGTGGGGCCGCTAAAAAGGGGAGCCAGGTTATCCCTGACTCCCCCTGAGTGGACGCAATTCAAAGAAGTCTATCCTGTCCTATCCTACCTCATAGGACGGGATACCTCACGCGACTTCAGGCACTCGCTGGATAGACGAGAGCATGTCGCCTTTGACCTCTTGCACATTGGCGAGGTCGTAAGTGGCTTGCATAGTAACCAACCTCCTTGCGGAATATCCGAACGCGCGTTCAATCTTCAATGCAAGTTCCGGACTCACTCCGCTCTTCTCATTGCACACATTGGTGAAACCGGGGCGCGCGGTGTGAAGCCGCTTTGCCGCCTCGGTAATGTTCAGTCCAAACCGTGGCAAAATTTCCTCTCGGATAATCTCTCCAGGGTGAACCGGATAGGCGAGAGTATAAGGCATTATAGGATCAGTCTCCAGTATCTATATCAAATGGTGTTTATAAATGTAGTCATGGCAATCATTGTTTTGTTTATTGGGGGAGGCCGAAGCCTCCCCGGCCTTAATGGTAGTCCTCAAAGTCGAGGTCGAAGATTTCCTTCCCCTCTAGTTTGAAGGTCAACCGGTAGTTGGCCGTCACATTCAATGCCCATTTCCCAGGTGACCCTGGGGTCAGTTCATGAACGTTCCACCCTGGATGATCGTTGCGCAGTTCGTTCGGGTGATCCGAAGCCTCCAGCACCGCCACCATTCGGCGAATTTTCTTCGCAGCCAGTGGGTCAAGTCCCTTAACTGCTGCACCCGGCTTCGCGGCGAAGAGCCGCTCCAAAGCCTTGTGCTTAATCGTCATGATATTAATCGCGTCGCACTCCTTTCTTGAGAAAGGGTGTATCGCGTATCGATACCCGATACAAGTGAAAAGTATCGGTGGGCGATACACGTCCGCCCTGGTCGCCTAAATACCCTGCTACCGAGCAAGCGAGAGCAACCCCAGGGGCCAGTGTCGTTGGTGCTGGCCCTAAATAGTCGGTGCCGAAACGATCCCGCCCACTGTCTGCCGCAACGCTCGCCGCCAAAGCCAACATATACCGCTATCGCGCCCGCAATCTGCGCTCCAGCATGGGCCGTCGAGCGCCCGATCTCCCCAGGCCCTCCACCGATGAACTCGAAGCCTGGCTCCGCGCACAGCCGCCGCATTGCAGCTATACCGGCGAATTGCTCGACATCGCTGACCTCCACGTCGATCACATGATCCCGCTCGATCGCGGCGGATCGCATGATCTCTCGAATTTGTGCCTCGCCAGTCCCGCCGCGAACCGCGCGAAAGGCGCCATGTCCGCATCGGAATTTCATCTCCTGCTGCACCTGGTCGGATCGTGGCCAGACCGTGGCGCCGACCTCCTGAAACGCTTGAGAATGGCTGGAGCGAGCTTCGGCCGCTGATCGTCGCGGGTTCAAATAAATACCGGCGTGAAAGCCGTAACCTCCAATTTTCAGCCCATTCCGCTCCAGCAGAGTGCGATCGATCTCGTCAAATCGTCCGACGCTACGAACTTGCTTTTCTATGGTGGTGGACGATCCGGTAAATCGATCGTCATCAGCTATATCATCTTGATGCGCGCCATGGCGGCGCCTGGATCGAAGCACGGTATCTTCCGCAGAACTGCCACCGCCGCGCGCGCCACGCTGTTCAAGCTGGCCTTTCCAAAAGCGTGCGAGTTGACGTTCGGCCGGGAATTTCTTGCCAATCCGAAGAACTGCACGATCAACAGCGTCGATATGACGATCACCCTCGCGAATGGGTCGATCATTTCATTCGGCGGTGTGGAAGAGCATAATCGAGATCGAATTCTGGGCGAAGAATATGAGACCATCTGGCTCAACGAATGCACTGAATTTGAGTATGATGACTACACGTTCCTGAAATCGCGTCTCTCTGGCGTCACCTTGACTTCATCGGGTCGCCGGATGCGTCCGATCGTCTTCAGCGATCTCAACCCCGATCTTAAAACGCACTACACCTATCAATGCTGGATCGCGAAAATGAACCCCGCCAGGAACGTCCCGCTCCGCGATCCGCAGGATTGGGACAGCCTCCAGATGAACCTGGCAGAGGATGCCACGCACGTTTCTTCGAGCTACCGCGAAGGTCTGATGGACGGCTCCGACGCCGACATTCAGCGGTTCGTCAGCGGTTACTGGCGCGACGAGCGTGAACACAGCCTCTTCCGTCCGTCCGTGGTCAACCAACACCGGATCGCCGACGCCCCCAGTGATCTCCGTCGCATCGTGGTCGCGGTCGATCCTGCGATCAGCAGCCATGAAGGCAGCGACGAAACCGGTATCGTGGTAGCGGGGGAGGGTGCCGATGGCGATTACTATGTTCTGGCCGATTACTCGCTCAAGGGGGCGCCAAAAGAGTGGGCCGCCGCTGCGGTTCAGGCCTACACCGATTGGGAGGCCGATCGCATCGTGGCAGAGGCGAACCAGGGTGGGCTGATGGTGTCGGAGACCCTACGCCATGCCAGTCGAAACGTCTCGGTGAAGCTGGTCCACGCTTCCCGTGGCAAGGTGATCCGCGCCGAACCGATCAGCGCGCTCTACAGCGAGGGTCGGGTCCACCACTGCGGCGAATTCCCAGTGCTGGAGAGGCAGATGTTCGCCTTCCACTCGTCGTTCGACCGCAGGAAACAAGGGTCTCCTGACCGTTTGGATGCGCTGGTGTGGGCGATCACTGAACTCGCAGAAGCACCGGCGCCACCAAGGATCGTGACAACGACAAACCTGACGCACATCTGGTGATAATGGTCTCCTGTTCGAGGGTTCTCGCCCGATGAAATCCAACGTTTCTGGGATGCGAATCGAGGGTGGGGTATCTGGGACGAAAATAGAATTTTAACAGGGCTGGACTTCAAAAATATCCGACGCTTTACATCCCGGAGGGATTTCGGGGAATCGGGCCGTCCGAAGCAGAATTTTGTTCTGCGGAGGAATCTATGCTTCGACGACCCGACCCCACCAGCGTCATGGTGAAAGCGTTCCTGGACCGTGGTCATCCCTGGATGGCGCTCGCGGTGGCCTATCGTCGCTATGTGTTGTCGGCCCTGGCGCTTCTGATCCCGGTGGTTCGCTGGTTCATCTAAATACGGGATGCCTGATATCGCATCCCCATCACCCGAGATCAAAGAACACCTGGACCGCTGGGCGCGCAACCGCGCCGTCATCCAGGGTGAAGACGCAGTCAAAAAAGCGCGCGCGAAATATCTGCCGAAGCTGCCCAGCCAGTCGAACGCTCAATATCTGAGTTACCTGGCGTCGGTTGATTTCTTCCCCGCTGCGCAGCGCACCGTCGAGAGCCACATTGGCCTGATTATGCGCAAGCCGCCCACGGTCGATGCGCATGAGACCACCCAGCCCATCCTCGACACCATCTCGATGGAATATGGCCTGGATGATCTTGGTCGGGAAATCTTACGGGAAACCTTCATCACCAATTTTACCGGGCGCCTGGTCGATTTCCCGGTCAGCCAGGACGATGTCAGCCAAGCCGATGCAATCAAGATGGGCCTTCGTCCGTTCGTTGCGGTCTATCGCGCGGAATCCATCCTGGAAGTGAAGCGGGAGGTCATCCGCAATCGGTTCACCATCACCCGCGTCCGCCTGATGGAGCCGGATGGCAAGAGCGTCCGGGAACTGCTGTTGAACGACGGCCGGTATGAAATCATCATGCACCGGAAGGTCGAGGGAGGCGCATGGGTGCCCGATGAGCCGATCGTGCCGCTCAAGAATAACAAGCCCTTCGACTATATCCCCTTTCGCATCATCTCGACCGAAGCGGGTAGCGTCACCCCTTCCAAGGCAATGGCCGACGACATCGCCCTGATGAATTTGAGCCACTATCGCGCGTCCGCGCAGCACTGCAATGTCCTGCGCCATCTGGGCAATCCCATCATTTGGGGCCGTGGGATGCCGGTCAGCGAAGATGGCAAGGCCGGGCCGCTTCTCTCGAACTCTGTTGAGCAGGCATGGTTCTTCGCTGCGCCGGACGCAGAGGTCGCATATCTCGAACACAGCGGTAATGGAGTCGCCGCGCTGCGTCAGCGTTGTGTCGATATTGCGGAGCAGATGGCCGCGATTGGCGCGCGCGTGTTGGCCAGCGAAAAGGCCGCAGCGGAGGCAGCGGAAACCTTGGCAATCCGTCGAGCCAGTGAAAATTCGATCCTGGCTTCCGTCGCCCAGCGCGTGGCGGATCACGTCCAGGAAGCGGCGAATGAAGCGCTGGATTGGGTTGGCCTGCCGCCGATCACCTATGCGATGAACTGCGATTTCTCGCCGGTGCCCATGACCTCGGATTACATTACCGCCCTGGTCGCCGCATTCCAGGCTGGCGTGATCTCTCATGAGACGGTCTATCGCTGCCTTCAGGATGGCGAGATCGTCGATTTCAAACGTCCGTTCGAGCAGGAGAAGGAAGCCATTGCCGCCGACATGGCCGATCGGCCGTCTGCGATGATCTAAATATCATCGGTGATCGGCGGCCGGTGAGCGCTCGCCGCTGATCACCTAAATATCGACATGACTGTGAATTCCGCCCTTCGTGACGAGCATATTCGTCACGCCCTCCATCTTCAGAAGTTCGGGCGCGGGGAGGCGGAAAAGATCGTCAAGCTGCTCAACGCTTCCGATGAAGCATTGATGGAGACGATCGCTAAGCGCGTCGCCATGATTGAAGAGCGCGGCTATGACCGTGGTCCTGCCACGACCAAGCGGCTCCAGGCGCTTCGCGTGGAAACGAAGGCCATAAACGACAGCGTTTATAAGAAGGTTGCGGATGGTCTCCAGCCCGACCTGGAGGAACTGGCGATCTACGAAGCGGAATGGGCGCGCGCGACCCTCTCGAATGCGCTGCCCATCAACCTGGACCTGAATCTTCCAACCGCAACCTTCCTGAAGACGCTGGTGACGACCTCGCCGATCGATGGCCATCTGCTAGAAAGCTGGGTCAGCAAAATGTCAGACGCGCGCCAAGCGCGGGTCGAGCAGGCCGTCATGATCGGACTGACCCAGGGACAGACCACCGATCAGATTGTCACCGCGATCCGTGGTTCACGAGCCAAGCAGTATGCTGACGGCATCCTTCAGATCAGCCGCCAGTCGGCCCAGACCCTTGTGCTGACCGCCACCGCGACGGTTGCGAGCGAAGCGCGGGAGGAAACCTACAAGGCCAATAGCCACGTCATTAAATCCGTCCAGAACCTTGCCACGCTCGACCTGCGGACATCGTCGAAGTGTCAGAGCCTGGATGGGAAGGTTTATCCGATCGATGAGCCGCACCCTACGCCGCCGTTCCACCCGCGCTGTCGGACGGTCCAAATTCCGGTCACGAAGAGCTTCCGCGAGCTTGGCATCGATCGCGATGAAGTGTCTGCGAAGAACCGCGCGTCGATGGATGGCCAGGTGCCAGGAACCACCACCCTGGAGCCATGGGCCAGGAACCAGTCGCCGGAACGTCAGGTGGAAATCTTCAATTCTGCCGAACGCGCGCGGATGTTTCGCGAGCGGGAGGTGCCGTTTGCCCAGCTATATCGGGAGGACGGCTCATATCGATCGATCGCCGAACTTCGACAGTTCGCGGGTGATGGTCGCTCGACTGCCTCGCCCCCTCCTGTGGAGCCGGTGGCGCAACCCGCTTTCGATCCGATCAATCCGCGCACTACAGACGCCACCATCGTCGTGATCCCGCGTCTCCAGGCTCAGAAATCGCTCGACGCGATGCTGGCGGTCGGCGCTGCGGACGCGCGTCACGAAGCAAAGGCAGAGTTCAAAGGCACGGCCGGGAAGGGGTGGGGGAAATCGACTTTCCCCAAGGAGGCCAGCGACGAAGCGGCCAGCATGATCCTGGCGATCCACCCCGAACTCGACGCCATGGCAGATCGCTTCGGCATTCCCCGTCTCCGCGCATATCGCGCCATTTCCGGCGCCCGCACCATGGGTAATATGGGGGATGCGTCGATGGGCGTGAATTTCACCTATTTCAACGCGTGGGCGAGCAAGGTCGGCGGCGGCGATGCCGATAGTGTGATCAAGGCCCTGGTCGCAGATCGGGACGCGATCCATGCGGAGCTTGAGGCGATGCGGGCGAAGATCGATGAGATCAAAGCAGAACTGAAGAGGATCGGCACGTCAGACCCACGCTGGGTCGATGTTTACGATGACTATTCCGACCAGGCGAAAGCCTACAATGCCAGGATCAAGGCCTTCAATACCGCCGCGAAGAAAGCTCAGGCCGCCCAGCGGAAGGGACAAGATACCTCTTCCACTTGGCGGCCTGGTGACGACGTTGCAAAACGTCCCTACAATGCGGCTGACTATTTCACCGGCATCGATCGTGCCCGCAATGTCCTGTATCACGAGTTCGCACATCATTTGCACCAGGCATGGAAAAAGGAAGGAAGACGGTCACGAGCGAACCTGCCTCCACTGGAAATCGAACTTGGTCGGGTATGGGCCAAGAAATTCCACGGCGTCACTGCCGATCACACCGCCGCGCGCGCCGCGCAGGCTTCGACCTATTCCACCGTCGATCCGCACGAGTGGTTCGCGGAGAATTTCTCTTTGATCATGATGGGGCGTCGCGATCTCGCCGATCCCGATGCGATAAATATCATCGAGAGGCTGCTGAATGACCGCGATTGATACCATCACTGACCTGATCCGCGAACGCGGCGCTGAAATCAGCAGGGCTGACCTTGCGGAAATCGAGCGCTTGGTCGTGGATATTCCGATCGATGATCTTCCGGATGTCTATCCGTGGATTTTCGAGAGCATCACCCTGACGGTCTCTGATCCGCTTTACCAGGGTGACATCGAGATGAGCGATCTCGATTAACCGGCCAATCCGCTCGCCTTCCTAAATATTGTTGCTGGTCCCGCCAGCATCAACCGCGCTCCCGGCGCAACTTTAGGAGGCTCCCGGCCAAATAATGACTGACACTGTTACTATCGAAACTCTCCAGGATGACCTGACCAAGGCTCTGGATTCTATCAAGCGGCTCGAAAAGAAGAATTCGGAACTGATCGACCGCGAGCGTAAGGCGAAAGATGACGCCGACGCTGCCCAGGACGCCGCCGATGAAGCTGCCGCGAAGGCCGGTGATGTGGAGGCGCTGAAGTCCACCCATGCGCGCGAACTCAAGAAGCTCCAGGACAAGCTGGACGCATCTGATGCCAATCTCTCGACCCTGCTGATCGACAACGCCATCGCGACGAAGATGGCCGAAGCAGGTGTTTTCCCGCAGCTTTCGAAGGGCTTTGTGGCCATGATGAAGGCCGACGCCGCCGTGGTGAATGGCCAGGCGATGGTCGGCGACCTGTCCCTGGCGGATCACATGTCCGCTTTCCTCTCCAGCGAGGATGGGCAGCACTATTATCCTGCACCCAAGAACAGCGGCGGCGGTGCAACCGGATCGACGGCGAAGGCAAGTTCTCTCCCCACGACCTGGAACCTGACGAAATACGCGGAATTGAAGGCGGATAATCATGAAGCTGCGGCAGCTTATGCTTCGGCGCATGGCAAGTCGTTCACTTGAGCGCAGCGAAGTGACCATCTGAATAAATAACGGAGGCGAGAAAATCGCCTCCGGCAACATGAAGGTTTGCCGGTCAAACCTACCATGTTGTGGAGAATTTATTCCGAATGGTCGATCTTACTACTACTCTTTCCAATCTCGTTCAGCACGAGAAGGAATTCTCGGCTACCGCAAGCCAGGCCATGGTCGAGAAATCGACGTATCGCGCCGCTGGCCTGATCACTGCCAATCCCGAACTGAGCGCCCGCGCCGCTGGCAAGTCGCTCGTGACCTCGGTTCCGTTCTGGAATCCGCTGGCCCAGACTGAATCCAAGGTGCCCAGCGACGTTAAGTCGCAGCGCGGCGAAACCGGCAACATCGCCCAGGGCGAACTGAAGGCCCGCACCAACATCCGCGCGAACGGTTGGTCGGTCATGGACCTGACCAGCATCGTGATGGGTGACGATCCGATGACCGCTATCGCGAACCGCGTCGGCGAATATTGGGCTATCGACGAAAAGCGTATGGTGATTTCGATCCTGAAGGGCATTAGAGCGGTTTCCACACGATCTGACTCGTCAGGGATTCCCTTCGCGGCGCCGTTGTGATTCAGCCTTCCTGCTGGTGGCAGGAGGCCAGCATGGATGGCACGAACGCTATCACAGGATCTTCGGG
>NZ_QLJK01000045.1:0-26617 GCF_003950715.1 Sphingomonas sp. S-NIH.Pt3_0716 | reverse complement strand
CCTTTTCGGCCCCATCGGCTACATCCCGCCCGCCGAGGCCGAGGCAAACTACTATGCAGCCAGAGAGACCCTCGATATGGTTGCATGACTCAATTCAAAATGCCTCCGGGAAAGCCGGGGTGGTTCACTGGGTCATATGGAGGATACCAAGCCTTGCCTCAGGGAGCGTTTGAATTATCGGCGTCAGGCCGCTTCCGCGTCTGCTTGTAACTCACCGCAGGGCTATTTGTCGCCATGGATGGCTTGGTCTTGCAGGCGGATTGCGCGTTCTGCGCCACCGTCTTCTCGAAAGTCCGCTTGAGCAGCCACCCGACCGCGAAGGTGACCGTAGCTGTGACGGCTGCGCGCGCTGCGGTTTCCGCAATCCCGATCTTCACTGCATCCTGCATCGCTTCATCATAAGACTTGCCAAAAGCGCGATTCCGCGCGGTCTTCTTACGAAACATCATAGACCCTCACCCTGTTGAAATATCGATGGCGGCTGCATTTCCGCCCGTTCAGAATCAGTCCCGCGCTGTCAAGCGCGATGGCGTATCGGCAAATGCCTCGATGAGCGCAGAACAGAATGCCGGCAGGTCTTCAGGACTGCGGCTGGTGATGCATTGGCCATCGATCACTACCTTCTCATCGACCCAAAGGCCGCCAGCGTTCTGGATATCCGTCTTAATTGACGGGAAGGAGGTGAGCGAATGGCCTTTAGCGATCTTGGCTTCAATTAAGAGCCATGGCGCGTGGCAGATCGCACCGATCGTTTTTCCAGCACCGAAAATTGCTTCGACAAAGGATATCGCCTCGGCGCTCGCGCGCAACTTGTCGGCGCCGACACTGCCGCCGGGAATGACCAAGCCATCAAATGAAGCCGGATCCGCCTCAGAAAATACGGTATCGACGGCATACTCGCCACCAGGATCAAGATCATTAACATTGGTGCGCGCTTGGCCAGGTTGAAGGCCGATCACTTTGACGCACGCTCCGGCCTTCCTAAGTGCGTTCATGGGCTCCACAAATTCCACTTCTTCTGTACCGCGCGGAGCGATAAGAACGGCGATCGTACGGCCGTTGAGCGACATGGCGACTCCTTTGGAAATGATGTCTTGACTTGGTCAGATGACTGTTCAACGGCCAGAAGCGCAGCAGGATCCGCTAATCCCGCAAACTCAAGGCTCGAGCTAGTTAGACTTTGCGCGATCGGCTGTGTGGGCTGGTTTCAGTCGAAGTGCGTATAACGCGAGTCCCAGAGCCTCGGATATCATCGCTGCTCTTCGAGTCTGATCTGCCCCCCGCTGAGTGGCCCAGAGACTATGATAGTCTGGACCACGATGACCCTCACCCCAACACTGGTCCGGCCTTTGTGAGAAAAGCCGGCTGCTTTTGGATCAGGGCAGGCATGCCTGCCCTGATCCAAAAGCGTGCTCCATCGGGGTCTGGTTGCCGAGGGAGCTGTGCGGACGGACCTCGTTGTAATCGATCCGCCAAGCCTCACATTTTACCCGAGCATCGTCCAGGCTCAAGAACCAAAAGGCGTTGAGGCATTCGGCCCGGACGCGGCGGTTGAAGGACTCGGCGAACGCGTTGTCCGTCGGTTTGCCGGGGCGGCTGAAGTCGAGGACGACACCGTGCGTCCAAGCCCAAAGATCCAAATCCTTCGAGATAAATTCCGGCCCATTGTCCAGGCGAATACGCTGCGGTCGCCCATGCCTAGCCGCAACCCGTTCAAGGGTTTGGACGACATCGGCACCGCGGTAACTCATCCTGACATCGAGTACCGGCGATACCCGGCTGAAGTTGTCGATGATCGACAGCACACGGATTTTACGACCGTCGAAGAGCTGATCCGACAGGAAGTCCATCGACCAGCATTCGTTAGGCGCCGACGCTGGTGCCCTGTCGTCACGCAGCTTCGCCTTCACCTTGCGCTTAGGCGTCTTGTTGCGCAGTTGCAGGCCCATCTCGCGGTACAGCCGATGCGTCCGTTTGTGATTGATCTTCCATCCTTCTCTCCGCAGCAGGACATGGATCCGCCGATACCCGTAGCGAACACGGGTCGCGGCCAGCTCCCTGATCTTCATCTTGAGGCCGGCCTGATCGAGGCGACGTGACTGGTAGCGCTGGGTCGATCGGTTGATCGGAAACGCGCTGCAGGCCCGCCGTTCGCTCACTTGGTAGCTCGTCCGCAGTTAGCTGACGATTTCCCGAGCTCGATCAGGCCTTACATTTTTCGGCGGATGACATCCTGCAGCATCTCCTTGTCCAGGCTCAGGTTCGCCACGAGGCGCTTGAGGCGGACATTTTCCTCCTCCAGTTGCTTCAGCCGCTTCATCTCCGACGGCATCAAGCCGCCATATTTGCTCCGCCATCGGTAGTAAGTTTGAACTGAGATGCCCGCCTTCCGGCACACCTCCTCAACGGTCGTTCCGTCCTCAGCCTGCTTGAGAATGAACGCGATCTGTTGCTCGCTGAATCTCGACGTTTTCATCCACGGTTTCCCTTGTTCGGCATTCGCCAAACCTAACCGAGAATTTCTCTCCAAACTCGGACCAGTTTACGGGGAGCAGGTCAAGTGCCTTCGCCCATCTTGCGATAGAGCGTCGTGGGGAAAGCACGGTGCGGGCCAGAACGGTTCTGAGTCCTATGATACGGTCAGGGCTATTCACGGGGTCGATTTCTTCAAATCACGATGTTGCAGGCGCCCCCGGCCAAAAGAATTGGGTACCTTACCCTCCCGGACAATAGACTTAGTCAAGGCGAGCCTTCACGGCGTTGCGGTGTCGTGGACGTTGGTGGCAGGTGGCGCACAGCCGGGTATCCATCGTGCGCGCCTAATCACGGCGCACGAACCTCGCTTCAAAGCTTCCTTTTGCATCGTTGCAAGGTGCACACGCGGGGGCAAGGTTCCCCACGCCATTGTTCCTGTCCAGCGTGAGCGCAAAAACGTGATTGATTACCCGCGCAGGCGTGATCCGGCTTCGTGTCGAAAGCATCGACAAAGCAGCTCCTTGGCTAGAATGCCGGTGCAAAGGCGCCGTTAAGCGGATGTGGGTTCGAGGTGTTGCGATCGATCAAGGCGCTGGGCGGTTGTCTGGCGGCCAATATCGAGAGTTTATCGGGCTTCAAGTGTTCAATGCAATGTGATTGGACGGCCCCAACCGCTGAACGGCGTCACCGGGGTAACGATAACACCTTCGGGACCGTCCGCCTCCGATGCTACGTCTTTTGGGACTTCAAGTCAAAAAATGGCCCGACCAGGGAGCGGATCGGGCCAGCTAATATTCGCCGCTACTGAATTCGGAGCGCCGGGAAAATGGCGATCTCTTGTGGTGCTGGTATGCGCCAAAGGTGCGAAAATCGGGTTAATCGTCGCGGAAAAAGGAACGGCCCATCCGACAGTTCGGATGGGCCGAGTTTATTTGAAGGCTTGTTACAGCCTTCGGGTCGCGATCGACGCATGCGCTGTTCCGCGATCGTTGGCAACCATTAATCTGATGTTCATTTTCTGAACGTCCCAATTCAGGCCGGTTGCGCGATCCGCTCGATCATCTTCGCTACGCCGGTTGGGTCTGTAGCGATCATCTGCAGGAGGACGCGGGCGGGTTGATCCGGGGCGCGGCGGTTCTGCTCCCATCCTTTCACCGCCGGCAGCTGCAGATGGTCCACCTCGCCAGATCTGGCCTGAGACAGTTTCGTCGCTGCACGGACGGCCCTCACGTCAACCGGCTAAAGGACCAAAACTCTTAGCGCTTGCTCGCATAATAATCCTTCACATCGTTCCGACCGGACATGATTTCGGCTAAATCTTCGTTATCAACGACCATTATCCTTTTTTAATTTATTTCGCTGAGTGATTGGCTTGCTTGTTCTGTTCTTTTGTTAGATTTATCTAATTTTACTTTGACAGAATGGTGACAAAAAACCGTCTCATCGGCGTTCTGGTAATAGGTGATCACCCGGCAACTACTGCTCTTACACTTTCCTTCACGCGGCACCCGGAGCTTGCGAACCGGCTACCGCCTGTGATGATGTCGCCGATTTGTCGGGCTAGCGGCAACGTGATCAACGATAGCGGTGCGCTCGTCATCAAGATGGCTGCCGCTTTGGCAGCGTTGAGATAGGTTGGATTTTCCACGACCGTCTGATGTCCCTCTACGCCAATGACGCCTAGGTAGTGACGTAGTTGGAGCGTTTGGGGATCGGCCGCCATGAGTCATGGCCGAACATCGACTACAAAAATCTGGAACTAATAGATCGTTCGGTTCGGCCTGATCTGTCTCAGATCGAAGCCTGCAGCCTGGTGAATCAGGCCGTGGCCCGACTGCGTTCCATCACTGTAAGAAAGGAGCCTTTCAATCTGCAGATATAAGCGATTGTTGACCAGGCTGCGGCAATGAATAGATTACAAGCATCTTCATACTCATCACGCTGAGCAATTAACCGATCAATAAGTATCATCTGCCATGACACCCCACCAAATACAACGATTCAAGGGGTTAACCGTGGTCAAGTTCATCGTTTGCGCGGCATCTGTTGCTATCGCCGCTCCTGCTCTCGCTCAGAACGCCTCCAACTTCGAAGGCGGAAAAGCCGGTATCGTTCTCGGCTACGACACGGTGAACTTTGATTATGGTTACGATGTCGATGCGTCCGAAAGCGGCATGCTGTATGGTGTCACGGCGGGCTATGACTTCGCCCTCGGCACCAGTGGTGCAATCCTTGGTATCGAAGCCGAGGCATCGGATTCCACCACGAAAACGTCGGCGCACGACATTTTGTTCGAGGGTGACAAACTGTCGCTCCTCGCTGATCGTGACCTGTATATTGGTGCCCGGATCGGCTTCGCGGTCTCCCCCAACATGCTGCTTTATGCCAAGGGCGGCTACACCAATGCCCGCCTCAAGCTCCGCTATTCTCTCGATGGCGACAGTGCAAGCATCGGCGACAATATCGATGGCTATCGCATCGGCGGAGGCGCTGAATTCACCAACGGTTCAAACTTCGCGCGCCTTGAATATCGTTACAGCGACTATGGGAAATATGTGTATCGCGAAGGCGACATCGAACTCGACACCGGCGTCAAAATGTCGCGTCACCAAGTTGCAGTAACTGGCGGTTTCCATTTCTGACGATATAGCGATTTAGCGACTCGCCCTTGGACGACGGTCCAGGAGCACCGGCCCCGATCATGGAAATGGTCGGGGCCAATTTCGTTTCAGGCCGCCATTTTCCTTTTGCCGCAATGACCGCGCTGCGATAGCCAAGCGATACGGCTTGCTCCCCCAGGGCCTGGAACCGTGTCCTCTTGAACTGTGACGGCTAGGCTCGATGGAGTGTGCTTTGCGCCGCGGATGAATTTCGCCCAGTCCAGCCTCCAGTCGAAGGTGGAGTATGACTCTACTAATAGGCAGCGCTGAAACTGGTAGCACAGAAAGGCCCGCATGCGCAGTATTAGGGCGCATGCGGAACCAGCAGCTTATCTCACGCCAGATCTCGGATCTTTGGTTCTCGCGCCCAATGTCGTTTGGGTCCCTTGTCCAGGAGCATTTCGTTTGGAATGACACCATCGTCCTTTTCTACCCCTGCCTTGTCCAGAATGATCTGCGTGCCGGGGCAATGGGCGATGGTTTTGCAATGCCCATAGGCGTCCATGAACCATTGAACTGCAGCGCCCTGCTTCGACAGTTTTTCCGCGCTTTCCGGCATCAGCACGGACGCAATCGCATCGAACAGTACCGACGGCGAGCCATCGAGCTTTCCATCCGCTTGGAGTGTCCCGCCCTTGACGTTGAGGGCACCGACTTTCGGCGCAACCAGAAAGACGCTGCCGCCCGCTTTCTCCACGCCTGCCTTGATCTTCTCCACCATCGCTTTGTCGGAACCCTCTGCAAACAGAATTCCGACCTTACGGCCCGCAAAGCCATCCTTGGCATTCTTCTGGATGGAAAGAGCGTCAGAAACGGGCATCTCCACAATTTCTCGGGCCGCTGGCGCCTTTTCAGGTAGAGCGATCGCCAGCCCATCGGCGACTCGTTGCGCCAGAACCTCGTCAACGTTGCGCAGACGCGCGAGAACCCGTAGCCGCACATGAGGCAAGGCCACCTTCGACAATTCGAAGACGATGGCTGATGCGATGTGCGCCTGCTCATTCTGCGTCTGCGACAGATAGAACATCCGAGCCTGGCTATAATGATCGGCAAATGTTTCGGCACGTATCCGCATCTTTTCAGTTGGATCGTTGCGCTCGCCATTATCACTAAAGGATGTGAACCCGGTTTCGGACGCGACGCGGGGACCACTATCCTCACCCACCTCATTCAGGCTGTTTGGTTCGTAATTGGCGCGCCCCTTGGGAACCAGCGTCTGCATCAACCCGTCGCGCTGCATATTGTGGAATGGGCATTTTGGCGCATTGATCGGAATTTGATGAAAGTTGGTCGTTCCCAAACGCGACTTTTGCGTATCGAGATAAGAGAAAAGTCGCCCCTGCAGCAGGGGGTCATTCGAGAAGTCGATGCCTGGAATGAGGTTGCTGGGCAGGAAGGCAACCTGCTCCGTCTCGGCAAAGAAATTGTCGACATTGCGATTGAGCGTGAGACGCCCGATGATCTCGACAGGAATATCCTCTTCGGGGATCAGCTTGGTTGCGTCCAGCACATCATAGGGCTGTTCTGCCGCCCAAGCCTCATCGAAAATCTGCACGCCCAGATCCCAGGCGGGATAATCACCGCTGGCAATGGCTTCGTACAGATCGCGGCGATGAAAATCGGGGTCGGCGCCTGCCGTCTTCACGGCCTCATCCCAGACCTGGGACGCGACGCCCAGAACCGGTTTCCAGTGGAACTTCACGAACTTGCCGTCGCCCTGTTCGTTGATGAAGCGGAAGCTGTGGACGCCAAAACCTTCCATCATCCGCAAGGACCGAGGAATGGCCCGATCGGACATGGCCCACATGATCATGTGCATGCTCTCTGGCATGAGTGACACGAAATCCCAGAACGTATCATGGGCGCTCGCCGCCTGGGGATAGCCGCGATCCGCTTCCATTTTGACCGAATGGATAAGGTCAGGAAACTTTATGGCATCCTGAATGAAGAATACCGGAATGTTGTTGCCGACCAGATCCCAGTTGCCGCTATCGGTGTAGAATTTCACTGCGAAGCCGCGCACATCGCGCGGTGTATCGACGGAACCCGCGCCACCGGCCACAGTCGAGAAGCGAACGAACACGGGGCAATGCGCACCTTTCTTCTGGAAGATGCTCGCTTTGGTAACATCAGTAATGGCCTTGGTGCATTCGAAAATCCCATGGGCGCCAGAGCCGCGGGCATGTACGATCCGTTCAGGGATGCGCTCATGGTCGAAATGGAAAATTTTCTCGCGCAGGACGAAATCTTCTAGTAGCGTCGGACCGCGAGCGCCCGCCTTGAGGCTGTTCTGGTTGTCTGCGATCCGGTGCCCGAAATTGTCTGTGAGGGCATCACCGGATTGCTCTGCCTTCAGCTTCTGTTGCGTCTCTCCACCTTCTCCGGCCGTCGTCTCATAATCGGGACTTCCAGCTCCGGGCCGGTGATCAGCCAGACTATTTTCCAGAGCTGCATCACTCTTGGGACCCGAAGCGGTCATATCAACTCTCCCTGATGATCATGCGAGGCTGCGATCGTCGCAGCAGACAGACCTCTAACTTGAAGCAGCAGGCTGGGTTCCGGCGAGAGGCAAGAAGATGTCCAGAACCAATCTCGATCAATATGAACGTGGAATGTTGGCAGCGCGGGATTTGATCGCATGAAACCGGCCGTCACAAATTGTGAGAACCTTCTGTGGATATACCCCTTTTCGCGCGAAGTGCCGTCAATGACGTGGTGATATCTTTGTCATCCGATATGGCGGATATCGGTGGTAATCAGGTTCTGATTGCGACCGACAGGCTGACGCGTGTCCCCCGCATTCATGCTCTACATCATGCTGGCATTTGGAGATGATCTCTGCTCGGGTGGCAGCGGCTCTAATGAATTATGCCGACACTGGGAGCGCATCGGCTCGCGCTAATTGGCCATCACGCGTTGACGGCGACGGGAAGGCACCGCTCGTGATCCACAGCCCATCCGTCCGACATTGTTATAATGCCCCTCCACCACTCAGTGCTCGGGCCGCGGAACATAGCAAGACTGCCGATTCTGGGGAGCGCATTCCAAAGGACGCCGTCAAACGCAAAACGCCAACAGGAATCGCAGTTGAGCGGTACATGCCTGAATGCGTGCTCTTCGCTTCCGCTATCTGGGTGCGGAATGCGAAGTTCGCTCGGCACATCACGATGGCTACCATCGGGAAAGCGAATCTCAATCGTCATTCGCAAGCCTCCAAAATCCTGCAACAAGCGCAGTAGCCAACGCAAAACGCCTTGAGATATAACGAGTTCACGGTCTGAGAAAATTCGCAGGACAGGCGGACTAGCCCAACAGATTCTAGCTGAACAGCGGATCGGCCCCTACTGTAGTTGCAAGCACAACTCCATGGCACCACCCGTGTTCCACTTGAGGCATTTGCGTCCCAGGGAAGGGAACGCCTCATCCCCTCCCCTGGACAATGCTATTTTTTAGAAGTGGAAAATGACGCCAGCCATGGGGCGGAAGCTGTCCCAATCATAGGTGTCGACCTGCACGCGCAGGCGCACACCGCTGCTGCCTGTAACCCCGCCGAGGCCGATCTCCTTTGGCCCCACTTCGACACCCGCACCGTACATCCAGTCCTTCTCGTCGGGCCAGCCGCCTTTGCCATTGACCCACTGGTAGCCGGCCGAGGCGTAGATCAAGCCACTCTCGCCTGCGCGGGCGCCCACACGGCCCTTCACGCCATACTCCCAGTCAATGTCACTGAAACCCTTCGAGGCGTTCCCTTCCACCCCGACAAACACCGGCCCGAGCGGCACGTTCACGCCCGCGATGCCGCTGATCAGAGCGCCGTTCATGATCGTCTCGCCCGGAACGCTGCCGAACTCGGTGCCGCGGTCAAAGGTGTGATAACCGCCGAGAATGCCGACATACGGCTCGATACCGAAGGCCTTGCTGCCATCGGGTGCGGTATCGTCCTGGGCCATGGCAGCAGTCGGCAGTGCCAGGCAGCCCAGCAATGGGAGAATGATCTTCATCATGATGTACGTCCCTGTTTGATTTTTTAACGAGGCTCAAACTAAAGGACATGCGCAACGGTTGCTCGATGCAAAAACAATAATGCTGATGTTGCAATTTTGACACTATTAGGATGCCATCGCCAAGGCCTTCTGCAATGAAATTATCCAAAAAACTGCATTCTCTAAATTTGTTTCGGCATCGTTACGTAATTTCAGCAAGAATATCATGATGCCACTCCTGCAACATGACCAGGACTATCTTTAACTTGGATTAAATTTCTTGCTCTGCGACTCTGAGATATTTTTGGCCTTCGTCAGTCTAGGGCGAGAACTGACGCAATACAGGCGGATCGCTGCCTGCAGCGGACCCAGTTGCCATGCACCCGCGCCCGGCATCGTCGTGCATTTCATACTAAGCGCGCGCGATGAACGGGCGCATTCTGACCACGGGTTTATCCCGACAAGTTCTGGCGATTGCCTGCCCCATGCTCTCTCGATCGCACTGCTACTCTTGGGCTGGGCACCGCCTGCGCGCGCTGAATTGCTACGCATTGGCGATCCCCTATCTCACGCAGTGAACCGATCGATCGCCCCTAACGACATGCGCCCATCCCATTTTGCCTGTAATGGTGATCCTAATGGCTATCAGAAGGGTACATTGTGGCTCCATGCCGCCTTGCCCCGAGGCTCGCGCGATCATGAGGATCTGTCGCTGATCATCCACAGCTCTCGATTTGATCGACTCGTCGTGCGCTTCATCTATCGTGACGGTGCCGTCGAGCAGCAACATGTCCGGAGCGGTAATTTCGGGACCTATTGGAGAGCTGGCGGCCAACTCGCGTTCCGCGCGCCCTATCGCGACGTTCCTGTCGTGGCCTTCACCTTGAGATTTGACAAAGTGGCGAGCGCGCATCTCCTGCGGATGAGGCTTGTCGCGCGTGGTGAAGAAGCCACCCAGACAACTGGCTTGGCTACCTTGACCGTGCTGCGCTCGTTCTGCTGATTGTGGGCGCGATTTATAACGCCTCACTGGCTCTTGCCGTCCGTCAGCAACATGCCGGCTGGCAGGCTGCATGGGCATTCTGCATGGTCATATGGGGGGCGTGCTGGTCGCAACTTCATCTGTTCTTCTTTCCCTCCATGGCTAGCGCGGTATCGGCGCAAATCTGCACTGGTCTCTCCTGTCTCGCCATCACGCTCGCCACTTTGAGCGCCGTCACTGCTCTTGAAAGACAGCATCTCGACGCGGGGTTGAGGCGCACAGCCCTGGGCCTCACCGCAAGCGTGTGCGCATTGGGCTTACCGCTTTCGCTGATGCGTTCGGGGCCGTTCGACATGCTCGGCAATCTGCTGGGATTCCTGGTCCGGGCCAATCTGACGGCGGTCGCATCCTGTATTGGCCAGGCATGGCGACGGGGAAGCAGCGCGGCGCAGAGCCTCGGTGGGGCCTGGGCACTGCCAATGACCGTTCTTGCGTCGACCAGCTTTTTCGACGCGGACGCCATGTTCTGGGGCGGTGGGTCGCAAATTCTGGTCCTGTTCGCAGCGGCCTGGCAAACATTGTGGCTCTCAGCTGGCGCTTCGCGTGCTCATGCCCGGTTGCGGATGGAACGAGACTTCGCCCGGCTCGCAGAGGCTAAGGCCCATGAGCTTGCCCGCCGTGACGTTTTGACAGGGCTGCCAAACCGACGGGGTTTCACGGAACGAGCCGGCGGGATGCTTGAAGGCTTGCCTGCGTCAGGCGCGCTGGTTGCCCTGCTCCTGATCGACGTCGATTGGTTCAAGTCGATCAACGATGTCTATGGTCATGAGGCTGGCGATCACGTTCTGGCAGCTATTGGCCGCTGCATCGCACGGCATGAAAGTTCCTCCTGCGCCGTGTGCCGCCTGGGTGGGGAGGAATTTGCGATGATGATCACAGGAGCTGAAATTGGGAACATCGAGCAATTTGCAAAAACCCTGCGGCGAACTTTGGCCAATCTGAGCCACGGCGACATCATCGGTAATCGCATGGTGACGGTGAGTATCGGCGTGACAGCCTCGGCATCCCGCGTTGACTTTGGCACGCTTTACCGGCTGGCAGACGAAGCGCTTTACGACGCCAAGCGCGGGGGGCGCGATCAGATCGCAATCCGCCTGGGTGAGTGGGCGGGCGCTCGTCAAAATGACAGACCCCTTTCGCCTGACGTGGTTGCAGCGGGTTGAGGTGCTCCGGCCCGGCGACGCCTCGCCTTTGGCGCGCGCCGGGCTGGCGACCATATCTCAGCACAGAGGCTTGTCCGGCTCGAAGTCCCACAGTCGAGGCCGGTTCGAAGCATCGCGCTGCTCACGTGCGCCGCCACCGGCACGGCGCCGCATTTCTGCAAAAATTATCTGGTCGTCACCGGTATGGCGCTCGCTTTGAATAAGACGGAAGGCTTCCATCAGGTCACCCTCATCCCATTGGCGAACCGAACCTATTTCATTCGACATGCGTCCCAAGCTCCCTGCGCACCTGCACCATCATTGCCGGAAAAGACCTTTTTCGAGGCTATGCCCCCATCGAAGCTTCGGTCTCATCGCCTGCGTCGGCCCCGAAACTGCCGCTGCAAACTGCGGAGGGCAGCTGGCGTCGGACAACGCGAACTCCGCCATTGTGTTCCTGCGCACCGCTATAGCCCGACGGTTGCCCGCTAGATTTCCATGGCAACCAATATGTTCAGGAAAGCCTTCTGGCAAAGGTGCCGACGTAAAGGAGGGATGAAGGTGGTGAAGGATTTCGAGCTATATTATTGGCCATTGCCATTCCACGGACAGTTCATCAGGGCCGCGCTTGATTTCGCGGGCAAGAGCTGGAACGAACATGATGAGGGTGAGATCGCCGCCCTGATGAAAATGGCTCCGGAGGATCAGCCGGTGCCCTTCATGGGGCCACCCCTCCTGATTGATAATGAAACCGGATTAGCCCTGTCGCAGATGCCAGCAATCATGGTCTATCTGGCAGAACGTCTTGCCCTTGTGCATGGCGGTACCCGCGAACGCGCCTTGACGGTCAAGCTCGTCAATGACGCGAATGATATCATTGACGAACTGACGCTGGATGGCGGCCGGCAGATGTGGACGGAGGATCGATGGGCCAGCTTTATTCCTCGGCTGGTGAAATGGATGCGCATCTGGGAGGCTGTGGGCACAACCAACGGCCTTGAAGCTGGAGACGGTTTCATGCTCGGCATCGCAAAGCCAGATCTGGCCGATATCGTGACCGTGACATTATGGGGCACAATGGCCAGCCGCTTCGGCGCGATCGCTGCCATGCTCTCCCAACATGCGCCTGCAACGATGGAGCTGGTCCAGCGTCTGCGCGCTCATCCTGCCTTGGCGAGGCTCGAGGCAAGAGGCGTGACGCGCTATGGCGACGCCTATTGCGGCGGGGAAATCGAGAAGTCTCTGCGCGCAGTTCTGCCCGCCGGCGGTGTTTGAAACCGAACGCTATCCCCCTTCGGTAAGGTCGCTTCGCATCTGCCCATGGGCCAGGACCGCGAACAGGCCGCTTCCACCGATGATATTACCGACCAGCGCAGGGAGGGAGAAGCCGAACCAGGCCTGCTGGAAACTGACCTCGCCGCTCAGCCAGAGGAAGCTGATCTGGGACGAGCCGGTGACGACATGCGAAAAGCCGCCAAGGCCGATGACATAGGTCAGGAGGAAGATCACCCAGAATTCGCTGCCCCTGGCATTGGGCAGGGCCCAGGCAATCGCGGCCATGATGAAGCCCGCCGGAATGCCGAGCATCAGGGTTTTCGACCAGTCCTGCCATTCGAGCTTGGCGAGAATATCCAGCGCCACGATGCGCTGTTCATGCGTGATGATGACCTCACCGGCCATCAGCGCGCTCACGAGTGTGACGCCGACAAGGTTCCCGGCCAGCACGCAGGCCCACAGGCGCGCGAGGCGGCCCAGATTGCCAAGGCTCGGACGGGTCGCGACCGGCAGCACCGCTGTGACCGTGCTTTCGGTAAAGAGCTGCAGCCGCCCCATGATCACGATCAGATATCCGACCGGATAGCCCAGCAGATAGATGAGGGGCGCCCAGTCTGTGTCGGGCAGCCTTGCCCGCAGGAAGAGTTCGGACATGAGCGACAGGGTGATAGCGAGGCCGGCGGCCAGGCCAGAAAGCATCAGGGCCAGGATCGGTCGATCCAGCTCTTCCTCGCCCTGGAGCCGCACAACCTCATGGACGACCTTTGCCGAACCCGTGCTGCGCTCCTCGACATGCGCGGCCTCTTCCGCGTCAAGATCGGGGTGCGGGCTATCCTTGGCTTCATGCATCTGGTCCCTTCCCCTGTCTGCCGAAATGACGTCTGCCTCTCTCGCCGCTTTCCTGTTCTTACTGTCCGGCACTGCGCAAGGCTCCCAGGATGAGCGCACGGTAGCTATGCTCCCTGACGCCATGGGGCGCATCCAGCCCCATGCGCTCGAGCGCGGCCAGTTCCGCTTCGTCGGGCTGACCACCGCGCAGGCCGCGCGCAATCAGGGCGGCCAGCTGGGCGGGTCTTGCCGCATGGTCTGCCAGATATTGCATCGCCGGCAGCAACTGCTGCTCGATCTGCGTAAAGTCCGTGCCGAACGGGAAGGACGGAAATGTCTCGGTGGGCATGGCCGCGCTGATCCGCTCGGGCAGATTATTCCTTTGTGCTTCGGGAATGTCCCAGTCGGTCGCTATCTTGCCCGCGGAACGTGCCTTTTCCAGAAGTTCGCCCTGAAAGCGGCTGTCGGCGATGGCGATCAGGCGCTGGATGACCTGCTCATCGCTTTGGCCGCGCAGGTCTGCAACGCCATATTCGGTCACGACCATGTCGCGCAAATGGCGCGGGATGGTTTCATGGCCATAGCTCCAGACGATATTGGACCGGGTCTCGCCCTTGTGACGCCGGGTGGCGGGCAGGGTGATGATCGAACGCGCGCCGTCGAGTTCGAGCGCCTGCGCCACGAAATTATACTGCCCGCCTACGCCGCTGACGACCTGGCCATCTTCAAGCCCGTCCGAGATCGTGGCGCCCAGCAGCGTGACCATCATGGCGCTGTTGACGAAGCGGGCCTTTTGCCGCGCCTTGCGCTTGGCCGCTTCGTCGCCAAACAGCGCATTGATATAGCTGATCTCGCGCATATGGATGCGATCGCGCAGCTTCTCGTCCATGTCCCGCAGCGCGGCGTAGAAGCTGCGCGGGCCAACGAAGAAGCCGCCATGCACGATCGCCCCATCGACTTCACGCTTGACGATGCCGGCCCTAATGAGATCGAGGAAACAGTCGACCAGCATCTCGGTCGGCGCATATAGGCCTTCCTCAAAGGGGCCGGTTTCCCATGGCTCGGGAGCGCCCAGCCGGTCGAGCGTTGCGCGATAGGCACCGGGCTGTTCCTGCCGCAGGATCAGGCTGTGGGCGATCGCGTCGCCGATCGCGCCGATGCCGATCTGAAGCGAGCCGCCATCGGCTATCAGCGCGGCCACATGGGCGCCGATGGCGTGCTGGGCAGGGCTTACGGGTTGGCGTGGCGGCCCGAAGAGAGGAAAGCGCGTGTGCGCGCTATCGAGAATGATGGCGAACCGATCGGACGGGATTTCGGCCGGCCCGCGCATGAAGGGCAACTCGTCATTGACCTGTCCGATCAGGGCAAAATCGGCCCGGCCCCGATCGCGCTCGGCCAGCAGGTCGAGCGTCATGTCGCTATTGCAGCTGAGGCTATAGCTGTTCCCCCGTCGCGCGACGATCTGCGCCACGACATTGACGCCCTGGTCGATCAGATAGCGCATCGCATGGGTATAATTGGCTGCGATATAGTGGCGCTGCGCGTCCCCATTGCCGAGCCGGCTGCCGGCCTGGAAGAAAAATTCATTCACCTCGATATTGGCCGGCATCTCGCCTGCGCGCTGCGCCTGCGCATAGGCAAAGCGGGGATATCCGCCCATTGTCCGCTCGAACACGGGCTCGAGGAAACGACGCTCGAGGTCCGTGCCAAGCGAGGGCTGCTCGAGCGTGAGCGCCGTGAAGATACGAAGCCTGATGGCGGGATCAGCGCTGGCACGGGCGAAGAGGGCATTGACGACATGAGGCGCCTTGCCAAGGCCCAGCGGCAGGCCAAGGACGATATGCCCGTCGGTGCGAGCGATGATGCGGTCGGCTACCTCTTCTGCCGAACCAAGTTCCAGGGGCTCGATTTCGCCGGTCCTCATTGCAGCATGTCCCAGCCCGGATCGGGCCGGAACCGCTCGCCATGGGCTTCGCGCAGCCCCTCCAGCACGGCTTTGACTTCGCCAACGCCGCGTGCGCGGGCATAATGGAGCGGTCCGCCACGAAAGGGCGCAAATCCGGTGCCGAAGATCATGGCCGCGTCGATGATATCGGGATCATCGGTCACCTTCTCGCGCAGGACCGCGACGGCCATGTTGAGCATCGGCATGATGAGCCTGTCAGCCATGTCCGGCGCGGGCGGGGCGGCGCTGTTTCTGACTGCATGGCCATCCTGCCAGGCATATATGCCTTTGCCGGATTTTGCCCCCAGATGACCCGCCGAAACCCTGTCGTGGAGCCAAATCGGCGTGGCGGGCATGGGCCAGTCCAGTTCGCGTTTCAGCATGTCGGCAACCGCAAGGCCGATATCGAGGCCGACCTGATCGGCAAGTTCCAGCGGGCCCATGGGCATGCCGAAATCCATTGCCGCCCTGTCGATCGTCTCGGGCGCGATGCCCTCGTCCATCATCGTCATCGCCTCGACCAGATAGGGGGTGAGGATCCGGTTGACGATGAAGCCGGGGGCGCTGCGGGCCGGGGCCGGCAGCTTGCCTATCATGCCGACAAAGGCTTTTGCGCTGGCCTCGACCTGCGGATCGACGCCGTCATGGCTTATGACCTCCACCAGGTCGAGCCGCGACACGGGATTGAAGAAATGGATGCCGATCAGCCGCTCGGGATGGCGTAACCCCTCGCGCAATTGCTCAAGCGGAATGGAGGAGGTGTTGGTCGCCAGGATTGCGCCGTCCTTCATGCGTGGCTCGGCGCTCGCATAGAGGGTGCGCTTGAGATCGGCCTTTTCCGGGGCAGCCTCGATCAGGAGGTCGGCTTTGGCGATGCCCGCACCATCCGGGTCAGGGATCAACCGATCCAGCGCATCGCGAACCTTGAGCCGATCTCCATGGGCGAGCTTTTCGTACAGCTTCGCGGCTCGGCCAAGAGCAGCGCCAATCGGCTCTGGCTTCACGTCGGAAATGCTGGTGCGCAGACCGCGCCAGGCGCACCAGGCCGCGATGTCGCCGCCCATCGCGCCCGCACCGATGACATGGACATGGGCGATCGTCTTCGTTTCCGGCCCAGCCAGTGTCTTGAGCTTCTGGCGCAGGAAAAAGGCGCGGATGAGATTTTGCGCGCTGTCGCTCATCATGAGACGCGCGAAGGAGATGATCTCCGCCTGTTTCATCGCCTCCCGGTCGCCACCATGAGTTTCCCAAAGGTCGATGAGCGCATGGGGCGCGGGATAATGGGCCAAGGGTGCCCTGGCTTCAGCCTGGCTGCGCATCTGCCGCGCCGCCAAATGGCGGACTGGCGCGGCGTCCTTCAGGCGATCCAGCAATGCCTGACGGCCCTGATCCATATTTCCATCTACCGCTGCGATGATGGAGGCGTGGACGTGGCGCTCGGGGACGACCGCATCGACCAGCCCCATGTCTTTCGCATAGCCAGCATCGATCGACTTGCCGGTCAGCATCAGTTCCATCGCCGCGATCGGATCGCATAAATGGGTAAAGCGCGCCGTGCCGCCGAGCCCTGGATGCAGGCCAAGCTGCACTTCGGGGAAGCCGAGCCTTGTCCATTCGATGGCAATGCGCTGATGGCACGCCAGCGCGACCTCGAGACCGCCACCCATGGCATAGCCGTGGATGACCGCAATGGTCGGAAAGGTCAGCGCTTCGAGACGGTCGACGATCGCATGCGCGGCGGCGATCCGGTCGCGCACCATCGCCTCGTCGCGCATGTCACGAAATTCGCTGATATCCGCGCCGGCAAGAAAGCCCTGTTTCTTGCCTGAGCGAATGACCAGCGCCCGGGGCGCACGGTCCGCCATCATGTCGAGTATATGGTCAAGCTCTTCGAGCACGGCCTGGGACAGCAGATTGGTGTCCGTTCCCTGCTGATCGAGGACAGCCCAGCCAATGTCTTGGGCGTCGCGCGTGAAGCGCCAGTGATGCAGGGCCTCCGCGCGATGGGGCGCGGGACCGGTCTCCAGATCGCGATCGGCCAGAAAGGACCAGACAGGATCGTTCATCATGGTCTCCTTCACAGCCGTTCGATCAACATGGCGCCGCCCTGGCCGCCGCCGATACATTCGGTGGCGATGCCGCGCCTCAGCCCGAGCCGCTCCATCGCTTGAACGAGATGCAGCGCGATCCGCGTGCCACTCGTGCCCACCGGGTGCCCCAGGGAAATCGCGCCGCCATCGACATTGAGGCGCGAGGGGTCGATGCGCCCGGCTACCCCCTCAAGGCCCAATATGGTACGACAGAAGTCCTCGTCCTCCCATGCCGCAAGACATGCCAGCACCTGCGCAGCGAAGGCTTCATTCAATTCCCACAGATCGATGTCCGCCAATGCATGACCATTGCGTTTGAGGAGTGCCGTTGAGGCGAGCACTGGGCCTAGGCCCATGATGGCGGGATCAATCGCCGACCACTGGCTGTCGATGATCCGCGCGCGGGGCATAAGGCCATGGCGCTCGACGGCCTCTTGCGAGGCGAGGATGGTCCAGCAGGCGCCGTCGCTGATCTGCGAACTATTGCCCGCAGTGACCTTCCCATAAGGGCGCTCGAAAACGGGCTTCAGCGTCGCGAGCTTCTCTGTGCTGCTGTCGGGCCGCACGCCATCATCCTGGGAATATACGGTCCCATCCCTGGCAAAAGCGGGAACAAGTTCGCCCTCCAGCCATCCCTCCGCTTGCGCCCGGGCAAGACGCTTGTGGCTTTCGACCGCATAGGCGTCCGCGTTCGCCCGCGAGATTGAAAAGAGGTGCGCCAATATTTCCGCTGTCTGACCCATGCCAAGATCGGTGATGGGATCAGTGAGGCCGCGTTCCAATCCGATGATGGGCTTGAGGAAGTCGGGGCGAAATCCGCTGGCCGCTTTGAGCGAGGCCAGGGGGCTGTTCTTGTCGCCCTGCATCGCGGCGAACCATTGGACGGCATCCTGCCGAAACACGAGGGGCGCGTGACTGAGCGCTTCGGCACCGCCGGCCAGGATGAGGTCGCTGCCGCCATCGGCGATATAGCGGTAGGCGGTGTCCATCGACTGCATGCCTGAACCGCAATTGATCTGAACGGTAAAGGCGGTCGTCTGCGTCCCGCAGCCCAGACGCAGCGCGGCGATACGCGCCGGATTGGCTTCATCGGCGATGACGTTGACGCACCCCAATATGACCTGATCGAAATCGGTGGGGGCAAATTTCTGCCTCAGCAGGAGCGGGCGCCCACATTGCACCGCCAGGTCAACAGGCGTGAACGGACCGGGGCCGCCGCGCGCTTTGAGAAAGGGCGTGCGGGCGCCATCGACAATATAGACCGGCCGGCTCATTCGGCGGCCTGCGCCAGGTCCGATGCAGCAGCATTGCGCGGCAGCTCCTCGGGTGCAAAATCATCCACGGCGATGACGTCCGCGACCGCGCGATCGGCTTCTTCAAGCTGCGCCAGTTCTGCGCTCGACAGCAGGCCGCGCTCGCGCGCCTTGGCCCAATCCTTGATCCGCGCCTTGCGCAGCCGGTCGTGGATAGGCTGGGTATCGACCATCAGGCGGAAGGCTTCGGTCAGGCGGGCGACGGGTTCTTCCGGGCCGCCGATGAAGACATTGTCGATCAGCCGTTCGCGCGCTGGGCAGGGTTCCAGGATGATCTGCGCGCACTGACGGATGGTCCGGTCCGTCGGGCCATGGCGACGGCGGCCAAAGGGGAGGATGAACAGGCGTAGCATCCAGCCCACGGGCCGCGCGGGAAAATTCTCGATGATCTCGACGAATCTTTGCTCGATCGTGGCAAAGCCGCTGTCCATGCACCAGGCGAGCAGGGGAAGGTCATCATCCTGGCGCCCTTCATCCTCCCAGCGCTTGAGCGCGCCGGAAAGAAGATAGAGTTCCGACATTAAGTCGCCCAGCCGGGCGGACAGGAGTTCGCGCCGCTTGAGCTCGCCGCCCAGGGTCAGGAAGGATATGTCGGATATGAAGGCAAAGGCCGCGGCATAGCGGCTCATCTGGCGATAATAGCGGGTCGCGCGCCCGGCCTTGGGCGCTGGCGCAAACAGGCCACCGGTCCAGTTGCGCGCGAAGGCGCGGATCGCGGTCTTGAGCGCGTGGCCCACATGCTTCCACAGCACATCATCGAACTGCGCCAGCGCCCGCCCGCGATTGGCATCTGCGACCGCGCGGATTTCCTTGAGAAGATAGGGGTGGGAGCGGATCGCGCCCTGGCCGAATACCATCAGGCTGCGGGTGAGGATATTGGCGCCCTCGACCGTGATCCCGACCGGGATCGCGCGATACTGGTTACCCAGATAATTATTGGGCCCGTCGATCACGCCCTTGCCGCCATGCACGTCCATCGCGTCGTTGATGACGGTCCGCATGCGTTCGGTCGCGTGGAGCTTGAGGATCGAGGAAATGACGGCGGGATGGTTCCCCTGATCGAGCCCCGCGCAGGTAAGGCGGCGCGCGCCATCGAGCAGATAGGCATTGGCCGCGATCCGCGCCAGACGCTCCTGTATCCCCTCGAACTTGCCGATCGGCAGGTTGAACTGTGAGCGCACCCGCGCATAGGCGCCGGTCGTATGGGCCGCAAAGGCGCCGGCGGCGGCAGACAGGGAAGGCAGGGAAATGCCCCGGCCGGCCGCCAGCGCGCTCATCAGCATTTTCCAGCCCTGACCGACGCGATCAGGGCCGCCGATGATGTTGTCGAGCGGGATGAACACATCATGACCCTCATTGGGGCCGTTCTGGAAACTCTGCATCGAGGGGATGTGCCTGCGCCCAATCGACACGCCGGGCAGGTCGGTGGGGACCAGCGCAACCGTGATGCCGATCTCCTCCTGCCCGCCCAGCAGATGGTCGGGATCGCGCAGCTTGAAGGCGAGGCCGAGCAAGGTCGCGACCGGACCCAGGGTGATATAGCGCTTGCGCCAGTTGAGGCGGATGCCCACCACCTCCTCGCCGTCCCACTGCCCCTTGCAAATGACGCCTTCGTCGATCATCGCCGCCGCATCGGAGCCGGCTTCGGGACTGGTCAGGCCGAAAGCGGGAATTTCACGTCCGTCCGCCAGCCGCGGCAGCCAGTAGCGCTGCTGTTCCTTGGTTCCAAAGCGCAGGATGAGTTCACCCGGTCCCAGGCTATTGGGGACCATCGCAGTGACCGCCGCAGATACGGATCGGGTGGCGATCTTGCGGACAATCTCGCTATGGGCGAAATTGGAGAAGCCAAGGCCGCCATATTCCTCGGGAATGATGATGCCGAAGAATTTTTCCTGCTTAAGATAGTCCCAGGCTTCCTGCGACAGGTCGTGCGTTTCCCAGGTCATGCGCCAGTCGTCGATCATGCCGCACAGCTGTTCGACAGGGCCATCCATGAATGCCTGTTCTGCGGCGGTCAGCCTGGCGGGCGGCACGGCAAGAAGCTGATCCCAATCCGGATTGCCGGTAAAAAGGGCCGCGTCCCACCAGCTGTTGCCAGCCTCGATCGCTTCGCTCTCCGTAGCGGAAAGCGCGGGCAGCGCTGCCTCGACGAGGGAGAAGATCGGGCGGGTGAGGATTTCACGGCGGGCGTTGGCAAGCATCATCTCTGTCCTTTTTGCTTGCCCCATGAACGCGGAAGACCCCGCACATGATCCGTCGCGACAGGAAGCCTCGCCTGAAAATCGGCCGCAAAATGTCCTTCGAACCAACAGCGGGTGCGGCGGCATGCGCGATGAAGCGCTCCATGGAAAGGACGGGCCGTTGCCCGATTGATGGCCGCCCGCAATGATCAGGGCAGTTTGTCGCCAATCCACCTTGCCAGTGCGTCCATCGCGATGGATTTGCTGGCGGGTGTCATGGCGGTTATGTCAATTTGGCGCCGACATTGTTTGCGAACTGTTGTCGCTATTGACCTCGTCTGCGCCGGTCTGGTCGGCCCTGAAATAGCCGATCGCAACCACGATGAGCAGAACCGCGATGACCAGCGCAAGGCTTGTGACCAATATGGATCGGGTCGCGGTCGTGCGCGATCCGCTGCGTGCCTCGACTTTCGAGAGATGGGTTACCGTTTCGCCATCTTCCTGTCGTTTCTCCATTTTCTCTCTCCTTGCTCTTTGCCTCATGTCAGCGACGGGTTGGGGCTATCCTCCAGACGCTGTTGGACAGGTCATCGGCGACCAGCAGCGCGCCATGGACCGGATCATAGCTTACGCCCACCGGACGTCCGCGCGCATGTCCATCCTTGATGAACCCGGTCAGGAAGTCCTGGGGTTTGCCGGCGGGGCGACCATTGGCGAAGGGGATGAAGACCACCTTGTAGCCGGCCAGATCCTGCCTGTTCCAGCTGCCATGCTGCCCGACGAAGGCGCCCTGCGCATAGGCGGGGCCAAGACCGGCGCCGGTTGCAAAGCTGATGCCGAGTGCCGCGACATGGGATCCCAGGGCATAATCTGGCCGGATCGCGCGTCGCACCATATCGGGCTGCTGCGGACGCACCCGCGGATCGACATTCTGTCCCCAATAGCTGTAGGGCCAGCCATAAAAGGCCCCGGGACGAACCGAAGTCATATAATCGGGCACCAGTTGCGGTCCGAGCTCATCACGTTCGTTCACCACGGCCCAGAGCCGGCGCGTCTGCGGCTCAACTGCAAGGGCTGTCGGATTGCGGATGCCCGAGGCATAGGTGCGATGCATGCCGGACTGGCGATCAACCTCCCAGATGACGGCGCGATCTTCCTCCACCGCCATGCCGCGTTCGCCGACATTGCTGTTGGAGCCGATACCGACATAGAGTTTCGATCCGTCCGGGCCGGCTGCGAGCGACTTGGTCCAGTGATGGTTTATGCGCGAGGGCAAGCTGGTCACCTCGACGCCCGGCGTAGTGATGCGCGTTTCGCCCTCACGATAGGGAAAGCGCAGCAGCGCGTCCTGTGTCGCAACATAGAGCTGGCCCTCGACCAGGGCGAGGCCATAGGGCGCATTCAATCCGGTGATGAGCGTACTGCGCAATTCGGCGCGGCCATCGCCATCGGCATCGCGCAGCAGGGTGATGCGATTGCCACCCTTAACCGATGTCTTCCCCATGGCCTTGATCTGGGTCGCGATGACATCCTTGGGCCGCAGGGCGGGGGCCGAACCGCCCGACCCTTCCGCCACCAGAATGTCGCCATTGGGCAGCACCAGCATCTGGCGCGGGATGGCGAGCCCCGTGGCGAAGGCCGTCACGCTAAAGCCGGCCGGTGCCGACGGCTTTTCATTCCCCCAGCCAGCGGGCGTCGCGATTTTCATCGGCGGCAGCAATGTCTGGCGCTGATCGGGCAGGTCCGGCCGGGCGCCGGTCTGGTCAAGGCCAGGCTGGCTGCGCCCGCAGGCGGCAAGTGCCAGGAGACTGGCGCCCAGGATGAAGGCACGCACGGTCATGGCCGAACCTCCCGATAACCCGCGAAGGCCGTCCAGCCCGCGGCAAGGGCAGCCAGGCTGCTGAGGAGGGAGAGGATGAGGCCGATGGTCCCGACTGAACTCCAGCCGTCGCGGCTATGCTGGAAGGCGTTGATGAGCCCGCAGGCCCACATCAGCGCCAACAGCAGCAGATAAAGGCCATGCTGCCGACGTGCCGACCCTTTGGCGCGCGCCAGTGCGATCAAGGCCCATAGCAGTACTAGGCCGCCGCCGATCAGCGCGCCGGTGATCAGCCAAGCCGAAAAATTGCTCCACTGGATTTCCGCGCTGTTGAGATAGGTGATGTCCGACAGCAGGGCAGCGGGAAACAGGGCGACCGGCCAAGCGAGCAGCAGGCCGTGAAGCGGATGGAGCAAGGGCCGGGTGCGCGGCGGGGCGCTGGGCAAAACATGTCTCCTTGTCGAAGAATGATCCCTCGCCAATGCGCCGGATGGCTTTTGGTTTCGCCGACACCGGCAATTCATCCACTTGTTACGAAACAGAAATGTTTGAACCGGATGCCGCTTCGCGTGTTGGCACGAAAGACGCTGCACACCGGATGCGGCGCGAAAGGGGTGACGCGGGCGCAATGCGCAATCCATGGCTCTGGACCATTTCACTGCTCGGCCTTGGAGCCTGCAATGCGCAGCAGTCGGCCCTCCATGTCTTCGGCGCCGAAGCGCGGCAGGTGCGCGAGATGGCGATCCTGTTGACCATCGGTGCGGCGATCATCGTGATGGTCATGGTCCTCATCTATGTTCGCGCGCTTCGCGCTCCGGAAGGGGCGCTCAGCCATCATGGCGGCATGCGGATCATCTTGTGGCTGGGCGCCATCGGCCCGGCCCTGATCCTTGGCGCGCTGCTTCTCTACGCTTTGCCTGCCATGCGCCCGCGCGACACGGCGCCTGGCGACCTCACCATTCGGGTCGAGGGCGAGCAATTCTGGTGGCGGGTCGCCTATGGGGCATCACGCGCAGGGCCTGGACTTGTTTCTGCCAATGAGATCCGCCTTCCCGTGGGGCGGACGGTGATCCTTGAACTCGGCGCGCAGGACGTGATCCACAGTTTCTGGATCCCCGGTCTTGCCGGCAAGATGGACATGATCCCCGGACGGACCAACAGGCTGGTCGTGCGCGCCGAAAAGGCCGGCCGCTTCCGGGGCGTTTGCGCGGAGTTTTGCGGCCTGTCGCACGCGCTGATGGCCTTCGACGTGATTGCCATGAACCCAGCGGATTTCGACGCATGGCTGGCGGACGCGCGCGGGGCCGGCAGGGGCCTGGGTTCATCGAGGGGCCAGTCCCTCTTCGATGCGCATGGCTGCGGCGCCTGCCATGCCATCCGGGGAACCGCGCATCATGCGGCAATCGGGCCTGACCTTAGCCGTTTCGGGCAAAGGCGGACGCTGGGGGCAGGGATATTGCCACCGACCACCGCCAATATCGCGGCCTTCATCCGTGCGCCCCAGATCGCAAAGCCAGGCGCGCGCATGCCCGCCTATCCCCAGCTGTCCGAGCAGGAGGCCATTGCCATTGCTCATTATCTCGAGGGGCTGAAATGAGCCTCCACGATCAGGATGACCCGGCGCTCCGCGCGGCGCAGGAAGAAAGGTTGCGCGCGGTGTGGGCACCGCCCAGGGGGATCTTCCTGCGCTGGACCGACTGCAACAATAATCGCGTCGGCGTCTGGTATGTGCTGACCGCCTTCGGCTTCATGCTCTTTGCCGGCATGCTCGCGCTCATCATGCGCACCCAGCTTGCCGTGCCCGACAATGATCTGGTCGGGCCTGGCACCTTCAACCAGCTCTTCACCCTGCACGGCTCGATGATGATGTTTCTCTTCGCCGTGCCGATGTTCGAGTCAGTGTCGATCATCCTGCTGCCGCAATTGCTGGGCGCGCGCGACCTGCCATTCCCCCGCCTGTCGGCTTTTGGCTACTGGTCCTTTCTGATTGGAGGGCTGTTCGTCGGGGGATCGATCTTCTTCAATGCCGCCCCTGACGGCGGCTGGTTCATGTATCCTCCGCTGACCACCCGCACAGACCTGTCGGGGCTCGGAGCCGACATCTGGATGCTGGGCCTTTCCTTCATCGAGGTGTCGTCGGTCGCGGCCGCCGTCGAACTGATCGTCGGCGTGCTCAAATGTCGACCGCCGGGCATGCGGCTCAATCTCATGCCGCTATATGCCTGGTACATACTGGTCGTGGCGGTGATGATCCTCTTTGCCTTTCCGCCGCTCATCGCCGGCGACATATTGTTCGAAATGGAGAGGCTGCTCGACTGGCCCTTCTTCGATGCGCGCCGGGGCGGGGATCCGCTCCTGTGGCAGCATCTGTTCTGGATCTTCGGTCATCCCGAGGTCTACATCATATTCCTGCCCTCGATCGCGCTGTTCGCGATGCTGGTGCCGACCTTCGCCAACCGCCATCTCCTGGGCTATCCGTGGATCGTGCTGGCAGCTGTGGGCACCGCATTCCTGTCGTTCGGGCTTTGGGTCCATCACATGTTCACCACCGGGCTGCCGAAGATCAGCCTCGCCTTCTTCTCGGCCGCCTCGGAAGCCGTGGCCATTCCGACCGGCGTCCAGATCTTCGTGTTCATAGCGACGCTGTGGGCAGGGCGGGTCACCTGGTCCACACCCCTTCTCTATGCGATCGGCAGCCTCGCCATTTTCGTGATTGGCGGCCTTACCGGCGTCATGGTAGCAGTCGCACCGTTCGACTGGCAGGCGCATGACAGCTATTTCGTCGTCGCCCATCTCCATTATGTGCTGATCGGTGGTACGCTGATGCCGCTTTTTGCCGGCCTCTATTATTATTGGCCGCTGGTGACGGGCAAGAAGCTGTCCGACCGGCTTGGCCGGATCGCTTTCTGGATGCTGTTTGTCGGTGCCAACCTGACCTTCTTCCCGATGCATCTTTCCGGGCTGATGGGCATGCCGCGCCGCGTCTTCACCTATCCGGCCGAACTGGGGCTGGGCGGGCTCAATATGGCGTCCACCCTGGGGGCCTGGCTGTTTGCCGCGGGGGTGGCGGTGATATGCGTCGATCTTAGCCTCTCGCCACGCCGGGTTCGGGCTGTCCGCAATCCCTGGAATGCGGGCACCCTGGAATGGCTTGCCCATCCCGAGGACGAGGATTGGGGCATAAGGTCGGTGCCATTGATCGAGAGCCGCTATCCGATCTGGGACCAGACAGATTTCGTGCGCAAGGTGGATGAGGGCCGCTTCTTCCTGCCCGATGCAGAGGAAGGGCGACGCGAGACGATCGTCACGAGCGTCCTTGATGCCCGGCCACTCGCAGTAATCCGTCTGGGAACCCCGAGCATCAAGCCCATGCTGACGGCGGTCGCGCTCGGCGGGGTCTTCATCCTCACCACCTATCATCTCTACTGGGCCGCGCTCGTCAGTGGTGTTGCCACACTCGCTCTGGCGCTGTGGTGGCTCTGGACCGGGACGGCCGAAATTCCCGAAAAGCCCTGCAAGCCGATCGGCCACGGCCTTGAGCTGCCGCTCTATCTCTCCGGGCCCTTGGCGCCAGGCTGGTGGGCGATGTTCATCACGATGATGGCCGATGCGACGGCTTTTGCCGGGCTCGTCTTCGGCTATTTCTTCTTCTGGACCCGCCATGCCGATTTCCCGCCGGTCGCTCTGGCGGACGGGCCCGGCATGGTCTGGCCCATGCTCGCATTGTTCTTGGGCATTGCAAGCTGGCTGCTGACGCTTGGCGCGCGCGAGGTGCATGCCCGCAAGCATGTCGGCATGGCTCGGCTCTGCCTCATGGTCGCGCTGCTACTCAGCCTTGCCGGGATCGGGGCAGGGCTGGCCGGCC
>NZ_QLJK01000044.1:0-27238 GCF_003950715.1 Sphingomonas sp. S-NIH.Pt3_0716 | reverse complement strand
AGGAGAGCGCACCGTCAGCGGCCTGTGGGACCTGATCGGCAGGCTCGTCGATATCTTCAAGCCCGACGAATGTGCAAACTACTTCAAATCATGCGGCTATGAACCGGAATGAATGGAAACCGCTCTAGACGCCGGATGGCCGGCGAACATACGAACATCGTGGATGAGAGCTGCAGCCAATTATGCTGATCCCACCTTCCGTTTGCCGTTCGATTAATCGCCCGGTTACACATGCAGGACACTGCATCAGCCGTACACCGTCGACTGTTTCGAACCGGACATCATCACCGGCGACGGCGCAAAGTTCTGAGATGTAGCGGGATGGCCTACTGCTGTTGTAGAGCAGAAACGTCCCGCGGCTGGCCCGCGTTAACGCGACATAGAAAAGCCGCCGTTCCTCCGCGTACTCGAATTCCTCCGGCCGTGGGATCACCAGATTGAGGAGTTCGTCATCCTCGATCCTGCTGGGTACGCCGTAGTCACCTTCGCTGACATCCATCAGGATCGTGTAGTCGGCCTCCAATCCTTTCGACCGATGGAAAGACAGGCCCGAAACCTCGATGCAGTCATACATTGGCGAGCCGGCATGGAACGGGTCCAGCATGTTGTATCGCCACAGGACAAGCACCTTTAGGCGGTGCTCATCGCTCTCGCGCCACTGCGACTGAATGCCGCTGAGGAAACGATCCAACCTTTCAAGGATCTTGAAGCAGGCATCGCCCATGCGTGGCTTGCCCCATTCTACTTTCACGGGGATCGCCCTGATAGAACGCCGAACGGCCGGCCGTGATGAAGTGACCTGCTTCGACATCTGTGCGGGATTTTTCTGGATGAAACGGGCCGCGGCTTCGGCTAGCGTCTGGTTGCAGCGATATGTGCGCTGCAATCGGCCCTGCCAGGATGCGCCGAAGTTAGCATCGAATTCGGTGAAGATAGTTATATCAGACCCGGTAAAACGGTAGATTGACTGCCAGTCATCCCCGACCGCGAACATCTTCGTGAACGCCCTCTGATGCTTGAGAGCCTTGATGAGCTTAGCCCGAGAATCAGAGATGTCCTGGAATTCGTCGACGAGGATCAGGGAATAGGGACTACGATAGCGGCCGGCTTCCACTAGCTTAGTCGCATCGCCAATCATGGAGTCGAAATCGATCCGCTCATCCTGCTCCAGCTTCTGCGAATAGGCTTGGGTGATGAGCCAGATGACCTTCGCGAAACGGGTGGCGCGATTCTTGTCGTGCAGCGTCTTCGCCTTTTCCTGCAACATTTCCAACGTGAGGCTGCTGGCACGGATGTGCTTGATGCAGACCCCGATAATCTTGCGGTAGCGTGTCATCACGACGGAGGGGATCGTCTTCATGATCTCCTCGGGTGATTTCGGAGTCAGCTCAATCTCACGCTTTTCCAGCTCGCTCCTGAGTTGGTCGAGCAGCGAGCCATCGGCGGACTGAGCAGATGTTGTCTCGAAGAAATCGGCGCCAATTCTAGCATAGCCGGCCCGCTTCAGCTTGGCATGCTTGACGTAATCCCTGAAGGGCGAAGTCCCGTCAGCATCGATGGCGAAGTGCTCGTGGATCGTGTCGGTGGCTGGGTAATAGAAATCTGGATCGACGTGGCGGATGCCGCCATCCTCGTCCTGGACCTTCGTCCGCCGTTCGTATTTGAATTCGACTGAGTGCTGCCACAGCCAGTTGGCTATCTTCAGCTCTTGTAGGGACTTCACATAGATCCCGGACTGGCTGAGAATGCTCTCCGGCCGCTTGCCGCTATTATCGGCCATATGTCGCCGATATTCTTCAGCCGAGTCGAACTGGGAGGGCGGGATATCAGCCTTGGGATACAGGAGAAGCATATCCGGCCAGAGCGTGCGGAACTCCTCGTTCGATTTCATCAATGCATCGATGATCCCATCGATGAAGCGGGCCTCCCCATGGGCGTTATCCACCCAGTTGGCGAGCTGGGGTGGTCGCCCTTCAGCCTCCTTGATGATCCCAAGGCCGAGCGCGTGGAATGTTGTGATCCGGCATTCCAGCTCGTCCGCTTCAACGCCGAGCTGTCGCGCGATCCGATCTTTCAGCTGGTCGGCCGCGTTTTTGTTGAAGGCCAGCACCAGGATTTCGGACGGGGCATGAAGTCCTTTCTCGAGGACGTAACTCACTTTGCTGACCATCGTCGCAGACTTGCCGGACCCAGCGCATGCCACGAGAAGATTGCTGTCCTCGAGCCGAATGCAGGCTTCCCGCTGTTCGTCGGAAAGGGATAGGCCCTCAAGCTGGTCGAAGAAAGAGCTGAATTCGCGCATTTCGTGTTCAACGAATGCTTCGTTGTAGCGCTGGCGTTCCTCAGCATCGGTCAACATCCTAAAAGATGTTGGCAGGTGCGTTCGTAATGCGGCAGGCATTAGGGCGGCATGAAAGAGTGGGTGGGACAGCGCCAGGGACGCGCTGCCGGGCACTTCTGCGATCGCGCGACTAATGTCTGACTGCGCGAGATATTGCCGCTTGCCCTCGACGATCGCGGTGATGGCCTGGTCGACCACCATGAGTTGGCCTTTGCCTTTATCGATGAGAGCAGCGAGATGTAAGTTCACGAAGCTGTGCAGGTCGTCGCGCAGTTGGCGGGCTGCGTTGCCGGAAAGGCCTGTGAGATTGGTGACACTATCCCGTGTGCGGATTTCGACGGCATGCCAGAGCAATGCTCTCGTCACCGAGATTGCAGTAATGTCGATGGATGCCAGTTTTCCGCTTCCCAGCTTCACGTCTTGAGGCTGGGAACGGATCAGCGTCAACGTCCAGTTGTCGGCAAGAAACAACCGGAGCCACAGACTAGGGCGATACGTCTTCGATCGAGCGAACATGGGGCGTCACGTCAGAGGATGGTGGATTCGATACGCTCGAGTTTGAATGCTGGGCTGTTAGCAGTTCAACGCATTCGCGTTGCTATGATAATCCCATCTTGAATTTTCAGATCCATCGAGAGCGGGCGATCGTGAGTGGAGATATCCGTGCCGATTGTTTCAAGGCTATCGAAAATCATCGCGCTTTGAGCCGAGATGCGGTTCATCAGAGCATTTTCGTTCCGCAGAATTTGGGAACGATCAGCCGCGCTAGTGACGGTTTTGATTTTCTCGCGGAGGAGCTGATCCAGCGCAATGGCTACCTCGCCCTGCGGCAGCAAGGCTAATACAGAGGCCCTAATATCCTGAAGCCGATCTTCTTTACGCTTTTCTCGGCCAGGGAAGACAGAGAGGAGCTGCCAGCCAAAGGCGCGCGCGCGCAAACACAAAAGCATTTCATGATAGAGCTTATCGAGCGCTGCCTGCTGCTCATCCAGCGCCTTAATGTACTTACCTTGCCGGACCCACTCTTCGTCTTTCAAGATCTTCAGGGCTTCGGTTTGACTGCGAATGTCGATGGCAAGATGGTTTTGCACCTCCAGCAGCTTGGTCTCGTGCATTTCGATGACGTGGACCACCTCATCCGAGAGCTCTCCGGACAGCACGGACCCAGCAATCTGCTCATAATAGCAGATCGATCCTGTCAGGACTGATCGACGCTCGTTCTTTTGAAACGCAGCGACATCTTCGACGGCCTCCTTAATGTCCGAGAGCTTCTCGCTAATGTCGGCGAGATGCTTTTGCGCCAGCATGGCCGATGCAATATTGAGAGCAGCGCCGGAAGCCGCCAGCGCCGAAAGCTTCCCGATATCGAGTTTAGCGGCTCCGGCGAATTCGCTTGTGCCAATTTTGCGGAGCGTGCCGATTAGGCCACCATGCTTAACGCTCTCAACCAATTCGGTTCCAGCTGGGACAATCACGTTCATGTAGTTGCTTGTCCCAACCTCAACGGCCGTGGCCACGCCGGGGACAGCTTGCAAAACGGAATTTAACCGGCTGATCCCGGTATCATCCTTGCTGACCTTGCGCCACCCATCGTCCGAGTCCGAAAAGCTGATCTGAGCAAGCGTTAGAACAGGGGTTCCGCTATCGTTACTGATGACCAAAGCATCGGAATGACCATCAGGTGGTGGCGTCGAACTGGCCTCCTTGCCTCCCTTACTTGCGCGCGCAAATTCATTATACGTCCCGCGCAGGAACGCAATTTGCATTAGGGAAGCAGCCAGAGCAGGCCACTCTGCGGCGCCGAAAAAGCTCCTGGCCCCCTCAGCAACTGCTTGGCGAGCCTCGTTCACGGCCGCCTGCTGCTTGTCCGCCGCGATTGATGAGAGCCGTTGCGACGTAAAGAGGTTGAGTAAAGTCGTCTCGTTGCCGGCCAGATCGCCATCCTGCGCAGGCAATCCCAGCTGTTTGCATAACGCGCCGATCATCCGTTGATACGAAGGACGGCTACCATCCGTAACATTCAGTGCCTTTTGACCAAGACGGTACACCTCATCGCCGATCTGATCGGTATACCGACTGTGATCCGGAGCATGCCGTTCATAGGCCCGGCAAATCTTAAGTATGCTGAGAGGCGTCTGCGTTAGTGTGTCGACCAAAGGTGCCAATTGCTCATCACTGCTCATACCTAAAATCTTGTAGATGACCGGAATATCGGTGACGTTCGCTGTGGTATCCATGCAGGCTACACCAATCCTCGTTTAAAAATGGATCGACCTGATGTCCATCAGGAACTGCCAAAGGTCAAGATATTGTCGGCATTTGCGAATTATTCGGCCGGAGCCTGCAGATTAAATGCGACTATTATTTCGACGCGATCGTTTTTTGATTAAGGTCACAATGGCAGATTAATCCGCAAGCTGCCTAGGGAAGGAGGGCGCCTGGAATGGCCGGAAAGTCCTAGCTGCCACCTACCACGGCCTACCAAAGTCGGCCAGCACGTGTCGACATTATGCTCAAGTCGACGATATCTTGCATTATGCCAATGATGTGCCGCAACCAGACGGCTATCGGCACTGAAAATCCCCCCCCCTCCCCCGCTCCTCCGCTCGGATAATCGGAGAGCAATTCAGCCTTGGCCGCCCGCCACATCCTACGCCGTTCTGCTTCCGGCTCGGGAGGCAGGATCATCGAGAATGGACTGGTTGAACGTAGAGTTCTCCCGGTCGGGGACTTCTGAAGCATATAGGCGATGATCTCATCGATGGATCGCCTCAATAGAAAGCGCCATGCCCTGTTTCCAATGGTCGCACGATGGCTTGCCAGCTGCCGGTCATTCTCCGCCTGCGCCTGAATGATGAGGTCCGGATTGGCCCGAAGCGCGGCGACATGACGACGGGCCAGGATGAGTTTTCTCCGCTCGCCTATGTCGTGCGCATTCAACTCATAGGGCGGCGGCTCTTCAATTTCCCGCATCCAGTATCGGCAAGGCAGATGGACGATCCCGAAGACGTTGATCTCGGCCTGGGGGTATCCATTTTCGATCAACCAATCCTGCAAGCTCTGCCCCTCACCAAGAGTGAGGGGCTTGGGAAAGCCATAGCGCCAGCCATGGGGCGGATCGATCATCGTCACTTTACGCATGAGCCGCCCTTTTTCTGAAAGCTGATCCAGGCGTTCCATGCATCATGGCAGCCACTATCCGAACAGACGTCGCGTGCCTGGCCGGTAAACCCATTCATCGACAGCCGGCGTGCCGGGAGCAGGATATGGATGTGAGCGGCATTTGATGAACCCGCCAAATAGGGCAGATGGAGTACCATCAGTGCGGCCAACTGCTCCTGACGGACAAAGTAGCTTCGCACCCATGCCCGCACCTGCTCCCATCCCACATGCGGTGGCTGATCTGATGGCAGTGTCAGGGTGAATTGGGCGTATCCGGTCCGCTCAGCCCCGGGCAGCATCGCATCGTAGCGCTGCAGCAGATAGCTGAGGTCCATATATTCACCGCTGGCTGCGTCAGGCAGCAGCAAATCATGACGCGATGCCTTGTGCCCGGCAGGCGTCAGCTTCGCCATAACCATGTCGGTTATTCCGGCACGATGTACATCCTGTTTGTAGAAGTAGCGGATATATTTGAAGCTGCCGTCATCGGCAGGATCCAGCGTGAAGCAGGACAGCATCTCTGGCTGATCGGCCGTGGCAGGCTTCGATTTGGCTTTGCTCATGCCGCCTCCTGCCACTGCGTGCTGGTCTGCGCCGCCAGCGAGAGACCGGCTTCAAAGCGCCGGGCATCGGGGCAAGGCGCATGGGTGGAGAATTGCAGGCCGCGCCGGTGTGCCAGGATGAATGGCTGATCGACTTCATCGGGCGGGCAGAACCAGTAGCGGTCCTCAAACCATGCGCGCTGATAGCCGGTAAACCACTGATCGTCTTTGCAGCGGTAAATGTCGTATTTCGCGACTGGACCAGAGAAGCGCGCGAGCAGCAGGTCCATGCCATACTGCCGGGCGACTGCGCTAACGTCATACAGCCCAATGTTCGGACCGGTCCGGGTCCCGACGATCAGGAGATTGGCGCCTTCCAGTAGCACGCCATGCCGCGCGCCCGGGAAGCGCTGCTCCGGGCTGAAGTCGATCGGCCCGCCAATATCCGCCGCCAGCATCATGATGCCGCGATAGGTCGCGGCTTTGATCCACGGCAAGCCGTTCGCGCTCCCGAGGGAGCGCGGTGTAACATTATTCTGCATTTGTAAGACTTTCGCGTTGAGGGCGCGCGGCAGCCGAGCGGTGCCGCGCCTTGCCCCTTTTTCATTCCATTTTTGCTCAGCTGCCTGAGCCACTTCAAACTTGGCCTTCGCCGCAGCAGCGGCGCCTACTCGTCCGAGATGTTCCCCGGCTTCATGTAAACCGTGACCACCGGCGGCCTTTCTGGCTTGGAAAAGCCATCGCCGTGGGCCGGACAGAGGGTGGCAACGATGTGATTGCGCATCAGCATTTCACCCGGCTCGCCGCATCGTTGGCAGGTAACCTTGGACTGCTCTTCGGCTGCGGCGATAAAGGGTCGAGCTTCGGAAACCCTGGGCTCGAGATGAACCCGGAGCGATCCGAATTTCTCCTTCGCCTCGTCCACGCAGACTGTGATGCCGTTCGCCGCGAGATCAGACAGGAGGTCGCGGTAGAGCTGCGCCCAGCCAACTGGGAGGTTGTCCAGCCATCGGAGATTGTCGTTCCCGCTCATGCGTAATGCCCTCCGATGGTCAGTTCCCAATGGCGCCGGGCGGTCCAGAAACCGAGCCTTTCCGCTTCTGCCGTTGACCAGGGCAGAGTTGGCAGCGGACAAATGCCGCTCTGACCGACAATGAATGCCCGCATCTCGTCGCCGCTCTCCGGATTTGTGACCAAGTGGATCGGTCCGCCGGGTTCCTGAAGCCACAGCCGGAGGCCCGTGATGATCTGAAGCTCACCATCGCGGCGCAGCAAGAGCGTGATATAGTTGCTGGCCTGCTTCCCCGAGCTATGGCTCGGCTCGACCAAGAGAAGATCGGCCCGGCATTCGGCAACGGCCTTGATGAGGGCGGCGAGCGAGAGCTTCTTTTGCCAATACGCCATCACGACGTTGGCGCGGTCGGCATATTCGAAGTCCGCCAGCACGGACGGCATTATCGATGTGCAAGGCACAGGCGTCCAGCCGACCATCCCGGCGAATGCGCGAGCGGCATCTTTCGCAAGCGCATTGCGCTTGCGGTCTTCTTCACTGACATAGATCATTTGAGGTGGGTTCTTTCTCCCCACCCTGCGGCGGCTGCAGCCGTCAGGGTGAGGATGAGATTTTCATTTCAATAATTGCAGCCACCCGCTGCTCTTCAAGCTCTTACTTTTTGGGCCGACATTGACCAACCCCATCCTGATGGCCCGAATACCAGCAATATACGAAAGTTGTTGAGGCTGGCGATGGAAATTTATTAACTTTTTTGCTGCATCGAACAATGGTAATTTATGAATTATTACACCCACATCAGATCTTATATCGCAAAAAATAATCTCAAAATTTTATGAATTTCTGCGTGAACAACACCAACAGACAGATATAACCATCCAACAATTCATTAAGGAAAAATAATAGTGCCAATAAAATCTTTTATTGCCCAACAAGAGCGCCCATGCAGGTTCATCCTCCGCGATCGGCGCGGCGACATTATTGACTGCGCAACTGCAACAATTGATTTGCCCGGCAAACTGACGGTAATATCCGAGCGGGACGGCTCATCCTACACGAGTTTTTCGGCTTGGAGAGGCTCGCGCACCCCCTACGCCAACACCTACGACATGATCGCTACGGAAGACGGATTGTTGCTCCGCACGATCGTTAACGAGGGAGTGACACACTCAGAAAGTGAGGAAGCCGATCCAACCCCTGCTGAAACAGCAGCCAACAGTTTGGCCGACCGCTTCCGCTACCGCCTGTACCATGGCCACGCTCCCGTCGAATATCTCGACTATATGAAGCGGACACTCCAGCATGATCTCCAGCGCTACGACGACCTCGTAGGTAATTGGACAAAGGTAGCCAAACGAGCCCTGAGCGAAGCAGTCAAAGCACAAATCCGCTTTCAATACGGCCTCCGTTGGGCCGATAAGAATATGGAATGCCTTTACCGCGAGCATGGTTGTGCGGGGGCAGTTGACCGAGGTGAGGAAACCGCCATGGATCACGTTATTCCCGTTTCCGAACTGGCAGCCGCCGTGCTGGACGAAGGGAGAAGCTTTGACCATCGGTTCTCCACTCTCGTTCGCGCATGGCTATGCCCCGTCGCGCACATCACCAAGGAATCCCATGCTCGATTGACCAATGGTAGCCACCCTGATCACGGCCGCCCGTTCCATCGATATGCGCTCGCACAGGTGGTTGCGAATGATCATGACGGGCAAGATGTCGAGACGCTGACGCTTGATGAGCATTTCCACAATTTGCGCAAAATCGAATGGGTAGCGCCGATTATAGAGCGCCACATCGACCCATATGGATGGGAAGGCCTAAAGATCGCCAACTAGAGATCAAGTGGCAGGTCGGTTTCGAATGAGAAACGACATTTACCCCGCCCCTAATTTCAAATTAAGGATGTGGAATCAATGATGCCGCTTCTCACCTTTAAACTTCCCAGGTGCTATGACCGACCTGCTCACTGACCCGCGCGCTACATCCAGCTCCGATCCAATCCGCAGCCGCTCTATACAGCGGTTGTTCGATGATACCCGCAAGCGGCTAGTGGAGACGGGCACCCGCAACCGGCTCATCCATGTGAATCGGACGAATACACGCGGCAACGTTCTGAACATCGTCAATGAACGATCCGATGATATTTATTCGATTCTATCGACTGGCAAAGCAATGCGTTTCCGTGCCAACGGGCACGACCAACGCGATGCGGATGAGATCGTTCTAGCAGACGAAATTGACGGCGATGTTGGCGAAGGCCGGCACAAAGACAATCTGTTGGAAACGCGGCTGGGGCCAGACGCTCTTGCCAAGCGCCTCCTGAAAATTGCTCGAGAAGCGAAAACCGCTGAAGAAGAACAGGGCATCAACATCCTCTATCTAGCCCTGGGCTTTGCGACCTGGTTCGAGGATAAGGAGTCGGGCGTAGCGCGCGAAGCACCATTGGTATTATTGCCCGTTGAGCTCGTGCGCGATCCGCGCCGTTCGACATATGATCTGCGGGTTCGCCCCGACGACATGATGACCAACCTGCCTCTGCAGCAGCGCTGGCAAGAGGATTTCGGCATTCGGCTACCTGAAATCGACAATGAGTTGGGTGACTGGCACCCCAGTGACTATCATGCCCAAGTTGAGGCGATCGTTGCCGAGCGACCGGGCTGGAAAGTGAATCGAGATGCCATCCAACTCGGCTTTTTCTCATTCTCAAAGTTGCTGATGTATCGAGATTTGGCGCTCAATGCATGGCCGGAGAACGCTCTAGAAACGCACGAGTTGACGCAAGGCTTGCTTCACGAAGGATTTGCGCATGAGCCGCCGTTGTTCGGCCCAGACGATCGGCTCGATGCCATCCTGCCGCCCGACAAACTGTTCCATGTTGTCGATGCTGATGCGAGCCAGGCAAAGGTCATCGAGGAAGTCCGGGCAGGACGTAATTTGGTCGTGCAAGGTCCTCCTGGGACCGGTAAGAGTCAGACCATCACCAACATCATCGCTGCAGCGGCTAAGGAGGGGAAGACCGTCCTGTTTGTTGCCGAGAAAATGGCGGCCCTATCGGTGGTGCATGATCGGCTAGTGAAAGTCGGCCTGCGAGATCTGATCCTTGAGCTCCACTCCAAAACAGCAAACAAAAAAGCTGTGCTCGGCGAACTGGCTCGGACCCTAAGCGCCGGACAAGCAACACCAGCTATGCCACCAAAACCGGAGGCCCTTCGCACCGTCCGTGACAGGCTAAATGCTCTCGCCGATGCTTTACACGCTCCAATCGGAGAAAGTGGAGAATCGCCCTTCACTGTTCTCGGTCGTCAGGCTCGCTATCTAGGCATGGGAGCCCCCATGCCCACACTCGCAGCGCCGACTGTGGCTGCCATGTCTCGCGATGAGGAAGCGACGGCATGCGACCTTATAGCCCGCTACGGCACTTTACTCGCCACTGCTGGTCCCCAAAACGCCCATCCATTCTTTGGGGTTGGCACAATTGACCTCCAACCGGTAGCTGTTGCGCGCCTGGGACAAGACTTAGTTGCAGCAAGCGATAGGTCGAACAGGTTAAGGGCTGCACTCGACGCACCGATGTCAGCCGCCGGATTAGACGATGCGCGCGCGATCAGCATCGCCCCCTCCTTACGCGACCTTTTAGAGCGACTAGATGGCTTCAACGCTTCAGATGCAGCCTTAGCGCAACGGCTTCTCACAACACCCGAAACAGCCCGCTTGATCGACGGGCTAAACATAGCTGCAGCTTGGCGCACCGCGCAAGACAATGCCAGCGCTGACTTCATCGAAGCCGCATTCGGCACTGACCCCACGCATCTTCGCGGCCCTCTGGTTTCTGGCACGAGCTCGTTCTTCGCCCGCTGGGGCGGGGCTTATCGAAATGCGTCTCGTGCGCTCGCCGGTCTATTACGAGGCCCGATACCCAAGACGGCCGATGAGCGGCTGGCTCTCGTTGACCTTCTTGTAGACATCCAGTCCCTTCGCAAAAGGTGGGGCGATGATGAGTCGTGGCTGTCCACTACTCTTGGCGATGATTGGCGTGGGGAACGAACTGATTTTCCACGAGCGGCCAGGGTCGCTGAATGGTGCGCTCGAGCTGCTGGAGCGGCTATCACTCTTCAGCCAGATCGCCTTGTTGCGGTCGCTAGCGACCAGCCCGCGAGAGCGCGCTACACAGCTGACCTTGATGCCATATTTTCCGAATCTCGAGATCGGATCGCGACCACGATCGGCGCGCTCGACCTCGACGAACGACGCTTCGGCAAGCCCCATCCAGATGTGGATCTCATGGTCGTGTCGGGCGTGTTCGATAGCATGGCAGCAGCCATCGACCGGTATGCAGAATGGGCTGCACTATGTCAGGCACGAGCGGCGCTCGATGCATCCGGTTTAGCAGAGCTGGCGGACCGCATGGCTAGCGGATCGCTAGATGGCAGCGCGGCCTCGATTGAATTGAAGTTTGCCCGCGCGGAGCAGCTGTGGAATGCTGCTTTGGCGACCAATCCTGCGCTAAAAGAGGTCGCATCGCTTGACCGACATGCGTTGGTGGATGATTTCATCCAGCTCGAGCGCTCTCGCCTAAAGGAGAATGTCACCTCCATTCTCGCTGACCACCTCGCGCAACTGCCGCAGGGTGCGCAGGGAGAAATGAAAGTGATCCGAGGTGAGATCGGCAAGAAGCAGCAGCATATGGCGCTGCGCAAGCTGTTCCTTAGCGCACCTGTTGCGATCCAACGGATCAAGCCCGTGCTGCTTATGAGCCCTATTTCGGTTGCGCAGTTCCTTACACCTGGGCTGGTCAGCTTCGACCTCTTGGTCATTGACGAGGCCAGTCAGGTGCGCCCAGAGGATGCGCTCGGCGCCATTGCTCGTTCGCGGCAAATCGTTGTGGTCGGCGATAAGAAGCAGCTGCCGCCATCCTCCTTCTTCGACCGCCTCTTGGCTGACGGTGATGGCGAAGCCGACAGCTTGGACGAGGAAGAAGAAACCAGCGAGGATCTTCTCGGGAACGCAGCGTCACTGGGATCGTCGGAGAGCATACTAACGCTGTGCGAAGCGCGCGGCCTGCCGGGCCGCATGTTGCAGTGGCACTATCGCTCTCGTGATCCTTCCTTGATGCGCGTCTCCAACTCCGAGTTCTATGATGGAGGGTTGGTACTCCCTCCTTCTCCTTTAGAGAAGGACGCGGCCTACGGCTTGATCTTCACTCAGGTCGCGGGGGTTTACGACAGGGGTGGCCGGCGAGACAATCGGATCGAGGGCGACGCTCTGGTCGCACGCGTACGAGAACATGCACGGCGCACGCCAGATCTGTCCCTTGGAATCGTAACGTTCAGCCACGCGCAGAAAAATACAATCACAGAACTGCTTGAGTTGGCACGACGCGATGATAGCGAACTTGACTCGTTCCTTCGGGAAGGCCGCGCCGAAGATCTGTTCGTGAAAAACATTGAAAACGTCCAGGGTGACGAACGCGATGTGATCCTGATCACCGTCGGATACGGCCCGACGCAGGCCGGCGGTATCATGGTGGGCGCAAGCTTTGGCCCTGTGAATGGCGAAGGTGGTGAGCGACGGCTCAATGTGCTTTTCACCCGAGCTCGGCTGCGGTGCGAGGTTTTTGCATCTTTTGACCCGGGACAACTCGACGTCAGCCGCGCCAGCCAGCCTGGGCCTCGTATCCTCAAGCGCTTTCTGGAATATGCCAAGTCCGGTACGATTGAGCAGCCCACACTTACCGGCGAAGTGCCCGACACGCCTTTTGAAGAAGATGTCGCAGAGGTAATTCGCAGCCTCGGCTATCTTGCAGACCCACAGGTCGGCTCGGCTGGTTTTCGCATCGATATCGGTGTACGGCACCCTGAACGCCCTGGCAGCTATTTGCTTGCTGTCGAGTGTGATGGCGCAACCTATCACTCCGCGCTCTGGGCCCGCGAGCGGGACCGTCTACGCCAAGATGTTCTTGAGCATCTCGGTTGGCGTTTCCACCGAATCTGGAGCACAGACTGGTTCTACGATCGGCATCGGCAAGTCGAACGGCTCCGTGCAGCACTCGAGGCTGCTCGCCTAGTGAACCAGGATGAGTTGATAATTGCCGGAGCCAACGGTGGACGCCCTCAAGCTGAACAGACCAATCTGCCTGACCGGGGCGAACTGCCGGAGGTGGTTGCGCGCGTGATGCCCGCATATGTTCGGGCACAGCCTTGGGCTGCTACCGCTATCGAACCGCATGAAGCTCCAACGCCGTTCCTGGTTCCACTGGTGCAGGAGATTGTGGCGGTCGAAGGACCTGTTCATGTTGATGAGATCGCGCGCAGAATCGCTTCTGCCTTTGGCAAGAAAAGCAGCGGAAAACGAATTCTAGCAGCCACACATCAGGCACTTGTTTCTGCAAAGCGGAAGGACGCGGACCTTCACAATGACCATGAGAGCTTCTGGTTTACCGCAGAGCAAGCCGCCGAGCCTCCAGTGCGGGATCGGTCAGCCGAGAGTGGCGCCACCTTCAAGGCGGAAGCCCTTTCTCTGCTGGAGGTACGCGCAGCAATCCGACTAGCGCGGGAGGACAATCCGGGTGGAGAGAATCCTGATCTAATCCGGGCCGCTGCGCGATTAATGGGCTTCAGTCGGGTTGGCCCAGACCTCCAAGCGCGCATTGGTGAAGGATTGGATTGAACTCCGTCAATCCAATCTTCGTGATGAGGCTCGTCGATCGAACAGGACGCTGCGTGCGTTTGTGACGAGGGTATGCCGTCTTGCATATTAAATTGGCCGTTCCCTCGACCGGTCTCTCTGAAAATTCTTGAAACCTTTCCGACGGCATAATCAACGTGTTACCACACAAATATCTCGCTGAGCAGATGGGGGTATGATGCACTGGCTCGACCGAAGAACACCGGAGTCGCGAAAATCTTTTGATGCGCGGACTGCAGGTGATGTCGACTATGGCCGCGTGGTTCACTCCGCATCTTTCCGGCGATTGCAGGGCAAGACCCAAATTCTCAATTTAGGCGATAGCGATTTTTACCGTACCCGGCTGACGCACTCCTTGGAAGTGGCGCAGATCGCTGGCGGCTTGATCAAGCAACTCGCACACAATTTTCCTGGCCATCCCGCGCTGGTTCACCTGCCAGAACACGCTCTAATCCAAGCCATTGCCTGCACCCACGATCTGGGGCATCCTCCATTTGGCCATGGCGGCGAAGTGGCTCTCAATTACTGCATGAGAGATTATGGCGGTTTCGAAGGGAATGGCCAGACGCTCCGAATCCTGTCGAAACTGGAGAAATTCTCAGAATTGGCCGGTTCGAACTTAACGCGCGAAACGCTATTGGGCGTTCTAAAATACCCTGTTGCTTTTAGCCAGGTGGCTAACCCCAATGTCCGACCTAGGATGCTTTCCGACACCAGTGGCACGCCACTGCTAGACCGCACTGCAGCTGAGCCCCCAAAATGCTTCTTTGATTGCGAAGAAGACGTCGTAGACTGGATCCTCTCCCCGCTTTCCAATAGTGATCAGGATGCCTTTCGGAAGTTTGATCTCCGGCCGGGGAAGCATGCAAAAGCGCGCCACAAGGCGTTCGCCTGCTCGATCATGGACCTTGCGGACGATATCAGTTTTGGCATCCATGACCTAGAAGATGCGCTAGCCCTGAAGCTAGTTGATCAGCAGCAGTTTCATAAACATGTGGCTGCATCGGCGTGTCAGGGCCTGCTCGACTATCTGAACAGCCAATATCGCGGCCAATATGGCAATGATGTGTATGGCGGTCTGCTCAAACGCCTGTTTGGAGACGGCAACGACCGCAAGCATCAGATCAACCGGATTCTCAATTTTGTCATTCCGAGCATTCTTATTGAAGAAGAAGCCGAGTTTGAGGAGCCAAGGCTCAGGTACCGAGTCACGGTCCCCGAACCAGTGGCGGACTTCTTGGCTGCCGTGACGAAGCTGGTTTACGAAGAGGTGATCTGCAGCCCGAGCGTTCAGCATCTGGAGTTCAAAGGGCAAATGATGGTGATCGCCGTTTTTGAGGTGATAAAATCCGAACCGAAACGCTTCCTTCCGGGCGACATTCTCGCCAAATTCAGCGGATCAGCCGAACCTATGAGGGTAATCTCTGACTATGTTTCAGGCATGACCGATGCCCATCTCCTCCGGACCTACGAGCGCCTCTTTGCGCCGCGGATGGGGTCAGTGTTCGACAAGCTCTGAAACTCGACAAATGAGAAACGAATTACGCGCCTCGAGATTTACGGCCTTTTTTGACGCATAGAAATTTAGCAGACTCCTATAAAAACAGGGAGCAAGTGTGTGCCGGAGCGGAAGAGTAACCTTTTAGCCTGGGTGGGAAAGGGCATCGTCCTCGTACTGATGATGCGGCCAATCCATATCCGCGAGAGAGATATCTGCACGCGTTTTCGAACCGCTCGATCACGATCATGAAAATGGCTGATCATCTGAGCCGCGATCGCCATATTATCGGCGCGGCTGTCGCCACTACAACGCGTCGCGGGAGGTCCTGCTTGCGATATGAGTGCGAACAATGTTCCAGCTATTACGCAATTGCCGGCGACGACTATCGATTTCCTCCTGCGCGCGCTGCGCGATCCGTTCAAGGTCAACCACTAGCTCATCGGCGAGGCAGCGTCGCTCTGATGGGGCGGCGTCCTTTATCAGTGCCGCTGCGGTCGACACGGCTTCCGGAACCGTGCGGGAGATGAATGTGGAGCAGTCAACGACGCTCCATTCGACCGCATCCTCGACTGCCAACTCCAGCACCCGGCTACAACTACGCCGAGCTAAAGAAAGGCGCTTCGCGTATTCAGGCGCAAGTTCTCCGGCGATTTTCCACGCTTCAGCGACACGTGGATCCGCCTCGGGCTCGATTGGGTCCTCAACTACAGCAGAGGATATTGCCTGTTCCTCCTCCACCGCCGGCGGCTGACGATCCGCAAATCCCTCACGGCGTCCGAATTTTCTGTGACTCAGGACGAACACCAGAATCGCGACGCCAGATACGGCAATTCCGAACCATTCACCCACAAGAGAGATGGGGAGAACAAAGAAGGCAATAAGGCCAGCCAACACCGCCATCAATGCGGCTCCCGCAACATTTACGAGTATAGAAGCAACATTGATTAGGCCTTGAAGGGCCTTGTGCAGCACCTTCCCCAGGATCCATAGTAGGAGGACAATAAGGAACAAAATGAGTACGATGAAAATTAGCCTACCCAACTTTCAAGTTCCCAACAAATTCCGATACAACCATTCGCGCCCTCTTATTTCTGGAGCGATTAAACTCTAAATCGTCGATAATTCGGCGCGCATAGGCATATTGAATTTCAGACGCGTCGATACCGACTAGGCGAACATGTTCTCCATCCAAACGGATGATATCGCCATCCACAAAAGTGACAGCGGCCAGTAAGAAAATTCCGATCATCCAAAGTTCCGTTCAGCGATGCCCTCGATCGTCCAACAGTCTTCGAACTTGCCGGGACCATTTGCGGCAGACCACCCACTCGAGGTTGGGGGCCCGTTTGCAGGCAGGTGCTTAATTCGAGCGAAGATTACTGACCTGATTTAATGTTCTTGGCAAACACGGATATTGCGCCGCCAATCAGCAGGCCTGCCCCGACGGTGACGAACGGAACGACCGCAGCGATCGCGGCACCGGCCGCGGCACCGGTGATGGCCGTGCGCCCCATCTCGGTAGCCCAAGCCTTCTTCACTCCATCGACCGTCTTCTCGCCGATTTTCTGACCGATCTTTGCTGCGTTCGTTCCCGCCTCTTTCAGCACATCTCGTTCAATCTTCATGCCAATTCTCCCTTGTTACCTTCACCACCCTATCGTGACAGCTGGGCCAAGATAGTTCGGTCTCGTGGAGACCTTAAGAAAGTAAACCCTTCCACATCTGTCAGATTCGGTCGCAATAGGTCCGACCAACTTCAAACTGTCACCACTGATAGAATACAAAAGGATATGATGGAACGAAGATGCTCTCGTAATCTCTATCGCAACAGTTCGAGCCACCGCTGAAAATCGCAAACATCAAGTTGGTGCATTAAGCTCTTGAAAAAGCGACGACCGCAGTCGTAGTTGGACGTGAATGGCGGAGCTCAGCATGACCGATCGTATGGCCAAATTGGATCGATTGTTGGCACTCGTCCATGCACTTTCGGAATCATCCGAAGGCCTCACTCTTGATGAAATGGCTGAAACACTGGGCGTCAATAGAAGGACCGCCGAGCGTATGCGCGACATTATCGCGAGGCATTTCGACTTGGAGGAAGTGTCAGAAGATCGACGGAAGCGCTTTTTCATCAGAGACAGCCTTCGACGCGTTTATACCCGGCCTACAGCTGCTGAAGTTGCAGCACTCCAAGCCGAGGTCGATGGACGACGAGGGGCTGGCCAGACGGTACGTGGCGACCAACTTGCAAGCCTCCTTTCGAAAGTGAAAGGCGCGTTTGACGACCGAGAGAAACGCCGTATCGACCCTGATCTGGAAGCCCTCACACGGCTCCAGCGGACGATGGTCACTGCCGGCCCCGTCGCAACGGTGCCACCTGAGACTGTCGCGATCGTCCAAGCTGCGATATTGTCGGGTTGCTGCATCGAGTTCAGCTACGCGGCTGTTCAGCAGCAAGAACCGCGTTGGCGACGTGTGATACCCTTCGGCATTGTACACGGCCCCCTATCCTACTTGGTCGGGAAAATGCCCGATAGGGAGAACGATCCGGTCTACTACCGCCTTGATAGGATGGTTGAACCACGCCTCAGCGAGAAGCTCGGCTGTGCTCCAGATGACTGGGACATAGATGCCTGGCTTGCCGACAGTTTTGCCGTTTGGCGCGACGAGAAGCAGGATGTCGTGCTTCGCGTCCACGCATCCGCGGCAGCACGAGCCCACGAATGGAGGTTTCACCGCTATCAACAGATAGAAGCTCTCGAAAATGGAGACCTTCTCATCCGCTTCACCAGCGGGGGCATGCGGGAATTGGCCGAGCATCTATTCACTTGGGGCAATGAACTCGTCATTGAGCAGCCCACCGCTTTGATCGAATTAATGCGCCAGCGCATCATAGCAGCTTTGACGATGCTGCCAGAGCAAACAACGCAACCTGAAACGACCACTTTTGTCGCGCATTCGATGCAGGACTGATCATGATGATTTTCTCTTCGAACTCTTTTCTGATCCTTACCAATCTCTCAGCGAGTGTCGCGGCATGAATGCCTCCCCCCGTCCGCATGGACTATCCAAGTCCAAGATCACCTACTTCGAACAGTGTCCAAAGCGATTGTGGCTATCGGTTCATCGCGCTGATCTCGCCGAAATTGATGAAGGCGCAGAAGCGCGCTTCGCAACCGGGCATGAGGTTGGTGCCGCCGCATGTTCACTCCTTCCGGGCGGAATAATGGTCGAGGCTGAGCCCGATCTTTCCACCGCTCTCGCCACAACGAAGGCTTTGCTAGAAGGCGGTCACCAGGATCCGATCTTCGAAGCGACGTTTCAGCATGATGGCGTTCTGGTGAGAGTCGACATTCTCGAGCCAAACGGTATCGGTGGCTGGCACATGGCCGAGGTCAAAAGTTCGACCAAGCCCAAGGATTATCACGTAAATGACCTAGCCACTCAGGTCTGGGTAGCCCGTGAAGCCGGTGTGTCAATCGACAGCGCGGCGATCCGGCATCTGGATGGCGATTTCGTTCTTGCAAGCGATGCCTCTCTCGAGGGGCTCTTTTCCGACAGCGACCTAACTTCCAACATCAAAGACCGGGTCGAAACACGGGCCGAGGTGGTGGCGGCTGCGCGTGAAACGCTCGCTGGTACAGAACCCGACATTCTCCCTGGATCCCATTGTAACGGCCTTCAATGTAATTTCGCGACATATTGCGAGGAAGCTCTTCCACCTGGTCCAGAATGGCCTGTGACGGTGCTTCCCTACGGCGGGGGCAATCATTGGCTGAAGAAGGGGATCGCGAATCTTTTAGACGTCGACCCGGCGATGCTGACGAACCCAACCCACCAACGGGTTTATCAAGCCACTGTAACAGGGGAACCCAATCACGACGTTGAGGGCGCGAGATTTGCTATGGCTGATTGGTCCTTCCCTCGAACGTGGTTGGACTTTGAGACGATCGCATTCGCCATTCCGCGTTGGATCGGCACTCGTCCATATCAACAGGTTCCCTTCCAATTTTCCGCTCATATCGAAGCGGAAGACGGGAACCTCCAACACCATGAATTTCTGAGCCTAGATGGCATGGACCCGCGAAGGGCTTGTGCCGAAGCGCTGGTAACGATGATCCCCAATTCAGGTGCGGTAGTCACGTACAACGAAAAATTCGAAAAGGCGCGCCTTCGCGAGCTTTCTGAATTTTTCCCTGATTTAGCAGATGATCTCAATTCAATCATCGACCGGGTTGTCGATCTTTTGCCGGTCACTCGCGCCAACTGGTATCATCGCGACCAGAGAGGCAGTTGGTCAATCAAGGCCGTGCTGCCGACTATCGCTCCAGATCTCGATTATTCACAGCTCGAGGTCAAAGACGGTGGTAACGCCCAAGCCGCATATTTGGAGGCCATCTCTCCTGATACGACGGATGACCGCCGGACCGCCCTCGATAAGGCACTACGAGCTTATTGTGAGCGAGACACACAAGCGATGATCGTACTCGCCAAGCACCTGACTCAAAGCTGATATCGCTGCTCGGGCAGCGCTAACTAGGCCGTCGCCCAGCCACGTCCATTTCTGTCGTCCCTTCCGTGAAGCTTAAGCTATGACCAAATCAAGACCCGCCTTCCGTCTCATCCATAGCTCTGACTGGCACATCGGGCATGAGCTGTTCAGCCATGATCGGGAGGCGGAGCATGAAGCGTTTCTGTCTTGGCTTCTCGGGCGCCTAGTAGCCGAAGAAGCGGATCTGCTGCTCGTCACGGGCGACATATACGACGTGGCGAACCCGCCAGTGTCAGCCATGGCACGACTTTATGCATTCCTTCGAGATGCGACGACGCGCTGCCCCAATCTGCAGATCGTCATCATCGGCGGGAATCACGACAGTGCGGCGCGTATCAATCTGCCCGCCGCACTTCTGGGCCCCGGACGGATCCACCTTATCGGCTCTCTTCCCCGTACCAACGGCGCACCAGATTTCGAGACGATGTTGGTACCACTGAACGATAGGGCGGGCACCATCGTGGCGTGGTTGGCAGCTGTGCCCTACTGCCGACCAGGCGACATGGGACCGGGCGGTCTTCCAGAATTATATGACAATGTTCTAACTGTAGGGGCCGAACGCGCGAACGGACTGCCTCTCATAGTGACAGGCCACCTCCACGTCGCGGAAGGGGATGTCTCTGAACATTCAGAGCGCCGGATCACCATCGGCGGTGAAGAAGCGCAGGCCACTGCCCTATTTGACGACCGAGCGGCCTATATCGCGCTCGGCCATCTTCATCGTCCGCAGACGATCAAGGGCGACACTCTGATACGCTATGCGGGATCGCCGTTTCCACTGTCCGCAACCGAGCGCCTGTACCGCCATTCGATCAGCGTAGTCGACCTTGCTGCGGACGGCGCAACCGCCCGCGACGAGGAAATCCCGCGCGTTGTTCCATTTCTCACGGTTCCCGCCGCTGGTCCCAAGCCGATCGGCGAGGTCGAGATCGCGATCCAGGAACTGGACTTCGATCCGCAGCTTCCTCGCGGGCTGCATCCCTTCGTGGAAATTTCGGTGCTCGTCGACGGCCCTGAGCCAAACCTGCAAGCTCGAGTCATGGCAGCCCTCGACGGCAAGCCTTTGCGACTGACACGGATCACGCGCGTCTCGGCTCGCGAGGCTACCAACCAATCCATAGCCGAACGCGAAGTCGATCTTGCCGAACTCCTCCCCGAGGCTGTCTTCGCAGAGCTATTCGAACGCGCCCATGGCAGCGAGCCGCCAGAGGATTTGAGCCAAGCATTCCAAGCCCTGCTCATTGAAACACAAATGTCGAGGGAGGACGTCTGATGCGCGTGCTCGCAATCCGCGGTCGTAATCTGGCTAGCCTGAACGGCGATTTCGAGGTCGATTTTGAGGCCGAACCCTTGAGCGACGCCGGCATTTTCGCCATCACCGGCCCCACGGGCGCCGGAAAATCCACCCTGCTCGACGCCATGTGCCTTGCATTGTTCGATGCCGTGCCGCGCCTCGGCGCCGCACCGGCCCGCGCCAGGATTGAGACGGTCCAAGGTGACGAGTTGTCGGCGGGCGACCCCAGGGCTGTCCTTCGGCATGGCTGCGGTGAGGGCTTTGCTGAACTGGACTTCGTAGGTCGCGACGGCGAACGTTACCGTGCACGCTGGACCGTCCAGCGAGCTCGTCAGAAGACCGATGGCCGCATGCAGGCGACCCGGCACAGTCTTACTCGCCTTGGTGATGGCGAGATTCTTGGTGGGACCAAAACTGAAACGCTGGCGGAGATACACCGCCTGGTCGGTTTGTCAGCCGAGCAGTTTCGACGAGCCGTCCTCCTGGCACAGGGGGATTTCGAAGCCTTCATCAAGGCAGATGATAACGAACGAGCGCAGCTGCTCGAACGGCTGACCGGTTCGCATATTTATGCGAGCCTCGGCCGCGCAGCTCATGAAAAGGCAGCAACACTCCGGGCCCAGCAACAGGCGATTATGGGGCGAATCGAAGCTCAAAATGGCCTCGACGACGAAGCTCGTCGGACCGCTGAAGAGCAACAAAGCGCCGCGAAAGATGCAGCCGATCGAACTTCAGCCACGCTTGGAGAACTTTCCAAAGCTGTTGGCTGGGAAACCGAGCGCGCGATCTTGGCCGACAAGGTCACAGCATGCGAGTCAGCCGCTGCGACCGCAAACGCTGCCCGAGAGGAAGCCATCCCTCGGCACGAAGCTTTACGCCTTCGTAAAGCCGCGTTTGCCCTTGCAGGAGATTGGACTGCCATCCAGGAGGCGGCGACGCTAGCTCACAAAGCTGAGCAAAATGCCGTCCTGCGACAAGGTGAACTGGATCAGGCACGCGAACGCGCGACCCAGACGGCGGCCGACGAGAGCCAGGCGATAGCGAGTGTCCAGGTCGAAACAGACCGGGTTGCGGTGCAATCTCCCGAGATAGAGGAAGCGCGCACACTCGACCGTAAACTTTCCGAAACGCGGGCATCGCTCGACGGTATTTCAGACACCCGCGCTACGCGCGCGCAGGCTCTATCTGAATGCCAGAAGGTTGAGCAGGTTGCCGGCAGTTCCTGGTCTAAGGCCATCGCAACCCGCGACGATCATGCATCTTGGCTTGCGCAGAACGCCGGCTTTGCCAGTTTGGCAACGCAGCAGACCGAACTTGCAGCAGAGCTCGTTGAGATCGCAGCCGTGAATCTCAAGCTGTCCCAACTTTCAGGTAGCGTGGACGGAGCGGAAGCCTCCAAAATCGCCGCCAACATTTCATGGGAGGCCGCGAAGGCAGCTGAAGAGAGAACAGCCGCCGCTGCCACATCGGCTCGTAACATACTGGACGAAGCCAAGGCTTCCGCACCATCCGAAGTTGAATTCTCCGTGGTTCTCGAAAAGCGGGATCGCCTGGGGGCCCTTTCGCCTCTTCTGGTGGACTGGAAGCATCATGAAGCACAGGTAGGGGCATGCCGTGATCTTTTGGCCCGTCTGCGGAGCAATTTCGGTGAGGCTAAAGTTGAGCGCGAGGACCTCGTCACCCGACACTCAGAGGTAAACTCCAGCCTTCCCATTCTGCGGGCGCAACTGCAGGAGGCACGCCGTGCCGGCGAGCTAGCCGAAGCGGCTTCTGGCGAAGCAGCAATGCAACTTCGCGCGACATTGGAGGAAGGGCAGGCCTGCCCGGTTTGCGGCGCCACCGAACATGCGTTGAGCGCGCTCGATTCACTCTTGGGGATGCAGCTTCGAGAGCAACGGGACCGCATCGCCGATCTTGAGGCATCAAGCACTTCCGAGACCGCTGAAGAGGCCGCGCTGGCCGCCCGCATTCAATCCACCGACAAATCGATTAACGGTCTGGAGCTCGACATAGAAAGCCAAGCTACCGCAATGGCGGTGGCCAATGAAAAGGCTCAGGCCGCTTTTGCTGTATTGTCTGAGAAATGTAGCCTGACGGGCCTTGATCCTGCCGAGCCAGACTTCGAAATCACTCTGGAAAGCGCACTCGCCACGCTTGATGGTCAGCGATCCACCATGACCGAGGCTAGGACGGCGGTTACCATCGCCCAGGTCGCCGATGAAAAGGCCCGGAGCGATTGGGAGGAAAGTCGCAGAGCCTCCGGCGTCGCCGCTCAGACCTTGCGCGATATCGAGCAGGAATTGAGCAGCCTTCTGGAACGCAAATCGCACATTACCGAGACCCGGGATCGCCTCGCAAAATCAATTGATGTGAGATTTAGCGGCACCGCAGATTGGCGGCAGCTGGCTGACCCCATAGGCTGGCTTGATGAACAAGCCGGCGCCTGGCGCACGTATTTTGCAGATCATTCTAAGATCGTCGAGGCCATTCCTGGCTTGGAGAGAGCGGTCGCCGACGCGCGTGCGGAGACCGCAGCGGCCATGGTCCGTTTCGACGAAATCGAGTCCCAGGCCAAAGCCTGGGAGCAAGAGCAGATACTGGTAACGAACGCTCGGAGCCGCCTACTTGGCGGCGACACCGTCGAGTCCGTCGTTGCCCAAAACGAAGCCGTGCTGTCGCAGTCTCGCCAGGCATTGGAAACTGCCCAAACGGCCGCGGCTCTCGGTCGCGAAAATCAGGCGGCTTCAGCGGCTCGCAAAGAGGCTGCCGATCAGGAAGCCAAACGCGTCGTCCAAGGTCATCTCGATCGCCAAGGTCGATTCCACGCGCGACTGGCTGAGCTTGCCATCGAGGAAGAGGCTGTCGCCGACGCAGCACGGGAAGGACAGACAGCAATCGACGGGGAGGTTGAAGCGCTTGCCGCAATCGACCGAGCCTTCAATAATGCGGCTGCCGTATTGGCGCAGCGACAGGAGGACCTGATCCGCCACGATCAAACCGATCCACCTGCCCTTTCTGGCGACGCCCTAGCTCAGGCGGTCAGCGAAGCCAAGCAAGCTGACGAGACCGCCCAGAAAGCGCTCCAAGATGCCCAGTTCGTCCTGCGGCGGGACGATGAGGTACGGACACAGACCTCCAAGCTTCGTGCCGAGCTGGAACGCGAACGCGCAGCGGCGCGGGTGTGGCTCGCCCTTGATGAACTTATCGGCGACGCGACTGGCGCCCGATTCCGTCGTTTCGCCCAAGGGCTGACCCTCGATCGGCTGCTTGCGCACGCAAATTCGAGGCTTACGGATCTCAAGCCCCGCTATGAACTCCAACGCGCTCCTAGTGGCGACATGCTTATCCAGGTCATCGACCATGACATGGCTGGCGAAATTCGCGGTGTGCATAACCTTTCAGGTGGAGAACGCTTCCTGATCAGCCTGGCCTTGGCGCTCGGACTTGCCGAGATGTCCACCGGCCGTGGCCTCAAGATCGAAAGCCTGTTCATCGATGAGGGATTTGGCGCATTGGATGGAGCCAGCCTTGGTCAAGCCCTGTCGGTCCTGGAGCATCTTCATGCGACCGGCCGCCGGGTAGGCGTCATCAGCCATGTAGAAGAGATCAAGGAACGAATCCCCGTAAAGATTGAGGTGACACCAGTCGCTCGTGGCCGCAGCGAACTATCGGTGATCAGTGCGTAGAGTGCCGCCCAATCGCTGAGGACATTTAAGTGCGATGCATTCCAAGGTGACGTTTAGGCAGGCAAATGATTGAAAATATGCGATTCCAAACTTAATGACAGCGCCTTGTACGGTGCTCCACCAAACAGAAATTTTCAAAGAAAGCATTCGCCCAATGCAGCTAAACCCGCAACATGTGACAATCGATGAATTGCTGAGCGGAAGGCTGTTCAGGATACCGGATTATCAACGCGCATATTCATGGCAAGCCAAGCAGCGTGTGGACCTATTTAATGATATTGAAGAAGTCGCGCAGTCCGGCTTTGACCATTTCATGGCAACAGTGGTGGGGCTTGGACGAGAATCCTGCAACATCGGGTCTAAACGGTATAAAATCGTGGATCTGGTTGACGGGCAACAGCGTATAACTACCATCGTCATTCTATTAAAGGCGATCGAGCAAGCCCTGGACAATGAACACACCGAACGTGATAAGCGCGATTTGGGTGAATTGCTCATTAAGGATGACGAACATTCTGTCGTCCTACTGCAGACCAATCACGACAGCAGCGACGTGTTCCTTCAGTATGTGCGGACGGGCCGCGCCGCGGATACACAGGCCCCAACCGCATCAGATCAAAACGTCATAGATGCCATCGCAGAGTGCGAGGCTTTCGTCGCGAACTGGGTAGAAAGTCGGCCGCTGGTGGAGCTCCTCTCTACCATCAGGAACAAGCTCTCTCTGATCTACCACGAAATCGCGGACGAAGCTGTAGTCTACCGCGTGTTTGAGGTTCTCAATAGCCGTGGCCTCGACGTGAAGTGGGTAGACAAAACAAAAAGCCGACTCATGGCTCTGATCTACGAACACGTGCCTGATAGCGTGCGTCAGGAGGGCTTGCATGAGATGCATACTATTTGGAAAGACGTTTATCGCACGTTAGGGTTGGACTTACGCCTCGGGGATGAAGCGCTTGCATTCGCTGGCACATGGAAACTTCCTACATCGCCGCGACGGGTGCTCAGCGAAGAAGACGCGTCTATCGAAATCGCTAACGCCGCGGGCGACACCATTCGTACGATCATGGACGCCGCTCGGTGGTTGCGCCGTGTTGTCAACAAGGTTGTCTCATTGGATAATGACCGGCGCCGTTCGGCCGTCGCCCGCGTCAGGCAGGCCCGTTTCGTAGCCGTCGCCATTCTTTTGCGTGGCTTTGAGGAAGAAACCGAACGAGATCTGCTCGCAGCTTGGGAACGCGTCACTTTTCGGATCTACACGCTAGGGGGGGCAGACACGCGAAAGCGTGTCGGAGAATATGTCGAGCTTGGATATGAGATCATCAACGCGGTACTCGAGCCTACTGCGATTAAGCAGCGACTGTTAGACATCGGCCATGGTTATTCGATCGACGAGGTGATCGACGAAGATGGCAGCACCTGGGAAGAGTGGTATGGCGGCTGGTCAGCCGAAGTGCGCTATCTACTATTCCGTTACGAAGAGCACCTAGCCAAGGAAAAGGGCGAGCATGTCGATCCTCTGGCGTGGGAGAAGATTTGGGCAGCCGATCCTGCGAAATCGATTGAGCATATAACGCCGCGGAGTAGTAAGGAGCCATGGGTGCATCACCTCGGCAATCTTACAATGCTCCCCCCGAGAACGAATTCAAAACTCAGTGACAAGCCTCCTGCCGAGAAGGCTGCTACCTATGTCGAAGGAGGCGTTAAGGCGACAGCGGCAGTGGGCCGCGAGCTTTTGCAGGGCATTGTGTGGGATGAAGAAGCTGCGAAGCGCAGAGCTGCTGATATTGAGAAATTCGTCCGCGTTGAATGGGGCGAGTAAACCGCTGAGTGATGTCGGCGTTCGCTTTGGATGTACCGACAGCGATGTCGGGATTCGTGGGTTCGGTCACTCAGACCTGTGTCGGGAAGCAAACAGAGTGTGTTGCCTCCCGAAGCACCTAGGTGTTCAGTGTCGTCATCCGCAGCTCGCCACGATCATCGTGAACGCCCTGATCGTTGGGCAGCCCAGGCCAGCTGAAGGTCGATGTCAGAGGCAACCTCCTTCTCGGGCTCAGCGTTCTGCTGGATCGGTAGGCGTGCAGACGCTGATCGCTCCACAACGGCTTTGTTCGTATTTGATCGGCAGACGGGCACTTCGAGAAACACCGCCTCCTCAGCCTTGATGACTGATTTTTCAGGCGCGTTTTGTGCCATGAAAGCTCTGTAGCTCAGCAACCGGGGGAGTCGGAGCTTGCCCATCTCCGCCCGATGCCCGTCATCCAATGCTTTGAGCTGAGGCAAGCGTACGTATTTCGTGAAGGCAACACTGTACGATCGCCGTTGCGATGGAGGGAGACGGTAACCGTCCGATTGTTACCGCGGTGGTTGGGCCTTGAAGCGAGTGGCGAGTTCGGGATCGTCCAGGAAGTCGTCGAGAAAGCTGTGCCAGGTCTGGGTGGTGCGGCGTGCTTCTCGAAGCATATCT
>NZ_QLJK01000043.1:0-29263 GCF_003950715.1 Sphingomonas sp. S-NIH.Pt3_0716 | reverse complement strand
CAGCGGACCTTCATCGTCATCCCCGCAAAGGGGGCGACATCATCTCGGAATCAGGGGGCGAGTAATTCTCGGAACAGGGGGGCGGCATCATTTCGGAATGAGGGGGCGGCTTCCCTCGGAATCAGCACGACCGCTGACGATCGTCACTTCTGAGGACAACGCCCTGCGGCATCCGCCGATCGCCGACTGTTCCCGTTACGACCAACTGAGGAACTTCCATGCAGCGGCATGACATGATCGACGCGATGCGCGGACTTGGACTCAAAGGGATGGCCGGCGCGTTCGATGAGGCCGTCACCACTGGGCTTCAGCGCCAGCGCACGACGATGGAGATACTGACCGATCTGCTGCGCGCGGAGGCAACGCACCGCCACGCCGCCTCGATCCGATACCGGATGGCGGCCGCCAAGCTGCCGGTGGTGAAGGACCTCGATGCCTTCCACTTCGAGGGGACACCGATCAACGAGGGGCTGGTCCGTTCGCTGCACAGCGGCGCGTTCCTGCCCGCATGGCGCAATGTCGTCCTGGTCGGCGGCACCGGCACCGGCAAGACCCACCTAGCCATCGCCATCACCGCCAATGTCGTTCGCGCCGGGGCGCGGGGGCGTTACTTCAACACGGTCGATCTGGTAACCCGCCTCGAAGAGGAGGCCCGGATCGGCAAGAGCGGCGCGCTTGCCTCCCAGCTCTCCCGGCTCGATCTCGTGGTTCTGGACGAGCTTGGCTATCTGCCGTTCGCCCGTTCAGGCGGGCAGTTCTGCTCCATCTGGTTAGCAAGCTTTACGAGCAAACCAGCGTCGTCATCACCACCAATCTGGCGTTCGGGGAATGGCCCACCGTGTTCGGCGATCCCAAGATGACCACCGCTCTCCTCGACCGCGTCACGCATCATTGCGACATCATCGAGACCGGCAATGACAGCTGGCGCTTTAAGAACCGAAAGTGATCTCCGCTGCACGCCGGGATTAAGATGCTTTGCGCTGCGCGCGCCTCCGGTCGGGCTGCGCCCTCCCTACGCCGCGCGCAGCGCAAGGCGCGTTCCTCGACCGTCGTGCCATCTTTGAAAGGGGGTCCCTTTTGCGCGCCGATCGGGGGTCCCGTTTCGACGCCGATTGACAGCGCGGATCCTGAAGCTTGACCGGTGCGGTGCCCATAGCTTGTTGGGCCAGGGTAGGAGCGGCAGTAGCCGCAAGGCCGATAGCGGTTCCACCGATAACCCCGCGCCGTGTCGCTCCATATTCCGTCATAGCAATCTCCTTCGTTGCGAACGTAACGGATGGATCGCCATTCAGTTCGCTGCACTGCACAAAAGACCGTTATACAGTTCGCCGCTCACTTAGCGCGACGTAATCGCCTGTTGTTTGCGGCAACTTTGCTTCGGTAATGTCTAAGGACGCCGCGCGTGTTGGTGAGTGGCGTTGTCCCCAGCATTCCTGTCATTATTTTGTTTTGCAACTCGATCATCGCGCGGACTTTCTCGCTTACCATAAGTTCGGCTTCAGCGTTTGCTTCGGCGCCACCCGTTGCCAACCGGGCAATCCGCATCGTCATCACAGTGCTGGCTTCCGCGCCCAGCATCCAGAAATCAAATCCTGCTTGCATCCATGCGTCATAGCTTTTGATCATAGACTGGCTCCTTGGTCAGCATATCTATCTCGAACGCCGGATCGTCTTTTGTGACCCATTGAAGCGGTTCGATGCGTGACGCAGCCATCTCGGCATCTGTCGGCAAACGCAGCAGCTCCAGCCTGTCGCCGGTCCAGCCCACTAAACCGATATGGGCAAAGGCCTGAAGCCACCCTTCCATCGGCCACTTTTCCCAGCGTGCGTGAAACTCACGCGCATTACGCACAATATCGGCTACATGCTGGACCGGCGGCTCGTAGCTGTCGTGATATTGATGACAGGCAATAGCTTCTCCCACGAATAACAGCTTCAGACCTCTCCGAGCCGCCCTGAAGCCGAAATCTGTGTCCTCGGCGCCATAGCCGGTAAACCCTTCGTCGAAGCCACCCAGCATCTCAAAGGTCGATCGGCGCAGTGCGAATGCGAGCGACCAGAACAGCCCGGCATTGGTTTCTTCTCGCACGCCCGTTTGCGGAAATGAGCGGACCGGATGCGCCCGGCCACGCCCCAGCAAGTCTGCCTCATTCCACGAACCACGCGCATCATCTGGTCCAAGATAACGAATGTCTGCGCAGAGAAGGGAATCATGCTCGCTGAGCGTATCGGCCAGAAGACCGATACAATGCCGCATGGGGATGCAATCGACATCCAGAAATACGAGTTTGTTATGGCTGGCGAGCGAAGCGGCGCGGTTACGGGCCGCTGCCAGTGGCAGACCGTTGGTCTCGAACCGATCGATATGCACGTGGAATTGAGCCGATGGGAACGCAACCGGATCATCGCTCATATCGACGATGATTAGCTCATCAGGTTGATGGTCGCTTCGACGCAAACCCTCCACCAGCTGCGACAGATGAGCGCTGCGATTGCGGACAATCGTGAGAACGGAAACGCCCATCAGCGACGCTTCCACAAGTCGAGCCGGTACTTATCCTTGCGCTCGGACAGTTCCACCTCAAAATCCAAGCCTAGCTCTGTCCATAGGGCTTCAACCGCCTCATCCCCGCTATGGGGATAATCAGTCTCGCCGGTATAATGAACGAGGATCACGCGACCGCCAGGAGCTACGTGATCGCGCAGCCATTCGCTTGCGCGGTCCAGGTCCACAAGGCCCCAATAATAGGCGACTTCCGACAGAACCACGAGATCGAAAGCCTCAACATCCGGCGTCTCCTGCGGAAATGCCATCTGGGCGAGCGTCACACCGGGACGATCGCCCACCCGCTCGCGCGCTTTCGTAAGTGCCTTGGTGCTGATGTCGATCGCCAGCAGGCTATCGCACATGGGCGCCAAATGGCTGGTCAGCACACCATGCGCGCAGCCGATCTCTAATGCATGGGCATAGCGGCGATCTGCCAGCACATCATGGGTATGCGCGAATTTGGCCGCCTCGTAATCGCTTGAGGCCAAATTCCATGGATCATCGTCTGAGCCAAATATGTCGTCAAAATATTTGGCTGTCAGGCTTGTGCCGGTCATCGGCGGTCCTTCCTCACTGTCAGTATGTCCCGTGCCGGCATGCGCAGCTTCTCGCGCGGCAGCCGGAAACCATCGCCCATGACCGGCGACATCTGGCTACGATGGGCAAGAAGGGCGTGCCGCCGCCGCCCGACAGGCATCGCAGGCGTGGCGATCCGCCGCGCAAGCCGGGGCGGATCACTCCAAACATGATAGGCAAACAGCGAGACTGGGCGCTTTGCCCTGCGCGAAGCGGCCTCGGCAAGCCGGTAGGCCGCGACATGATCGCAATGTGCCTCGCTATGATCGGATACAGCGATCGCATCGATCCGGCGCCAGCGGATGAAAGCAGCAAGGCGATCAGCGTCACGTGCAAAGGCTTTGCTATCGGTAGGGTAGGGGTGAGCATCGCGCCACCCCATCCATATCTTCGGGATCGCGGCGGCTTTGATCCTACCAAGGGCGTGACCGGCTTCCCTGCGCCGGGTCATCGCAATGCGCGGCGTACCTTCAGGATGTGATCCCATTCCGTCGGTAAGGAAAACGATACCGCCCAATCGATCGCTGGCAGCACAATGCGCAATCAGTGCGCCAGCCCCAAGCGTCTCGTCGTCAGGATGGGGTGCCAGCACAAGCCAGCGCGCTTGCGACCAGCAGCTCCGCATCAAGGGTTCGGCTGTCACCACAGACGGTCGCCATCATTCCAGATGTCATGGTCGAGCAGTGCCTTGGCGGCTTCATCGCGAGCATGATCTGGGCCGGCCTGCCGCAAATAGAGGGATAGGTCGCGGATGATCTTGTCGGCGCGCTGTCCGTCAAAGGCGCTTTGTGTACCCAAAATCCGGGCTGCGGCCTCCATGACGGTGAACCCGGCATTTTCGACGATACCGCGGGTCAGCCGGGCGATCGCGACGGCGTCGTCATGACCCGATGCAAAACGCTGCGCGGCCTCAGCTACCCAGAAGCCGGCGGTTCGCACCGCAACGACTGCATCCGCAAACCGGGCACGCTGGATCGGATCCTCGCGCGCGGGGTCGCGCATGGCGCGGCGGATTTCCGCGACAAGCGCCTCGATCCCGCCCAGCTGGGCCGCACAAAAGCGCCAGGCGCCAGCGGTGAAACGGGGATCGCGATCATAGTCACCCGGCTCACCCAGCAGCATGAGAGACTCAACCGCCATACCTTCCAGGCAATAGCGTCCACTCACGCTTGCGCGCATCCCACGCACACGCCATCCCGACAGGTCAGTGCGGGTTTTGTCATTGGCAGGCACAATGGCTAGGCGACGTGCCTGCCCCTCGCTGGCGGCCGTGACAAGCGCATAGTCGAGCCCGCCAGCGCCGCTAGCAAACATCTTTTCCCCAAGAAGTGAAGGAGTAGCTTCTGATGTCAGTCGAACGCCAGGAGGGGGCTCGGTCGCCCAAACTCCGAACCATGCCCCCCGATCGAGGACATTTGTCAGCCAACGATGCTGATCGGGCGTCCCATACCAGTCGAACAGCGACATTGCATTGACATGGCCCTCATACAGGCGGCCAATGCTGAGATCGCCGCGACCGATTTGGCGTAAGGCCTGCGCCATCGCGCGGGAGCGATCACTATCATTCTCGAAGGCTTCGCCTCCAGACGCCTTTGGCGCAAACCAGCGATGATGTCCACTTTGGATCAGGGCCGACATGCTTTCGGTCGGGAAGTTGGGTGCCGCATCATAGCGCGCGCCAAGCGTCGCCAATCGAGCGACTATATCGATCGTTCCAGGAGCCTGTTTCTCAATATCGGCGATCACGCGGTACGGCTCCTGTGTGACGATGGTGCGGCGGTTAGGTCATGCAACCAGCGGGCGGCGGCTTCCGCCCCGCCTTCGTCTGTCAGGCAGACAGGCCAGTGCTCGGCCTGATTGATCGCCAGATCGATCAGGCCTGTCCAATCGCTTGCCTGGGGCCAGTCAAAGCGCACGATAGCGCCGCCTACTGCCGCCAGCCTTCTTGCCTTTGATACCTGCTCGTTGAACGGGCGATGCTCGGGCAGGCAGATGAATGGACGGCGCGCCGCCAATACGGCGCTGACGACTCCGTCTCCGGCGGCGCCGATGACCACCGCTGCGGCCGCGATCTGCGCATCGGCGTCATCGACCCATCCACGCAGTTCGAGATTATCCGGCAGCGAGCTAGGCACAGTACAGGGACCGATGATGCGGAACTGCCGCTCAGGAGTAGATCGGGCAACTTCCGCCAACCTTTCACCGTCAGAAATGCCGCCTCCGCGCCCCAGGACGATCAGTATGTCTCCATCGCGTCCATTCTGACTAATTGACGCGGGCCGGATGATGCCGGGAGCGTAAAAGGTCTTTTCCCGGACCCATGTCGGGATGTCGTCATCGTCCAAGGCTTCGTGGAAAGGAGCAAGAAGAGCAGTCGCACCGCGAAAGGCATCGAGATGCGCCGTATCGAGCCGAGTGCCACTCAAGCGGACATAGATCGTGGGCACCGATGCGAGGCGGGCCAGCATAGCCACTTCAGCTGATACATCGACCACCATCAGGCTTGGCCGCGACTGTGCTATCCACAGCGCCATCATGGCTGTGCGCTGCCGAATGCCTTCGTGATCCAGCGGTGCATAATGCAGCGACGAAGGCCGCTCGGCATGGTCAATCCCAGCGAATCCTTCATTTAGCCGGTCATCGGGGAGGTCGAGGAATGGGAGATTTCCGGTCTTGCCTGTCAGCCCGGTCCCTAGCAGAGTGATACCGCCCAGCGACTGACCAATCGCGATCGCTCGCTGTCGATGGCCGTCGCCATGATGGTGGACATAATAGCCGATAGGGCGGCTCACGGGGCCACTACCAGCTCTGGAAGCGGCATATCGCAGGGCATCGGCGGCAAGGCACGTTCGGCCTTTATATAAGCCTCTGCGCTCATGTCACGCCTGGCCTGAAGCCGCCATCGTGCGCGTTCCTCCCAGTGCGATAAGCTAGGAACGGAAGGTATGTCCCCGAATGCCGCGCAGTCTATCCACCGCTGCATGTCGGCCGCCATGCCGCCATCGGCGCGGCCCACGGTACGGGATGATGCGCGGGTCCATACCGCATTGGGGTGAATGAGCTTGCCGCCGGCCTCGATTGCCGCTTCTACCAAGGCACGATCCTCGCCGGTGGGGAGGAGCGGAACACCGCCTGCACGAAGGTATAGATCGGCTGATAAGGCTAGGCTCGCTCCGGTGTGATCGCCATGCCGGGGCGGCATATCCCATTCGACCGGATCGATCGCATCTTCGATCGCGCGCACGGCCTGCCAATAGGCATCGAAGCGGCCGCGAAGAGCGAAGATTGCCGGCGCCTCAGCGGCCTCCAGTTCGTCCAGTTCGATCCGTCCGCCAATGATCCGATCCGGTATGAAATGCGCGAGGTTGGCCTCCACCCAATCTGCCGGAGGCCGGCAATCCGCATCTGTCGAAATCAGCAAACCGCCAGAGCCGACTATTTCAGCGCCAAGATCCATCGCGGCACGGCGAGCTGAACCCGCATGAGCTAGGGCAGGTTCGAAATTTCGCTCGATGATTTCAAGCATGAAGGGAGCGCGGAAGCGTAATGCGGCGTCAACGGCAGCGGCGCGAGTGGTATCCTTGGTGTTATTAACGCAGAGTGCGACGGCAAACGGGGTTTGGGTCGTTTGCTGGGTCAAAGCTTCGATTAGACGACCGATATGCTCGGCTTCGTTGCGTGCAGGTACGCATACACAGGCCTTCGGTGTCATGCGAAATTGGCAACAAGCGGGAGGGCCACGTCCGGTTCATTGGCGATAGCCACCGGCGCTACGGCAAGCTGCCGATAGAGAGCCTCATATTCGTCGACCATGCGCTGCGCATCGCAGTATTGCTCAGCATGGGCCCTGCAGGCGCTGCGATCGAGCACCGACGCTGCAAGCGCTGCCGATGCGAGAGACGCCACATCATCCGGCTCGGCAATGACACCACAATCAGGACTTAGCAGCGCGGGGACACCGCCACGCCGGAAAGCAGCAACCGGCGTACCGCAGGCCAGCGCTTCAGCTACAACCAGACCATAAGGCTCCTCCCAGCGCGGCGTGCAAAGCGCGGCGATCGCACCTCCAACAAGCTGGGAAAGCTCACTGTGGGAAAGATGCCCGACATGCTGGACATCGCCCCCCAGTCGGGGGGCGATGGCTTCATCGAAATAGCTCTGGTTCGAGATCGGCCCTGCGATCCGCAGAGGCAGCCCAGCCAATCGGGCAGCATCGATCGCATGATCCAGCCCCTTTTCTGGGACGATCCGGCCATACCAGACCAGATACGGTTCTGTGTTGGCGACAGGCTGATACGGAAAATGGGTGAGGTCAATGCCGTTGGGAATAACCTGATCGGTATGCGCAACATGGCCCCACATTTCGGCCGTTGCCTCAGAAACGGCCACATAAATCATCGGACCGCGATTAAGCCGCACCCCGCTCTCCAGCCAGCAGAAGGGCGGCGTATGGAGCGTGGTCACGACAGGCGTAGTCAGAGTGTCAGCCATGCTAACAGGCAGATAATGAAGGGAGTTGTTGTGGATGACATCGAACGAGCGAGATCGCAGTTCGGTCATCAGCTCAAGATAGGCATGGTGTTCGCGGAAGAAAGCAACATCGTTAGCCTCGTCAATGCCAGTTTCGAGGAGTGAGGTTTCATCGCAGATTGCCTCGACGCCAAGCGCTGGGTCGGAGCGGGTAGATGCAAAAAGCGTGACATCATGTCCACGTTCGCGAAGGGATCGCGCGAGCATGTGGGTGTGCATCTCAAGCCCGCCCGCGAACGGCTCGGAAATAGGATATTTCAGGTGAGCGATGATTGCTATGCGCATTTTGCCTCCCTGACACGATGTGCAAGAAGAGCCATCAGTCTGTTGCTTAACGTTGCTAGCGGCTAAACTTTCCCATCCCGACCAGGTCGGAACGAATAAATCTGATTGATAAAAATCATACGTCACAGCTTCTGCAGCAGCCATGGCACCATATTACTATGAAGCCTCGGTGCGCCCTGCTGGCGGGTAGTGGCGGGCCTGATATTTTTCTAATTTCCAATTCCAGAAGAACAGCTTCAACTACCCTTCGCCGCTTTGATCGCGCCCCTGTTTCAAAGCGCTTTCTCCAGCCGCGAGAAGGCTGCGCCCTGTCGCTACAGCGGCTTCAGCCGTCAATGTGATCGCTATACCATCGGGTCCGTCCAAGACGACATAGCCGTCTTCAACTGTAGCGACGCCCGCATCGGCAAATGGTTCGACAGCTGGATTATCATGCATGGGCGATCTCCATCGCAGGTTATTGGGTTGATGGGCTCTGGCCCAAATACAAATAATGAGGATCAAAATCCCCGCGACGCGCCAGCGCTTCGCGGTCGCTGATCTCGACCAATGAGGCGCGCATGTTGCAAAGGCCAGCCTCGCGAAGCTGACGGAACGCTCTATTGGTGTGAACGGTCGTCAGGCCGCAGATTTCCGCGATATCGCTTTGGGTCAGACCAAGCGCAAAACGGTGGCCATCGGACAGCTTGACGGCTTCCAAACGAGCATTGGTCTCACTCAGAAAATGCGCAATACGGCCTACAGCGTCGAGGCGACCAAGGCGGAAGAGCCAGGCGCGATGCAAAGCCGCGTCGATCAAGGTTGAAAACCAGAGCTTACGGGCCAGGTCAGGTCTTGGATCCAGAATATCTTTGAGCGCACTGTGCGGAACAATGGCTATTGAAGAAGCTGTGAGCGTACCAATAGAATGATCCAGTTCGCGCATCGGGTAGGCGTGAAGATCAATAAACTCCCCTGGCACATGTATCGCAACAAGTTGCCGCAACCCCTTCCTGTCATCGATATACCGGGAAATAATCCCTTCCAAAAGGAAGGTGCTGACCGAGACATTTTCCCCTGCTTCAATAATCGTCTGGCGCGAATTGACTGACCGAATTTCACTTATCGCGCCTTCCAGCAACGATCTCTCCTCCAAGGTGAGTTCGACACCGCGCCGATTTACGAGAAAGCGATCTAGAAACATGCTTGGGGAAAGGCTCTTCTGAAGGATGGACCTGCCAGCTAAACTGCGCAAGGCGGCGTGCGATCCCGCTCCTTTTGAACAATCGCTATGATGAATGTTAACACAGACCTCTGCTTTGAAACCTCGTCCGCATGGGTTGGTTACGAGAAGCGGGGCATGGAACTCATGCCGCCCTACACCGGTAATTAGGAACCCATGCGATGGCAAAATCCCCTTCGCGCGGCGTTAAGGCGCCCGCTGCTAACAAGCGCAAATCCGCAAGCACCGCAGCGGGCGTGGAAGCCCATCTGGAAGGATTTGATACTCAGATCGGGTCCGGTGGTGAAGTGCATCAGCTAGCCAAGGATGACGTGCTTACGACCCAGCAGGGTGTGCCTGTCTCGGACGATCAGAACAGCCTGAAGCTCGGCGAACGCGGCCCGACGCTACTGGAGGATTTCATCCTTCGCGAAAAGATATTTCATTTCGATCATGAGCGCATCCCCGAGCGCGTGGTCCATGCTCGCGGATTTGGCGCGCATGGCACCTTTACGCTGAAGGAGAGCCTGGAAGAGTTCACGGTCGCCAAGGTGCTGACCGAAGTCGGCGAGCAGACGCCGATGTTCGTTCGCTTCTCGACAGTGGCGGGTAACAAAGGATCGGCTGATCTCGCCCGGGATGTACGCGGCTTCGCGGCGAAATTTTATACCAAGGAGGGCAACTGGGATATTGTCGGAAACAACATCCCGGTCTTCTTCATCCAGGACGCAATCAAATTCCCCGACCTCGTCCATGCAGCAAAACAGGAGCCGGACCGCGGCTTTCCTCAGGCTCAGACGGCGCACGATAATTTCTGGGATTTTATCAGCCTCACCCCGGAGTCCATGCACATGGTGATGTGGATCATGTCGGATCGAACCATACCGCGCTCGTTCCGGTTTATGGAGGGGTTCGGTGTTCACACCTTTCGTCTGATCGATGCTGACGGAAATGGCAGCTACGTCAAATTCCATTTCAAGCCCAAGCTTGGCTTGCAATCAGTGATGTGGAACGAGGCCGTCAAAATCAATGGTGCCGATCCTGATTTCCATCGGCGCGACCTCTGGGATGCTATCACCATGGGGACGCCGCCGGAATGGGATCTGGGTGTTCAGATTTTCGATGACGCCTTCGCGGACGAATTCGCGTTCGACATCCTCGATTCCACCAAGCTTATTCCTGAAGAACAGGTGCCGGTGAGGATTATCGGGAGCTTCGTCCTCGACCGAGTGGTCGACAACTTCTTCGCGGAAACCGAGCAAGTCGCTTATTGCACCCAGAATGTCGTGCCCGGCATAGGGTTTACGAATGATCCGTTATTGCACGGGCGGAACTTCTCGTATCTCGACACGCAGTTGAAGCGTTTAGGCAGTCCGAATTTTACGCATATCCCTATCAATGCGCCGCATGCGTCAGTCAGCAATTTCCAGCAGGATGGGCATATGGCGATGCGTAATCCCAAGGGGCGCGTCAATTACGAGCCTAATAGCTGGGCGTCATCGCCCACCAATCCTCGAGAAGATCCACAAACCGGCTATCGCCATTTCGCTGCCGAAGAAAGCGGGCGCAAGGCACAGGTGCGCTCGCCCTCATTTGCCGATCATTATAGCCAGGCGCGGCAGTTTTTCATCAGCCAGACGCCGATCGAGCAAAAGCATATCGGCGACGCGTTGGTCTTCGAACTCTCCAAGGTTGAGCGTGCAGACATTCGTGAACGCATCGTTGCTCATCTGCGAAATATCGACGAGACGCTCGCTACCGTCGTTGGCGGCGGGCTGGGGCTTTCCGAGCTCCCTCAAGCGTTCCCGGCAACAGTCGAAACCCGTCAGGATCTGCCGCCGTCTGACGCCCTTAGCATCGTCAAGAACGCGCCAAAAAGCTTCGAAGGGCGTAAGCTGGGCATCCTAGTCAGCGATGGGGCGCCCGCCGCGCTGATCAACGCCTTTATCGAAACCTTGGGTAAACTACCAGCGGTCTATGAAATTGTGGCACCCAAGATTGGAGGTGCTGTCCTCGATGACGGCACTCTGATAGAAGCAAAGCAGAAAGTCGATGGTGGACCATCGATCCTTTACGACGCCGTAGCCGTGATCCTGTCGCCAGACGGGGCGGCTATGCTAGCCAGCGATAAGACGGCCAAGGATTTTGTCAGCGATGCATTTGGACACGGCAAGTTCATCGCCTGCAATGCCGATGCCCTGCCGTTACTCAATGCTGCTGGGGTGTCGGAAAAGGACCGCGATGATGGTGTTGTCACGGTCGCGAACGCCAAGGACGCCAAGGCATTTGTTGCTCTGTGCGGCGAGGTGCGTTTCTGGGAGCGCGAGTTCAATGTAGACCTGGATGCGGCCGGTTTCCTTCAGGCGAATGAAGCATGAGCTCGCTGGAAGAAGCGGGGGGGTCCTCTCCGCCGCTTCCGCCTCCGGAGCGTTTGCAGCAATTGCTATTCGACGCTGCCCGACTGGGCCGCGATGATATGATAACTGCACTTTTGCAGGCAGGCGCAGACGTTGAAGCAGTCGATGATCGCGGCCATAGCGCGCTCATTCTGGCAAGCTATCATGGTCATGGGACGACGACCGACCTGCTATTGAGCTTGGGTGCTGCACCGGATGGCAAGGATACAATTTCAGGAAATTCTGCGCTGATGGGAGTGGCATTCAAAGGCTACGACCATATCGCTCAGGCGCTAATCACAGCAGGGGCTGACCCTAACCGTACAAATCGCGCCGGTCAGACCGCACTGATGATGGCGGCTATGTTTGGACGCGTGTCCGTTATCGACTTGCTGCTGGAAGCAGGCGCTGACTTGCATTGCAGAGACTTGGAAGGAAATGATGCAGCGGCAATAGCGCGCTCCCAAGGTCAGGCTGAGATGGCAGAGCGCCTCTCTGCCCCTGAGCACGTCTTACGATCGTGCGGCAATGCCGCTGCGGTTGGCAATCTCAGCTGCAGTTCTAGGGTGATTACACCGGAACCCTGTGGTCCACTCAAGGTTATGTAAATATCATCTCGATAGGAGAGCTATATGAGCATCGAAGGCAAGGCCAAGGAGGCTGCGGGTTTCGTCAAGGAAGAGATGAACGAGCACGGCGACACGCCCGAAGCGAAGAAGAAGGCCCAAGAAGGCCGTGATCTTCGCAACGAAGGTCGTATCGAGGACGGCAAGGCCCCCAAGACGACCGAGCCGGGCACCGGCGCCAAGGAATAAGGCTCCTACGAGTTTCAGAACGCCGCCCTTCTAGGGGCGGCGTTTTTGTATCTGCCGCTGCTTTCTAAAGTGTCAGTAGGTTATCTAGCCCATCGGCATTGCCAGCCATCCCTGGCACCTCTTCAAGTTGCCGCAACGCCGTAAAATTGCCCCGATCCTCGCGGTAGCGGACGATCTCGAAACCATGCCCCTTAGGCTGCGGGACATCATCCAGTTCCTCAGCCGTCGTGGTATTCACATTTGACCTGCGTCATAGGTTGGCCTGCTCCTCCTCTGATAGATCGGCTTCAGGTGGATAATAAAGCGCCGCGCATTCCTTGCGCAGGCAGCCTCCTTCAATGACGATGTCATCCCGATAGGCGTCAGCGATGAACGCCAGCGTATCGACATGTCGGGCTTCGAAATACATTTCATGCACGTCGTCGCGCCCTGCGCCATAAACAACCCTTCCTACCTTGGACCAGATCGATGCCATTGTACACATCCCGCATGGCTGCAGTGTGGAGTAGAGCGTAGCGCCGCGCAGCTCCATTTCGCCGCTGTCCTCGCACCCCCGTCGGATCGCCATCATCTCGGCGTGGGCCGTAGCGTCTGGCAACTCCTCGGTCTGGTTGCGTTCGCCTGCGATGATCTTGCCATCGAGGACGATTACGCACCCCAAGGGCGATGTGGATGGGTCCGAGCCTTTGGACCGCGCGATCTCGATCGCTTTGCGCATCCATGCTTCGTCGTCTTCTGCCTGTGACAATGAACCCTCCTCAATCGTGTGCAGTGAAGTGCAGGGGCACAAGGCATCGCTCTGAGCCCCTGCAAGGGCCGTCAGGCAACGCCAGCGCCGCCAGTGGCCCCAAACACCTCACCGGTGATATAGCTGCCTTCCTGGCCTGCCAGCAGCACGTAGATCGGTGCGATCTCGACGGGCTGGCCAGGGCGCCCGAACGGGGTCTGTTCACCAAACTTCATCACTGCGTCCTGTGGCTGTCCGCCAGAGGATTGCAGCACGGTCCAGAATGGCCCCGGCGCCACGACATTGGCGCGAATGCCTTTTTCCATAAGCTGCTTGGACAGTGCCTTGGTGTAAGCGACGATCCCGGCCTTGGTGGTCGCATAGTCCAGCAGGATTGCGGAAGGGTCATAAGCCTGGATCGAAGCGGTCGTGATGACCGATGCGCCGGCGGGCAAGTGCGGCACCGCCGCCTGCGCGATCCAGTGCATCGCATAGAGGTTGGTCTTCAACGTCTTGTCGAAGTCCTCCGACGACACCTCCGAAATGTCCTCGCGGTACTGCTGTCGGCCCGCATTGATGACGAGGATGTCGAGCCCGCCGAGCTTATCGACCGCCTGCGCGACGAGATCGCGGCACCAGTCCTCGTTGGTGACGTCACCGGGCAGGTCGATCGCAGTGCGGCCTTCGGCCTCGATGAGCTGGATCACCTCGGCTGCATCGGCCGCTTCGCTCGGAAGATAGGAGATGGCGACGTCCGCACCTTCGCGGGCATAGGCGATAGCGGCAGCGCGGCCGATGCCGCTGTCGCCACCGGTGATGAGAGCCTTACGGCCTTCGAGCTTGCCGGAACCCTGATAGCTCGTTTCCCCATGATCGGGCACCGGGTCCATCTTGCCGGCTTCGCCGGGCACAGGCTGAGGCTGACGGGGGAAGGGCGGCTGCGGATATTGCGTGCGCGGATCCTGCATCGTGAGGCGATTGCTCATTGGTGAACTCCTTGGGTTGGGGATTTTTTTTCGCAGTCCGCTTCGTCCGTCAGGACGGCAGCGGCCATGATATGGGCGAGATGGCTGAGGCCCTGCGGCATGTTGCCAAGAAATCCGCGGCTCTTCGGGTCGATCATTTCAGCCAGAATGCCGTGGCCATGGGCAAGGCCGGTCTTCAGGCGTTCCATACGCGCGCGCGCTTCGGTCCGTTCGCCCAGAAGCGCCCAGGCTTCCGCCATCCAGAATGAACAGGCAAGGAAACAGCCTTCCTCTTTGTCCATGCCGGTGTAGCGATAGTGGAACTCGCCAGCACCTAGCTCCCTGTCGATTGCAGTCAGTGTCGCGCGCAGGCGCTCATGGCCGTCAAAGCCAAAGCGCACCGCCAGCGCCACGGATGCATCGAGCTTGTCGCTGCCGGGGTACATGGTGAATGCCTGTCTGGCTTCCGACCAGCAGTGCTCCTCGACCCATTGATAGATCCGGTCGCGCTCGCGCGCCCAGCGTTCACGGCAAGTGGTCGGTAGCTGTCCCCCATCGGCCAGTTCGACCGCACGCGCGAGCGCCTGCCAGCAACTGATCTTCGACATGGTGTAATGCTGCTCATCCTCCAGCTCCCACATGCCGGCATCGGGCATTCGCCAGCTGTCGGCGCATTCGTCGGCGAGGTGGGAAAGAAGTTCGGCGCTGGCACTGTCGAGGATGTTGCCACAGCCGACAAAGCGGCTCGCCGTCTCGAAAATGTCACCATAGACGCCGTGCTGTCGCTGATCGGTCGCCTGATTGCCGGTAATGACGGGGGTCGAACCGCGATAGCCCGGCATGTGCCATCGCTGCTCGACGGGGACGGGCTTGCCATTAAGGGTATAACAGACGCGTGCGCCATGCGTGCGAAGCTGGTTGATAAGCCAAGTGAAGGCCGCCTTCGCCTCGGCTTCGGCATTGGCGGCGAGGAAGGCTTCGATCGTATAGCCCGCATCGCGTACCCAGGCGTAGCGATAATCCCAGTTTTTGGCCCCCCCGATACCTTCGGGGAGCGAGGTGGTGGCAGCGGCGGCGATGGCGCCCGATGGGGAATAGAGCAGCAGCTTCAGCGCCAGCGCGCTGCGCAGGAATGCGTCCCGATCCCGGCCATCATAGGAAACGGTGCTGCACCAGTCGCGCCATTCCTGATCGGCGATGTCGATACGCGCATCGATCTGCTCGATGCCGGGGGCCACAAGTGGCTCATCGGCGCCCGCCACGATGGCGACGGTCCGCCTGTCGCCAGTGCTGACCGTGATCGAGCCGGTAATGCCTTCGTCCGACCATTCGCAGGCAATGTCATCGCTCTGGATGAAGAGGCCCAGCACCCGGTCGACATGGAAGACCGTGTGCTTCCCGATCTTGGAATGATAGGGGTTAACGGTATCGCCGCGCCGCCCTGGCCGCATCATCAAAGCGAACGTGACGCTGCCGTCCAGCCCATCGATGCGCCGCGCCAGTTCAGCCCAAGGGAGGCGACCGGCATGGCCGCTATTGAGGGATTCGGTGAGTTTCGCGCGCCCATGCTGGGTCTTGAAGATCGTTTCGAGGACATTGCTGTTATCGCGATACCGCCGCTCGACGGTGTAGGGCTCGTCCGGCTCGATGCTGAAGACGCCGCCATTCTCACTGTCGAGCAATCGATCGAACAGCGGCGGCGAGTCCATATTAGGCACGCACCACCAGTCGATGGCTCCGTCTATGCCGGACAACGCAACGGAGCGGCCGTCGCCCAGCGCTCCATATTGTTCGAGTGGCAAATAGCCGTTGGAACGTTGGCTCAGTGGAGCGGGTTCGCTGGAGGCCGGACGCAGATTGTCGAATAGCGCCTTCAACGCAGGAGCCTCCCAAACCCGCGAGAAAGGCCAAGTCCAGCTATCGCACCAAGACCGAGTAATGCGCCGGTCGCAGTCATTTTGAGAATGTCGCGGTGACGCGATGTGAAAAACTCGGCCCGGGTATCGATCACGCGATCCTTCGCATCACCATCGATCAGGGCCGGTCCTGTGACAGCCTCGTCGAGATTACCCTCGCGTGGTCCCATCGGCGCACCAAGCTGGGCTGTGACCATCTCAGCTGCCTTGCGATCGGAATAGGCGGGCGCAATACGCTGGCCCAGCGCCATCATCGCCGTCGTGCGCCCGACCCAGACCTCGCGCTGCGGATTCTCGACCGTCGCCCATACCGCTTCGGCGCAAAGCCGCGGATCGAAAAGGGGATCAGGAATGACTTGCTCATGGCCTGATCGGTTGCGGGACCATCCGGGCTGCGGCGTGTTGACGCCGGGCAGATAGACGACGCTGAGCGCGATCGGGGACGCCTCGTCGATCAGTTCGGCCCGCAGGGAATCGGTGAAGCCGGTGACGGCAGCCTTGGCACCGCAATAGGCCGCCTGAAGGGGGGCAGGGCGGATTGCGAGGCCAGAAGAAATCTGGACGATCGTACCTTTACCTGCGCTGCGCATATGCCGCAGCGCCGCCAGTGTCCCATAAACCTGTGATAAGTAGGTTGTCGCAGTGACACGCTGATATTCGGCAGAGCTAATTGCACCGGCGCGGGCGATGACGGTCGACATGGCGTTGTTGACCCAGGCGTCGATGCCACCAAGTTCGGTGGCTAAACGATCAGCAGCGGCATCGACGGCGTCGGGATCGGCTAAATCTGCACGCAGAGCAACTACTTTCCCGCCATGCGCTTCCAGCAGGCGCTTGGCACCTTCGAGACGTTCGGGTTGGCGCGCGATGAGGCCGACCTGCCAACCGCCCTTTGCAAAGCGCTCGGCGATAGCGAGACCTATTCCGGCGCTGGCGCCGGTGACAATGACAGACTGCATTAAAAGCCTTTCCGGTTCAGCAGAACGGAAAAGCGCCCGCCCGCATTGTGGCTAAGCTTCAAGAATGCGGCGCGCCGCATAAGGTTCGACGCGGAAGCAAAGAAATCAGGCGTCGGCAAGCCCGTTTGAACAGCCCACGCGCCTCATGCCAGACAGACGCACAGTTGATCGACGCGCCCAAAATCTTCCCGGAAACAATTCTTCGTAATCGAGTTTAATGATCGCTGAAACGCGGCCTCGACCATGCTTGAGGCAAGCTAATCATATCAGATTTCCATCCAAGCTCGCAGGAGAAATCAATGTCCACCGATCATGACATCAAGACGCTCAATTCGCTGATCGAGACGGTCATCGACAGCGCGGACGGCTATTCCGAAGCGGCGAAGGCTTCCGACACTTCGCGCTTCACGCCGATCTTTCTGCGTCGCGGCAGCGAGCGCCAGGCCCTGACCACTAAGCTGCAAGGCGAAGTGCGCGCACTGGGCGGTACGCCGGAAGATGACGGCACGCTTCTGGCAGGCGCGCATCGCCTCTTCCTCAACCTGCGCAATTCAATGTCGAGCGACGACGTGGCGATTGTCGATCAGGTCGAAGCCGGCGAAGATCACATCAAGCACAAGTTCGAAGACGCAATCCGCGACACGGAAGTCAGCCCGGCGGTCAAAGCGATCATCGAGGATGCCTATGTGACCGTGAAGGCCGGTCATGACGAAATTCGCGACCTGAAGCACTCGCTGCACGACTGATCTCGGCTATACCGTACAAATAGGAGGGGCATGGCGGTTTCGCCATGCTCCTTCTTTTACGCGGCAAATATTGCGCAGAAAATAAGCGAGGTTGCGTTCAGTTTGGCCGTTAGACGAATGTCCGGTTCGGCGCCCCATCGCGGGGATAGCTGAGCGGCAAACATCTCTGTATCTGCGCTCCAAACGCGACAGTCGCCTACCGGCCAGTCTTAAACATCCAGAATGGGGAAAGCTGCCTCTCTGCATCTGGGGACGCGAAACTGATGGCTAAGCGCGTCCACAAGCGGTCGTTTTTTGGCGGGAATGCGCCAGTTCAAATCGGTCGCAGCGTTCCGAGAAAGTCTCCAAGAAATCGGGCCTCCAGCTGCAATGTGGGTGATCTTTGAATCTCGAGAGGGGCGGCGCTAGTCAGTATGTGACTGTCGAGCCGCACCTATTGCGGTGATTTTCGGACTATGGAGGGATGGTGAGCCGCCTGCAGATTTCCGGTCGCATGCGGCGGGCTAGGAGGTCAGATGACTAGCGCAGCGATCCTGACCTTCACCGTTAGGAAACGAAATTTCACGCAGCGACGCCGCTCGTCAGCCCGATCCCGTCGACCTGTTGAAGGAGGGCAACACAGTTCTCAAAGCTGGACGAGGCCACATACACGTGACTGCCATCTGCATGGCGGATGCTGAGTTCCCAAAGCATGTCAGTCGAAATGCAAAGTCGGCGCGCTTCGTCATTCTCGAACTGGACAGTCTCACCCCGGCGCTCCCGGTCCAGAAGATGCCGCGCCACGGTTGTTCGCATATCACGATGGGCGTTACAGCGGATCTCGATAGTATCGACGCGGTTGGCAAACCATTGCAATGTGCGGGATTCAAATACCACGAGCGTCTCCAGTCAAGGAAGGCTGAGCAGCCAATGAGACGCGCGGTCTGGCTCCTTGTTCCACAATTATTCGAAACCTTTATCGAGATTAATAAGAAAGGGTTCATGGGCAAATAATCGGTGCGCCGGGACGATCTCGTCGAGCACAAGATGCGTATCGCGCCACCATTCAGCTGGAGGCAGATCACCAGTGGCGGCAACCGTGGCTGCCGCGCGGATCATGAAGGCGCACGTCAGTCGCACATCGCGATGGCTGCGTGTGAAGGCAAGAACGTGGCCGGCCCGTGGTCCTTCGATCAGCACGGGCTTGTAAGTTCCGGACGCGAACAGTTCGGGATTGTCGCGGCGCATCGACAAAAGCCGATGAACAAGCTGCAGCTTACCGTTTCCGCCGACGTCGCGCATTGCGAGCAGTGCTTTGCGTCGGGCATAATCTACAGCCCGTCGATTGTCAGGGTCGACGAGGCTGAGATCTTCCAGTTCACATCCCTGATAGATGTCAGGGACGCCTGGCAGGCAGAATTTGAGCGTCGTCTGAACCAGACTGTTGATCCGCGAAGCAGGCGCCATTTGCTTGACGAAATGCGCCAAGTTGCTCGCGAAATTCTGGTCGGCCAGCAGATTGGAAACCAGCCGGGCCGCCTTCTTCTCATAATCAAGATCCGGATCCTCCCAGCTTGATCGTAGGCGGGTCTCTCGCAGCGATTTCTGCTGCCAGGCGAGGATACGCTCCTCGAAGCGGGGGGACGTGCCTTCATCTGACCAAGCACCGAACAAGGTTTGGAAAAGCTGATAGCGATCGGCGGGATGGACGTTAGGTCCGCACTCATCGGCAACAACGTTCCATTGCTGGACGCGGTCCGCCCACAGTTCGGGGATAGCGCTCAGGGTGGCGATGCGCGCGCGACTATCCTCGCCCCGCTTATGGTCGTGGGTCGCGGTTGCCAGCATCGCGCCTGGAAAATCGCGCGCGCGGTCCATCACCCGGCGGTGGAATTCGGCTGGCGAGACCGCAAACTGCTCGGGCGCCGATCCGACCTCGTTGGCCGACAGGAGAGGCGCTCGGCGATAAAAGGCGGTGTCCTCGACCCCTTTGGCTGCGATGGGCGCCGAGAGCTGCTGGAACTTGCGAACGGCCTCGGCAGCAAAATCTGCGCTGCCGGGGCCGTCGCCCGCAAGCCAGGCAAGGATTTGCCGGGCCACCGGTCCTTCGCCCGGCGCCAGCTGCGACCGCGCTGCTTCCCATGCGTCCGCCCGCGCAACCGCATCGCTATCGGGAGCAGAGCGCCCGTCGCCATAGGTGCGATAAACCGGAAAAGCCTGCAACAGGCAGGCGATCGCTCGGCGGAGCATTGGCGTCGTCCATGCTTCGATCATGGACTGGCCGCTGCTCGAGGCAAGCCTCCCAAATTCTTCCACGCAGGCGGCCAACTGCGCCTCGAACTGCCAGTCGAGCATGTCGCGCTTCGCCTGTCGGACTACCTTCTGCGGATCGGCATGATCGGCATCGAGCGCCACCCAGAGGCGTGCGAGCGGCGCCTCGCCTACAGGGTCGTGCAGCAGGGCCATGATATCGCGCATGAAATCATAGCCGGTCGTCCCGTCTACACCCCAGTCTGTGGCGAGAGCTTCCTGCGCGCCGAGAATCTTCTCAATCAGGATGATGGCGCCGGGACGTATGGCATCCATGCGGGCGCGGAGCTTGCGGCAATAGCCCGCCGGATCGGATAGACCATCGACATGGTCGATCCGCAGACCGTCGATCAGGCCCTGGCGATACAGGCGGAAGTATAGCGCATGGGTGGCTTCGAAAACGGACAGCTCCTCGACCTTGAGGCCGGCCAGTTCGTTGATGGAAAAGAAGCGGCGCCAGTTCAGCAGGTCGTTGGCGGCGCGCCAATGGACGAGAGCGTAATGCTGAGCATGGGCGATCGTCGATACATCGCCTTCCAGCGGCCCATCCGGGCGCAGGGGCAGCTTCTGCTCTCCATAGAGGAGGAGATGTGCTTCGCCCTCCGATCCCAAGACCAGATCACCCTGCGCGATGACGTCAGCCAACGGGGCTCCCAATATCGGCAAGATCAAAGGCCCATTCCAGTCGATATCGAAGTAGCCGGCGTAGGAGCTGGCACGGCCCAGCCGCAGAATATCGTTCCACCATGGGTTCTCGCCGCCCGCCACGCCCATATGGTTGGGAACGATGTCGATGATGATGCCCATGTCATGGGCACGCAGGGCTGTGACGAGGCTGCGGAAGCCGTCCTCGCCGCCCAGTTCGGGATTGATCCGGGTCGGGTCGACGACATCATAGCCATGCGTAGAGCCGCTGCGCGCGGTCGTGATCGGCGATGCATAAAGGTGACTGATGCCCAGATCCGCCAGATAGGGGACAATCGCCTCGGCTGCTTTGAAAGGAAAATCCTTCGTCAACTGCACCCGATAAGTCGCGCGCGGCGTCATGGCTGCTCCTCCTGCAACAGGGCGGCTGCCGGACGGATCTTGTTCAGGCAGGCGATGCGCCGCTGAACCGCAGGCTCGGCCAGCAGAGCGTCGATCGGTGCCGGGAGGCGGCGACGCCAGTTGGGATGCTCGGTTGTGGTGCCAGGAAGGTTGGGCTGTTCGACAAGACCGGCCAGATCCTCCATGGGTACCAGCAGGAGCGGCGAAGCTGACCCGGCCAGAAAGCTTAAGGCCCGCTCGATCACGGGCGTCGGATCGTCGTCGCTCGGCTGCGGCGCTCCCGATCCGATGGCCTGCCACAGCTTACTACGTGCCTTGGCGCGTTCCGCCTGTGTCTCTCCACCTCGATTGAGCGTGCGGTTCCAATCCAGGTCGCGGCCGGTCCACCAGCCGGCGATTGTCGCGATATCATGGGTGCCGCTCATGGCGACGGATCCTGGAGGATAGGCGGAGGCGCCGAGAAATCCCTTATCGTCGCGTGTAAAGGGGAGGACGGTCATGCCGTAAATGCCCGCCTCTCCCAGCGCCTCGCTAAAGCCGGGCGGCCGGGTGCCCAGATCTTCGGCGATGACGATCGCGTCGGCGCGCCAGGCCTCCAGCTTCAACAGGCGCAGCAGGTCGTTGAACGGATAAGTGAGATAGGCCCCCTCGCTCGCCGGACGGCCTTGCGGGATCACCCAGAGCCGCTGAAGACCGAAGGCGTGGTCGATGCGAATGCCGCCGCCTTGCGGCAGATTAGCCCGCAGCATAGCGATGAAGGGGGCAAATTCCCGATCGGCGAGACCTTGCGGACTGTAGCTGGTGAGGCCCCAGTCCTGTCCCTGTGGCCCAAGTGGGTCGGGCGGTGCGCCGATGCGCAGTCCCTGCAGGAATAGGCCGGGATCACCACGCGCTTCCTCGCCCTGCGGATCGACGCCGACCGCAAGATCGGCGATGATGCCGATAGCCATGCCAGCATCCCGCGCGGCGCGCTGGACGGCGTCGAGCCCGGCCCGCGACCGCTTCTGGACGAAATGTTCGAAGCCTCCCGCCTCACTTGGCACCACATCATCCTGTGCGCTGCGCGCGATCGCCTCCTCAAGAGCGGCCAGCCTGGCCGGGCCGGCGACGTCCCAGTCGATCAGAGCTGCCGAGGGCGACACGCCGGCTGTCTCAAGTGGGGCAAACAGCGCATTGAGCGCAATCCTGCTCGACGGCGAGTAGGGTGCGAAACGGCCCGGGTCGGCCAGCGACAGCGCATGGACCGGGCTCAGCGCCACAGCATCCGCACCACATGCCCCCAGCTGTGCCACCGCCTCGGCCAGCAGGCCAAAATCACCAAAGTCCTTGTCGTCGCCGCGCAGCGACGGGATCTGGACCGTGACGCCCCAGCCGCGTCTTTTTATGGCCGGGCAACGGACAGGGGCTGCCGCAAGAAGGATGCTACCGTCATCATAGACCGCGCGGTAGTAGCCGGGGCGCGAGAAGCCGCGCTCCGCGTCGATTTCGATCACCTCGCCCGTGTCGGTTCGAAGCGTGCGTACGCCCTCGGGCAGGGCGAGCGGTTCCCCGCAATCCACTGTGATGAGGGCAGGGCGGGCCGAACGCCGCTCGTGAAGCGCCGCGCGCGCGATGGTGATGGCTGCCTCGTCCCCATTTCCGAGCCCCAGCCCCAGCGCAGACAGGATTTCCCGCAGGCTCTCGTCGCTCACCTGTCGCTCCTCGCCATCCGCGTCTGTCCAGAGGCGGGCTATGCCCGCTTCCTGCGCAAGCTGATGGAGCAGCGTCATCATGGCAGATCGATCCAGACGGCGCAGCTGGGAGGGCCACCTGGCGTTCCAGCCGAAAATGCCGGCTTCTCTCGTCTGGAACAATCGACCGGCAGATCGCCAAGATTGAGAAGGATGGAAAGCAGACGCCCGTCGCCGAGCCGCCATAGCGCCTGTACAGCGCTTTGGGTCAGCACGGTCGCTTCAAGCGCGTGCGCGCCAGCGATTCCCGGCACGATCGCGCGGTGGCGCAGTGTCAGAAGCGTTTGGTAGAAGCGGCGCCATTCGGCCGCGTCAGGCCCCTCCACTATCCGACCCATGTCGAAGGTTTTGTGGGCGTTGGGATCAGGAATGCGCGCGCGGGCGTCCTGACTGGCGAAGGCGGCAAAGCTCTTGAACTCGCGGCGTCGGCCCTCGCGTACGGCATCGGCCAATTCGTCATGGAAATCGGTGAAGAAGAGGAAGGGGCTGGTCGCGCCGGCCTCCTCCCCCATGAAAAGCAGGGGGATGTGCGGCATGAGCAGCAGGAGCGTCGTCGCGGCCTTCAGCCGTTCCGGCGATGTCAGCGCGATCAGCCGCTCGCCCAGCGCACGATTGCCGGTCTGGTCGTGATTTTGAAGGAAGGCGATGAAGGCCGATGGGGGCAGATGGGCGCTAGGCGTCCCACGTAGCTTGCCCTGCTGATGGGGCGATGGATCACCCTGATAGATGAAGCCTTCCATAAGACATCGCGCGAGCCGGTGCGCCGGGCGCTCGGCGAAGTCCTCATAGTAGGCGTCACGCTCACCGGTCAAAAGGACGTGCATGACATTGTGGAAATCGTCATTCCACTGGGCATCATAGCGCATGGGCCCCAGGCGGCCGGCATCATTACGCTCATTTTCCAGCATCAGGTGGATGTGGCGCCCGGGCGTGGCGGCGCGAAGGTCGTGCGCCAGCGCGTCGAGGAACGCGTCGTCGTCGATCGCATGGACCGCATCGAAGCGCAGTCCATCGAAGCCATAGTCATTGAGCCACATCAGCGCATTTTCGCGGAAAAAGGCCGCGACCGGCGGACGATCGACCGCCACCGCGCCGCCCCAGGGCGTGTGGCGTTCGGCATGGAAGAAGGGCGCGGCATAGGCGCCCAGATAATTGCCGTCCGGGCCGAAATGGTTGTAGACGACGTCGAGGAAGATCATGAGACCCAGTTCATGCGCGGCGTCGATCAGGCCACGCAGGTCCGCAGGACTTCCATAGACCTCGGCCGGCGCAAAGGGCAGGACGCCATCATAGCCCCAGTTGCGCGATCCACTAAAAGCGTTGACGGGCATCAATTCGATTGCGGTGACGCCCATGGCGGCCAAAGCGGGCAGTCGGTCAGCCACGCCGGTGAATCCGCCGCACAGGCCGACATGCAGCTCATAGATGACGGCTTCTTCCCAGGGGCGACCCGTCCAGCCGGTGGCAGGCGGCGATATCGGGGTGACGACGCTCCAGCCGTGGACACCGCCAGCTTGGCGGCGCGACGCGGGATCAGGGACTGCAAGGTCGGGGGCAAGGCGGAAGCGATAATGGCTGTCCTCGCTGGCCCTGGTCTCAACACAGAACCAGCCATCATCAGCGGGCTCCATCGGCAAGGTCGCTCCGCCCTCGATTTCGAGCGACACGCTTTGTCGGTCGGGTGCCCAGAGAGCGAAACGCCAGCGTCCCCCACCGATGTCGGCCGGGCCCCATTGGATCATGGTCGCGGCCTTTCACCCAGCCAGCAAACCAGCACAGCGGAGTGGGCCTCGACCCGGTAATCGTCGCCGATCGCGAAGGGTTCCCGCTCCGGCTGCGCGCTGTCGATCAGCACTTGCCGCGGCGCCGAGGGAGCGGGGAGGGTGAAGTCGATGGGGTCTCCGCTCGCATTGAGGAGCAGTGTCAGCGCCTCGACTCGCCCATCCTCCAGCAGGGTCGCCCGCCGCATGACGAGCGCACGCCCGTCAGGGTTATCCCAGTCCTCCCGGGACAGTTGCTCCCCGCGCTCGTCCCACCATTCGATGTCGTTGATGCCGAACCCCGGAGAATTCTGCCCGTAGAGAAAGGTCGATGCGCGCAACACCGGATGAGCCTTGCGCAGGGCAATCAACCGCGCGGTGAAGGCGAAGAGGGCCTTGCCTTCCTCTCCCTCCATCAGCGACCAGTCGAGCCAGCTGATGTCATTATCCTGGCAATAGGCATTGTTATTGCCGCCCTGGCTGCGGCCAAACTCGTCGCCGGCCACGAGCATCGGCGTGCCGAGCGAGGCAAGCAAGGTCGTGAGCATCGCTCGCCTTACCCTGCCTCTCGTCGCGAGGATGGCCGGCTCGGGGGTCGGTCCTTCCGCGCCCCAGTTGCGCGAAAGATTATTGTCATGGCCGTCGCGATTATCCTCGCCATTGGCCTCGTTGTGCCGCTCTTCATAGGAGACGAGGTCAGCGAGCGTGTAGCCATCATGGCTGGTGAGAAAATTGACGCTTGCCCAAGGGCGACGCGCACGACGATCAAACAGGTCGCCCGATCCTGAAAGCCGGGCGGCCAGATCGGCGCGCTGCCCGGGATCGCCTCGCCAGAAGCGCCGCGCGGTATCGCGATATTTGTCGTTCCATTCGGCAAATCCGGGCGGGAAATTACCGAGCTGATAGCCGCCCATGCCCACGTCCCATGGCTCGGTGATAAGCTTGAGGCGACCAAGGATCGGGTCCTGGCGCAGCACGTCGAAGAGACCGGCATTGGGGTCGAAGCCATGATCCGTACGGCCAAGCGTCAGCCCCAGATCGAAGCGGAAACCGTCTACTCCGAAGCTGGTTGCCCAGTATCGCAGCGAGTCGGCCACCATCTGGATCACGCGAGCATGAGTGAGCTTGAAGGTGTTGCCGGTGCCGGTGTCATTGAGGCAGTAGCGCGGATCGTCGGGCAACAGCCGGTAATAGGTCGCATTGTCGATGCCACGCCATGACAATGTCGGGCCAAGCTCGCTGCCCTCGCAGCTATGATTATAGACGACATCGAGGATCACCTCGATCCCGGCCGCGTGCAGGCGCCGCACTGCGACGCGAAACTCGTCATGGCTATCGCTGGAAAAATAGCCTGGCTCGGGCGCGAAGAAGCTCAGACTGTTATAGCCCCAATAATTACGAAGGCCTTTTTCCAGCAGGAAGCGATCCTGCGTGAAGGCATGGATCGGCATCAACTCGAGCGTCGTGATGCCCAGCCGCTTCATATGGTCGATGACCCTGGGATGGGCGAGCGCCGCAAAGGTGCCGCGCTCCTGCGCGGGGGCCGCCTCCAGCAGCTTGGTCAGGCCCTTGGCATGCGCTTCATAAATCACTGTTTCCGACCAGGGAACGTTCGGGCGGACATCGCGCGACCAGTCGAAACTGTCGTGGGTGACCACAGCCTTGGGCATGGCACTGGCACTGTCGCGTCTGTCGAATCCCAGATCCCTGCGCCGGCCGCGGACCGGATAGCCGTGCAGCACATCATTCCATCTGATGGCGCCAGACAGCCGTCGGGCATAGGGATCGAGCAGCAGCTTGTTGGGATTGAAGCGATGGCCCTGTTCGGGGGCGTAAGGGCCATGGACGCGATAGCCATAGAGGAGGCCCGGCCGTGCGTCGGGCAGGTAGCCGTGCCAGACCTCATCGGTACATTCGGGCAAGGTCAGCCGTGCGATTTCCTTGCGGCCTCCGGGATCGAACAGGCAAAGTTCGATCCGATCGGCATTGGCTGAAAAAATGGCGAAGTTGACGCCAAGCCCGTCAAAACTTGCGCCAAGAGGATAGGGTGATCCGCTCTCGAGGCGGTCAGGATGCTGGCTCAATGCGGCTCGGTCCTGTCATGGCGGGGGCGGGCGAGAACCAACGGGGTCAGACCGTCGGTTTGGGCACTTTCGGCCTGGTCAGCGCCTTTGCCGCTGCTCCTGTCGCAGCGGGAGGGGGAAGCTCGGCCAACTTGTCGACCTGCGCCACTTCCTCGGCCGCCTGACGCCAATGTTCTTCGGCAAGCCCCTCAGGATGACCCTGCGCTTCCCAGATGGCATGTGCCCGTACCCGAATGCGGTCGTCTAGATTATCCTGCACGCAGTCCTCCATCCGATACCGCAATGCGCGGCCAGCGATAAACGCGCAGGAAGCCCAATGGATGCAGCGACTGATCCAGATCAGCGAGAATTTTTGTTGCGCTGCAACCGGCATAACTTTGGCTCGTTGAGCGGCGGCCTCCGTTCAAGGATTTGCCATGGCTCCGCGCACGCTGCTTCAATTCTTTCACTGGTATTATCCCGCCGATGGCTCGCTCTGGAATGAAGTGGTCAAGGCCTCTTGCGAGCTTGCTGCAATGGGCGTGACGGATGTCTGGCTACCGCCAGCCTACAAGGGCGCATCCGGACAGCAGTCGGTGGGCTATGACAGCTACGACCTTTTCGACCTTGGCGAGTTCGACCAGAAGGGAGCGATCGCGACCCGCTATGGCGATCGGACCGGATTTGAAGGCGCGACGAAGGCCCTGCGTGACGCCGGTATCGGCGTGATCCTCGATGTTGTCTTCAATCACAAGATTGGCGCGGACGAAGTCGAGCCTGTGCGCGTACGCCGGGCCAACCCAGACGATCGCAACCAGTTCGAGGACGAGGCTTTCGAGGCTCATGCCTGGACGCGCTTCACCTTCCCGGGCCGACAGGGCCAATATTCAGAATTCGTGTGGGACAGCAGATGTTTCACCGGCGTCGATCATGTCGAGCAGCCGGACGAGGATGGCGTTTTCCGCCTGGTGAACGAATATGGCGATGGAGAATGGCATGACGAGGTCGACGGCGAGAATGGCAATTATGACTATCTGATGGGCGCCGACGTCGAGTTCCGGAATCAAGCCGTTTATGAGGAGCTGAAATATTGGGGGCGCTGGATCGCCGAGCAGGTGCCCTGCAACGGATTTCGTCTGGACGCGGCGAAGCATATACCCGCCTGGTTCTTTCGCGACTGGGTTGGCCATATGCGCGAGAGTGTCGATCCCGAGCTTTTTGTGGTCGCGGAATATTGGCACCCCGACATGGCGGCGCTTGGCCAATATCTTGAGCAAGTCGACCGGCAGCTGATGCTGTTCGATGTAGCGCTACATCACCGCTTTCGCGAGGCGTCACGCGCCGGTGGCGACTTTGACCTTCGCACCCTTTTCGACGACACGCTTGTCGCTGCGATGCCAGACCATGCCGTGACGATCGTCGGCAATCATGACACGCAGCCTTTGCAGGCACTGGAGGCGCCGGTCGAAGACTGGTTCAAGCCGCACGCCTATGCTCTGATCCTCATGCGCGAGCAGGGGACGCCCTGTCTCTTCCATCCCGACCTTTATGGCGCGCGCTACAGCGACACAGGGAGCGACGGCAAGGTGCATGACATAATGATTGCTCCTGTTGATTGTCTGCCACGGTTAGTCCAGGCGCGGCAGCGCTTCGCTCATGGCGCGCAGACGGACATTTTTGACGACCCGTACTGCCTTATAGTCGTGCGGCATGGCACTCATGAGCAAGCGGGCGCCATCCTCATTCTTACCAACCGTGACACCATGGAAAAGACGGTGGAACTGGGTCGCGATCATGCCGACGCTGCCTTTGTCGACTATCTTGGGCATTGCGACGAAGAGCGTGTCGCGGACGGGGAGGGGCGATTGACGGTGCGGGTGGCGCCGGGGTCCGTTAGCTTGTGGGTACGCAGCGACGTGCACGGCTGATCGCTCGACTGGCTGCATTCGGCTTCGCATTTCGCGGTAAGGAGCTAAATAGCGGGGACGTGGAAGCGTCGAGCCCAGCCTCATCAGACCGTCATGAGGTAAGTAGCTTCGATCTTTGAGGTCATGGTCGGAGGCGTTAACGGTGGTGATTTTGTGACCTATTGCCGAAGTTTCGGAAAGGGTAATACGTTCATCACCTATTCAGGATAACAGCCTCGCCTATGGCCGCAGTTTATCAAAGCCGGTTGCTTCGAACTTTCGCCGAAACAATTCGTCGACGATCGCTTGTTGCTCGGGGGTGAGGTTTGCAGGGTCAACGATTGCGGATCGTCCATCGACCAATTTTATCGTCTGTCATGGGCAATGCGATGGCCGCACAGCCGAGATGGTCTTGCATTCGATTAGCAGTGGTCGCGCACAGCGCTGTGCGGAGAGGTTGTCACCTGGCGTGATTATCAAGATGGCTTGTTTTGCGGCGGTAAAGTGGCTGCTTCATCAACCGGCATGCCTTTGCGTACTCGGTACATGAACGCACTCATGGAGATGCGATTGTGTCGTGCAACGAACAATGCACATCGGCCATCGGCCATTCTCAGTTCTCGGAGTTTCCTGACCATTAAATCGTTGAACTATCCGGCCGAATTTTGGGTCCAACTGAGTAGCCCCTAGACCGTATGTTCGTGCGGTGAAGTTGGCCCGCCCTCGGAGTAAGCAGGAAACGGGGGTTACGCCGGACGGGCCGGCGCCTATCCCCATGCTTAGGCGAGGGCGAACCATGCGCG